>JAFGKZ010000202.1 GCA_016928315.1 Calditrichaceae bacterium
ATAGAAGATAAAGAAGTATATCGGTTTAATCCTAATATTGAAAATCCCAAGGAAGAAGTTTATATAGAATTGTCTGAAGACGCTAACTATTTTGATTTTGATGAAAATGATAACATGTATTTAGGTGACAGAGATGGTGTGTGTGTGGTTACTCCGGAAAAAACCGAAACCTATACAGGTTATCACGAAGACATCGCCATTAAACAAGTCCGAGTATTCGATGGATATGTTTATGTAAATTCAAATAAAACAATATATAAAAACCAAATTCTTGATAATTCAGGCAGTTTAGGAGAATCGCAAGTTGTTGTGGATTTAGAAAGTACATCCAAATACAAATCAGCCGATATAGGATCATTTGATATTGATGTGAATGGAATGATAATTCTTTGTTTAAAAAATGTTCCAGATAATTCAATATTTGTGTTAGAAAATGATGGCTCAATTACTCCTTACTACAAACTGAAAATTATGCCATCTTCGGTGGATCAGGTTGTTTATGGCAGAAGCAGGTACGTGTATTTAAATCGAGGTATAACGTTATCGGGTGTGACTACCACGGATCTTGTAAAAGTATATAAAATGGGGATGCAGTACACTGGTGCACCCTATTGGGGAAGAGAATAAAAATTAACAGTATTAGTTTAATCGCTTTCAGATTAATAAACGAAGGGAGGTAAAATATATATCTGAAAGTCTAAAATCATTAAATGAATAGTTAACATCTAACCAAATTTTGGAGGACTTATGAAGCGTTTTTCTACCCCGGTTCTAATAGTATTCATACTATTGCTATCAGTTTCTTTAACAATAGCGGGCAATGCTACAATAGTTGATGACATCTTGCTTATTCCTAAAACTAGCGAGGAACCTGTTATTGATGGCAATCTTGATGCTGTTTGGAATATGGTTACCGCAACACCCATGTTATACCATGAAGGCAGAGCAGTAATAAATGTTTGGGATACCGTTGGTGTTTATGATGATCATTATTCTTCATTTCGGACCATGTGGGATGAAGATTATTTATATGTATTTGTCCAGGTTGTTGATGAAGAGGTAGATGGTTCGGAAAGAACATCACCATGGTTGAATGACTGTGTTGAATTATTTTTTGATGGCGGCAACGAAAAAACTGCTACCTATGATAGTAGTGATGTTCAGTGGCGCTGGGTATATGGTGAGGAACCTGGCGATACCTCAAATGTAAGCAATAACATTGGAGAATGGGCATGGGACAGTACTACAGTAGGATATAATTTTGAAATACGTATAAGTGCGGATTCTTTAGCAACCATATATTTGCCGCTTGAAGAAGAACAGGAAATTGGTTTTGAAATTTCCAATGCTGACCGGGATAATGGTGACAGGGACGGCGTACTCCATTGGTGGACTACTGATGGAAATACCTGGCAAAATGCATCTTTATTTGGTACAGCTGCATTAGTTGCAGAAGAAGAATTATCAGATATACTGTTAATTCCATATACATCAGATGAACCTGCTATCGATGGTATTTTTGATGAAGACGAAGGCTGGGATATTGCTTCGGAAATATCTTTAACAAGAGTAGAAGGTGATCCGGAACCAGCCCCGGATACAATCTGGGCAGCCTGGACCGATCATTTATCATCAGCATGGACTATGTGGGATGAAGATTACTTCTATGTATTTGTAAGAGTAATTGATGAAGAAATTGATGGATCGGAAAGGACGTCACCCTGGTTGAATGATTGTGTTGAATTATTTTTTGATGGTGGCAACGAAAAAACAGCTACATATGATAGCAGTGATGTTCAGTGGCGCTGGGTTTATGGGGAGGAGCCAGGTGACACTTCAAATGTAAGTAATGATATTGGAGATTGGGCATGGGGCAATACTGCACTAGGATATAATTTTGAAATACGTATAAATGCAGATTCTTTAGCAACTATATATTTACCACTTTCAAATGAGCATGAACTTGGTTTTGAAATTTCCAATGCAGATCGGGATAATGGTGATAGGGACGATGTTCTGCATTGGTGGACCAACAACGGTAATACCTGGCAAAATGCAACTTTATTTGGTACTGCTGTTTTGGTTGGTGGACCAAGTGTCGGGGTGAGTGATAATTATTCAGTAATATCTGGTTTTGATTTAGGACAAAACTATCCTAATCCATTTAATCCATCTACAAAAATTATTTTTTCTTTGGACAAAACAGAAAATGTTAAATTAGCGGTTTACAATCTTCTTGGACAACAAATTGCTGTTTTGGCTGAAGGTGCTAGAATTGCCGGTCAACATATCGTGGAATTTAACGGCGCAAACCTGCCAAGTGGTATTTACTTTTACACATTACAAGCAGGTGATCAGGTATTTACAAATAAAATGATGTTGCTTAAATAGTCTCTTGAATTAAACGCCCATAGTCAGTAAGCTTTGGGCGTTTTTTATTTTCTAATTTTTGTTTCCGGGGAGTTACTGAATGGAACTGCACGTTATTGATATTGGTATTATTGCGGCATATATACTGTCTACTATATTTATCGGATTTTATATTTCAAAAAAAGCCTCAAAAGATATAAACTCATACTTTTTGGGCGGAAATAAGATTCCCTGGTATATCTTAGGTGTGTCAAATGCATCAGGTATGTTTGATATAACCGGAACCATGTGGCTGGTATATCTGACATTCGTGTATGGGTTAAAAGGTATCTTCATCCCATGGACCTGGCCTGTATTTAATCAGATATTCCTTATGATTTTTCTTTCTAAATGGCTGAGAAGATCTAATGTAATGACCGGAGCCGAATGGCTAAAAACACGCTTTGGTTATGATAAAGGCGCTAAATTGTCGCATATTATTATAGTTGTTTTTGCACTTGTCAGTGTTATTGGCTTCCTTGCTTATGGGTTTAAAGGGATTGGAAAATTTTCTGCGCAGTTTTTACCATGGGACCTTACCCCTAATATGTATGCGGTTATTTTTATGAGTATTACAACCTTGTACATTATTAAAGGGGGTATGTTTAGTGTCGTACTCACCGAGTTAATTCAATTTATTATTATGACCATTGCTTCCATAGCCATTGGTATTATTGCAATAAATCAGGTTAATCCGGATGTTCTGGCTACACTGATCCCTGCAGGATGGGATAGTCTGTTCTTTGGCTGGGAATTAAATCTGGATTGGTCGGGAATACTTGATTCTGTAAATGGTAAAATTGCCGGTGACGGCTATTCATTATTTATGTTATTTTTTGGTATGGTTCTTTTTAAAGGTTTTCTGGTAAGCGCTGCCGGTCCGGCGCCAAATTATGATATGCAAAGAATTTTGGCAACAAAATCGCCTGCGGATGCTTCAAAAATGAGCGGCATGGTCAGCGTTGCGCTGTTTTTCCCGAGGTACATGCTGATTGGTGGCCTATCTGTATTGGCCATTGTATTTTTTAATAATGAATTAAAAGCTATGGGCGATGCCATAGATTTTGAATTAATTTTACCTTATGCCTTACAAAATTTTGTACCGGTCGGTTTATTGGGTATTATTATGGCCGGCCTGCTTGCCGCGTTTATGTCTACTTTTGCAGCAACAGTTAATGCGGCGACCGCTTATATTGTAAATGATA
>JAFGKZ010000203.1 GCA_016928315.1 Calditrichaceae bacterium
ACGCCAATTTTTAAAAATTGCGCCGCCGTCGTTCCGCTTTTATTGCTGTTTCCCTGTGCCCGCAGGTTGTCTGACCAGGTGTTTAAAACGAGTAAACATACAAGTACAAGCAGGAACTGTTTCATATTTAATCCTCTTTTTCTTTCCACACACGTCATAAATAAAGGCTCTTATGTTTTAATACATTCAAAATGATTACCGAATAATGGCAAATTTTCCGATATGTTTATCTTTATCCGGTGTCTCGATAACATATACATAAACACCGAAAGCCAGCGCCTGATTGGAGCTGTTTACCAGGTTGAATAATTCTTCACCAGTGTAATTATCATGTTTGATTGTATTAACTTTCTCGCCGCCAATTGAATAAATATCTATTGTACAGACCGGAGGCAGAAACATGAATCGCACCTGATGTGAATTCTGTAAAAGTTCCCAGGCTGCCCCAACCAGATAAGGATTTGGCACAACGCGAATTTCCTTCAGGTTAACCTGATCCGGATCGAAGCTAAATTGTCTAAACTGCAGAGTGTAGACATCGTCGCTGCGCAGACTGCGGAATGATTCAATCCTGATTACATCGCCTGTTTGCGGCGGCGTGTTCTCGGTATCCTGAGCATAATTATTGATATTTACGCGATAGGGAAAGTCGGCAGGATATGCCGCCGGTAATAATTCACCTATTTCAGGATCTGCATATGGTTGACTTACGATATTGATGGCTTCACCTTCATCGAATACCTGATTACTATTAACATCCTGAATCTGGAAACAGATTTTAACTTCCTGGTCATGATCAGTTATATCCCATACTTCAAAGGGCGCCTGAAAAACAGTCTGTGATGATGCCGGTAGTCCCCAGCCATATGCTAATGAGCCATTGTTCACAAATCTTATTTCGTAATCATGCACACGGTTTTCCAGGGCTGCCTGAAAGCGGTCGGTTACTTCCACATACCATGACTTGCTGCTGTCCGGATTGGAAGAACCCATCACATTAAAACCAAATCCATCGCTTATAGATTTGAGTCCGCCCAGTTTGCGCTCACTGTCCACCGTTACCATAAAACCATCAATAACCGCATTGTCAATAGTATTTAAAGGCAAATCAGAAAGTAATGATGATGCACTGCCGGCGTTGTATATATCAAATCGATTGGCCGGATCACCTTTAAAACGAATTTCATAGGTATCTGTTGTCAGAATATTTTCATCAATGATTGAAATGTTTATTTCTCCCTTTCCGTTTCCGGCCGTGTGAAGCAATGACTCAACATCTGCATCTACTTTTCCGCTAAAATTGGGACGCGGTGTGACCGTTACAAAATTTTTATCGGCATTACTGGTTCCCCGCGCTGATTCCAGAGAATATATAATAGAATCACCGCGATCATAAGCTACAACCGTGTAAGCGTAGCTGATTCCATTTTTCACCGTCTTGTCTTCATACATATGACGGATACCGGTATTATCACCCAAATAAACGAATGGATTTCTGGAATCCGCACCACTGATATCATTATCAATATCAAATTGCGCCAGGGGAAAATATCCAATGAGATTGCCCTTAGCATCGATAATTTCTTTTCCCCAGGTCTGTCCGTTATCCTGACTTCTGTAAATCCGATAGCCTTCGAAATCCGAGTCGCCGGTAAACACATCAACAGCCCGTTCTGCCTGATCATCCCAGTATAAAGTAACTTTACCGTCACTGGGCACCACAGAAATAGCCGGAGCCGGTGGTGCGGCAGGCCCAACAAAATTGAAATTGTACATTTGAACAGCCTGATCAATCTGATCATAAAAATCATCATCCGATTCATCTACGGCTACTACAATGGTAGATTTAACAACTTCTCCCGGTTCCAGGGTAAACGGACCCGTGGCTACGATAAATACAGCGTCAAAACCTTCGCTGATCAATGAGACGTCGTCAAAATTTTTATCCGCACCATGAAAGTACCGGTCCGAAAAATCTTTGATATCCGAGTCGGTTGGATCGTTAGAAATGATCGGCCACAAAATATCATCCTCTGTGGGGCCGGCGTCATCGTAATAATGAAAGGTGGTTACTCCAATATCTTTAGGAGTCTCCAGTACAGCCATTCCAAAAGAATAATATTCCGTTACTCCTTTACTGTTAGGTCGGGTCGCGCCATCAATATCACGCTGTAAAATGATATCGGGAATATCCGGATTATCAAATTTCGGATCCGGAAGAATCAGAATTTCCTCACCATAGTCGCTGCAATCGGGATCCTGATAATAACCGACATAACAATTATCAATAGGCGTGCCGCTGGTATTGTGAATATAGAATTCATAAAACTGAAACTTATCCGCATAGGGACGACCATAACAGTAGGCCATCATTTCAACTTCCAGCCCAACCACATCGCCCTGCTGATTATTATCGTCTGTGAAAACAGCATACACATCCCGGTCTGAGGCAAATTCGCCTTCAATAAATTCATCTGTCACCGGATCACGACGGAAGTATCCCGGCCAAAACGGGGCGCCTGTTTCATCTACCGGCCAGGTAATAGGCAAATCGCTGTGTGCCAAATAGGGTGTGGTCGGATTATCCGGCGGGTATTTTAAGGGCTCATGCGGATTCGGATCGGTTGAGGGATTATAATGCGTTAAACCGTATGAACCGTCTTTTGCCACCCAATCTTCGTTATCATTATCCGTCCAGCCTTCAATCACATTGCCATTATTATTATTCATACTGTTTTTGGGGATGGCAACAAAAATGGAAAAATCATCAATTAAGCCAGTAAAGTCTTTTCTCGGATAGCGAAAATCAAAAAAATACTGTGTCGGTGCATTCCCGACATCTTCATAGCGCGTATCGGTTATCATACCGTAATTCATGGTTAAATTTTGCAGCTGCCCTTTATCCATAACACCCACTGCCTCGTCAGCAAAACTACTTACTTTATGCAGAACCGGCGGATGATCGTGTGCGGCAATATCATCCACTTCATTATTTTGAGCTGACAGGTCAACAACAAAAATACTTAAAGGCAGAAGACAGAGAAAAATAATCAGTTGATTTAAATAAATTTGCTTCATCATAAATTTTTCCTCCAAACCTATAAGCGAATGATTATACCGGCACGAACCTGCCTGCGTATGTCCACATTATCCGGATTAGCCTGGCGATCTTTGCTGTAATTGGAAGTGGGACCTTGATCCCAGGGATCGCCAGTAGCTGTCCATACACGTTTTACATTGATATTATCAAACAGGTTTTCTATTCGGGTGTAAACATCCAGATCAATTTTCCAGAATTTAATTCTTTTGTTGATTCGCAAATCTATTTGTTTTGTACTGCCTTTGCGGGCTGAATTCTTTTCCGGTAAAACACTGGCATCCGGATCCCGTGACGTAGGCGTATAGGGTAACCCGCTGGCTGCGGTAATTAATACACTGGCATTAATATTACTAAATGGATGTAATTTTAAAATTTCAGGACCGAACATTGCAGGAAAATGCAATCCCACATTTAAACTGAAAGTATGACGACGATCAAAATCCAGATAATAGTTACGATTTGGCTTCAGATAAGCGTCTTCTTCCCGGTATTGCAGGTAACCTTCTGATGGATCAGATTCGTTACCTTTGGCAATCATAAACGAATAATTAAGTGCTCCACTAAAATAATTACTAGGGCGTTTGGTCAAAGTAACATCCACACCCTGCACCCTTCCGTAATCCGCATTAATGTATGTTGTATAATCCCGGCCGGAAAAGTAATAAAAACTGGAAATTAAATTACTGATATCCTTATAATAAGCGCTTACATCGACTGCATAATCCAGACCAACCTGCTGCTTAAATCCGGCTTCGAAAGCAACGGTCTCTTCGGGTTCAAGTCCCGGATTTCCAACCAGGGCATCGTTAGCCAGGATATCTTCCAGATCGTTATTCAGATAAAGATCATACAAACGCGGAACCTGAAAAAAATGACCATAAGCAAAATGAAAAACAGTCGTTTCTGTTATCGGATGTGCCAGGCCGATTCTTGGGCTAAAATGATAGCGTGCCGGAGTTTTTTGGGGTGGAACAGTCGTAATGATACTTTGTCCGGTTTGATCGGTTGTTATTTGAATAATTTTTCCCGGGTCTTCAAAATAATTCGACTTCGGATTAAAATAGTCAAAACGCAAACCGACATTCATCACAAGATAGCTCAACTCAATCTTATCCTGAATATAAATAGCCGCTTCATACGGTTTTTCTTCAAAAAATTCAATATTTGATCGTGGAGGCATTCCAATCCGATGCCGGAATATATTATGCTGCCGGAACTCAATACCGCTCTTTAACTGATGATAGCGGTTTATCTGACTCACAAAATCAAGATCAACATCAAAAGTTGTAGAATGTGTACGGCTCCAATATCGATCATCCCCTATCTGAAAATTACCCTCCGCACCCTGGTAATAGCCGCGTGTAAGGTAATCTGAAGATATCAGCGCACCGGTTTCTTTATTATAGAGTACGTTGCGTTCTTCAATTTCTCTTTTAGCCTGATTATAAATACGTGATAAGCTTAACGTATAAAAAGTAGATGAACTCAATGTATGCGTCATTTTTAGTGTGTAGCGGTTTTTAAAATCCGACAGTATTGGATAACTTCCCTGATTGGTTTTTTCCATATACTGCCAGTATTTGTACTGATGATTGTAGGGTTGATACCAGCGGCTTGACCAATCAATATTTGCTTGAACGTTTATCGAGGTTATTGGACGATAACTCAATTTAGCCGATATATCCCGATCCAGGGAAAATCCATAAGGCAAATAGCTGTCTTCATTGCGAAAGGTTCCGGCCACAAAGAAATTAGCATTTTTAATATACGGGATTGGCCCGCTTAAACTGCTGTTAAATTTTCCCAGAACGCCTAATACTGTTTTATCCGGCGCATATTTACTGTCGAGAACACCGACATGCTTATAAACAGAATTGCCATTTTCGTCTCTAACCACGTCCAGATATTCCTGTTTTTGTTCAACATCCAGACCTTTCACCAGGTCAGTTTCCAGCAGCCAGTCTGCTTTATGATATGGCGAGCTATTAAGCATGGGTGATTCATACTGGAATTTAAATTTTACATCCGGCGTACCTTCTTTAGTAACAACATTTACAATGCCGGACAGCGCATTACCATATTCTGCATTAAAAGTACCTGATATAACTTCCATCTCCTGTATAGCTTCTATATCAACATTGCCGCCCAAACTGTTATCAAAAGGATCCCGGACATAAGTACCATCCACCAAATAAGCAACTTCACCTAAGCGGCCGCCTCTGATATGAATATTGCCATCTTCATCTGAAGTGACACCTGCCTGAAGGGCAAGAACATCATTAATCGTCGAAACAGGCAATTCATCGGCAATGGCGCTTCCATCAATGACTGAGCGTTTGGATGTGACATCCTTTCTGATCAGATCACGATCAGCGACAATGGTTATGGTTTCACTCATTTCCAGAGCCGATTCACTCATCGCTATTTCAATTTCCGTAGTCTGGTCAACGGTAACGATAACGTCGGTTATCTCTATATTGGTATAACCAATATAACTGGCCCTTAACGTATACTTACCCGGAGGAATATTAATGATCATAAAAAAACCTTCTTCATCACTAGACCCGCCGAGCACAGTCTGAAGAAGTTCAATATTAACGCCGATTAACGCATCACCTGTAACCCTATCAATTACTGTACCCACAATTTTCCCTGTAATCCCAGCCTGCAAAAAAGATATTCCCAGTACAAGTATTATGAGGATAAGGTGAATTAATTTATACACGAAAAACCTCCAAGTTCAGATATGTAAAAAATTCTGTCCGGCTTTTACTCCGGACAGAATATATGTATTAGATGCAAGGATTTAACGTATGAATGTCATTTTTTTTATGAGCTGTTCAGTGCCATTGGACAGCTTATAAAAATAAATGCCGCTTGAAACAGTTCGTCCTAAATCATTTTTACCATTCCAGTTTGCGGAATATTTTCCGGCTTGCAGTGTGCCAATCATCAAAGTTTTAATTTTCTGACCTAGCAGATTATAAACGGACAATGTGTAGTCATCGGTCTTGCTGACAGAGAAGGTAATATGAGTCGACGGATTGAATGGATTTGGGAAATTTTGCTGTAAATCGAATATTGCCGGACTATTGCCATTTCCATCATGTAATGCCGTTACCGCGGCCAGTTGAATATAAGGGATAGAATACGGACCGGAAGTTGTAGCCACACTGTCTGTTTCACGCCATACGGCAGCAACATGATCCGACGCAACCGCAATAGAAGCATAAGCCGCATCATGAGCATAACGGCTGATACGATTTTGCTCTGTCCATGTTTTTCCGCCATCAGAAGACATGGTGTAGGCATTTTCCCAGCTTACTGTTAAGGCATCCTGAGCTTTACGCCGGAAAGTTACATGAATATTGTCATTAGCATCAATTACCATAAAAGGATAGGATGTTTGGAAGCCTCTGTTAACGATGGTATCTGCTGCTGCAGGCCATTCTGCATCATCCCAGGCCTTGGTATGCATTTTTAAAAATCTGTTGGCATTGGATTCATAATCCTGAATAAGAATATGGATACTATCCTGGGAATCTACCACAACTGAAGGAAATCGGTCATTTATAACCCGGCTGGAATCAGAAACCAGGGCTGGTTCACTCCAGCTTGATCCATTGTAAATATTACAAAAGGTTTCCATTTTCGCATATGCGGTGTTGGGTTTATTAGCCCATACGGCAACCATTTTACCGTCCGATCCGGCGGCAAGCACGGCTCTTCCCGCATCACTTTGATCTCTTAACTCAGCATGACCGGCGCTTAGCTGCACAGCATCCGACCAGGTATCCCCGCCATCTGCGCTGTTCTTTGTAAATACTGCTTCAAGACTATCATCGCCATCGGTATTCCAAACGATAAAAACTGTGCCATCTGAAGCTACATTAATGCTTGCTTCACCATTATCAAAATCATAACCGGTAACATCCACAGGTGCGGACCATGAAGTACCATTAAATTTTGAGAAAAATAGAGCATCCCTTTCTTTATAGGTTGACGTATCATCCTGTTGCTGCCATAAAGCATAAATATTCCCGCTCTGATCTGCAGCCAGTGCCGGATTCATCGCTTGAAAAACAGCCGTTGATATTTCCTGCGGCGCCCCCCATTCACCAAACTCGCTGTCATAAAGTGAAACAGCAATCTGCGATACATCCGCGGCAGTCTGCCAGGCCACCACGGTCTTGCCCTCACTTGAGATGGCAATATTGGCAGCATTTTCCAGATAAACCAGGGCGCTATTATCCACCTGATCCACAACAATGCTGGAATCGGCCTGGCTGAAAACCATTTGAAAACCAATCACTGTTAACATCAGTAAAAATAAACAAATCTTCATAGTTACCTCCTAATGGTTTGAAATAAAAGGTTATTAATGATCAGAATTATTGAATACATTAATCCGGCTGTAAAAACCGGTGATTCCAATAATATGTGTCAATTTTTATGCCACATAAGTAATCAACATAACCTTTAAAAAAAAATCCATATAAGACAGGCATCAAAAGGAAATTCACTTAATAAAGAAATCTATTTCCGAAAGAAAATTAGTTTTCTGTGAAAAAAAAATCACATTCAAGGGAAAAATCGTGAAATGTAATTCACGGTAAATGTCTATTCATGTTTTAATTCCGTACCTTTTAATTTTTTTACTAAGGCCCTCTCTGGATTCGCCAACTTCATCAGCGAGCCTGCTGATATTTCCATTATTAGTTTTTAAATGGTGATTCAAATACAATGCTTCAAATTGTTCTATCAATTTTTGTTTGGCATTTTTTAAAGGTAATTTAATAAGGGAGGTTAATAAATCGTCATTTAATTTGGGTTGTATTGTATTATCAAAATTAAGGTCAGCTTTTTGTACTATCTCATGCGGACCGATAACATACATACTTTCCAGAAAATTTTTTAATTGCCGTACATTGCCCGGCCAGTTATAATCTTTTATGGCCTGAATTGTCTCCGGCGTAAATTTTAGTTTTCTGCTTTTTTGAGTTTCATATTTAGTGCAGTAATAATCGAATAAAGCAGGAATATCACTTTTTCGTTCTCTTAATGGCGGAATAAAAATATTTATTACATTTAATCGGTAAAACAGATCCTCACGAAATTGTGAATGCTTAACCAGTTCCTTTAAGTCTCTGTTAGTAGCGGCAATTATGCGCACATCAGCCGTCCTGTAATCATCACTACCCACCGGAACAAATGTTTTGTCCTGCATAAATCGTAACAATTTTACCTGAAGTTCCAGAGGAAAATCACCAATTTCATCGAGAAAAACAGTCCCGCCTGAGGCTGATTCAAAAAAACCGCTATGTTTTTGCAGCGCATTTGTAAATGATCCTTTTTCATGCCCGAATAATTGACTTTCTAATAAGGTTGCAGGGATACTGGATATATCAACAACTACGAACTTATTTTTAGAGCGAACAGGACTGGCATTATGAATTGAACGCGCTACCAATTCCTTACCTGTTCCGCTTTCTCCGGTTATCAGGACGGTTGAGTCATTATCCCGGCCAATTCGGGCAATTAAATTTAATATATCGAGCATTGTCTGGCTCTCACCAATCAACGGATCGGATTCAACCAAATTTATCGCATACTTACTCTGCAAATCATCAACACGTTCGGATAATCTGATATTTGACAGCCATAATTTTCTCGTATCGAGCAGCCGTTCAATTTTTATTATGATTTCTTCCTGCGAAAAATCCTTAGTAATATAATCATCTGCTCCGGCTTTCATGGCTTCAACGGCGCTATTGACGGATCCGTAGGCAGTAATCATTAATACCGGAGTTAACGGATATCGTTGTTTAATAAATCGAACAAGTTCCAAACCATTTTCCGCTGAAGGAAGATGTAAATCACTGATTATAAGATCAAATTCATTCATTTCAATCATTTTTTTTGCCTGTTGATAACTATCTGCTTCTTTAACTTCCCGGACGGCGGATTTCAATATAAAGTACAGACCTTTTCTGGCGGTTCGTTCATCATCGACAATTAATATTTTTTTCATTTTATCCTTCTAAAGTAACTATAGGTAAACCAATTGTAAAAATACTGCCTTTGTTTATCTCACTTTCTACATTAATACAGCCGTTATGATTTTTAATTATATTTTGTGTTATGGCTAAACCGAGCCCTCTGCCAGTTCCCCTCGTTGAATAAAATATATTAAAAATTTCATTAATTTGTTCATCGGCAATTCCTGTACCAAAATCTTTTATCTGAATTTGCAGTTGCTGATCATGCGCCGCAGTCGTTACATTTATTTCTACAGTTTTATCAGAATTTGCAGCTTCAATAGCATTTTGAATAATATTTTCCAGAGCAAAGCCTAACTGTTCACGATCGCCTTTAATAGTAATATCCTCTTTTACCTTATAATTAATTTCTATTTTTTTTGATATGGACAAGTAACGTTGAACAATATGCTCTAACCAGGGAATTACTTTTATATTATCGTTCAGAGGCGTACGATTGGCTATAAAATCGAATGATTTCATTAATTGATTTTTTAAGTTGATAATACCGTTGTGCAGTTCGCTGATATATTCAAATCTTGAATCTGTCTTTGGTATTTCCCGATATAACAATTCAATTATCATGCGTAATCCATCGATAGGATTTTTTAGATTATGAATTAGTCCGCCGGCAAACGTACCGATAGCGCTTATTTTTTCCTGTTCTCTAAGATTCTGCATAATACGAATATTATCAAGGGCAATGGCTAACTGCAGGCACAAATATCTCATGTCTTCCCAGCCGTCCATCTGGTTATTTAACGCATCAGGCATTAGAATAATTATACCTAAAAATTGCCGTTTTCTAACCAGATTAAAAGCATGTACATTTTTAGTATTTATATGTTGAAAAATGTTAAAACACAGCGCACCGGGTAATAATTTTATATCCTGCGAGACTGTTTTTACCGTATCCAAAGACAACATAATTCGAACCGGAGCTTCATATTCACTAAAGCCCTGGATTGATTTACGGTATAGATGATTTCCAAACTGGTTGTAAACATAGATGGCTAATTTCTTATGCGGTTTAATAATTTCGAGAGATTCTTTAAAAATTTGCAGCGCTTCATCATCATTATAAGTACGCGAAAGATTTAATCCGGCTTCTTTCAATTTTTCCTGCTGTTGACGCTGGATATAGTTGCTTATTCTAATCGGTTCATTTATACCGACGAGTACGAGCAGCACGAATCCAATGATGGTAAAAGGCAGAAAATGAAAAATGAATCCACTGTCACGCAAAATATATGTTATGGATAAATAAAAAAGAAGAAGAAGGATTACATAAAAAACCGTATGGGAAACGCGCCAACGATAACGGAATTCTATAAAACGTGCACTTAGAAATATGATGAGCGTAAAAATTATAAATTTTAAAATTTCTAATCCAATATAAGGAATATGCATAAATTGTAGAAATCGTCTGCCAGAAAACAAAAGAATTTTTAATAAATTTGAAGATTGCTGAATTTTAATATTCGAACCAGCCTGAATATTATATATCCATTTTTCATCACCATTCAAGAATCGTACTTGAATATCATAGTATTGATTCTGATCAACTGTAAATTGCGGTCTGATTTCACTCTGGGAAAACAAACCGGTACTAGGTAATAATTCATAATATCCGGATAAGGTTTTTAATGTGTCGTTGTTCTGATTTTTCCATAACCAGATTTTTGCGCCCAATGCCTCGCGCGTATCTTGTACTCCCTCGATAGAAACCGTTATACCAGATAAGGATTCAATTTGATTTTGAAGCAGGGATGACCAATAATCAGCATTGCCAACGACCAAATCGAAAGTGCCATTACCCTCAATATCTAATTTTGCCAAACCGGTATTATAGCCGCTTAGATAACCGGATTTTGAATATATTAGCTTTGAAGCTTTTTCTTCAAAAAATTTATTGTCCCGGTTCAAATACAGCAAATCCGGACCATAACGCGTAATAAAAACATCGTTTGTTCCGTTCATATCAAAATCTGCAATGGCAGCGCTGTAACTTCTTCCGCCTTGTTTAATATTCCAATGACTGGATTCATTTAAATACTTATTTTTATCTTTATGGTAAAACAAAACGGCATCATTTCCATCTTCAGCACACAGAAATATATCCGTATAGCCATCTCCATTAATATCGCCGACTGAGATTGAATTAATAAAATCAGAATAGTCGCCGATAAAAAATGAAGTGTCTGCAAAATGCCAACGATCTCTGCCATCGTTCAATAATCCCATTGGTGGCTGATGATGGAATACTACAATCACATCCTGCAAATTATTATTGTCTAAGTCAAGAACTTTACAGGCACGAATGCCGGTTTTTTTAACATTATCAGGCAATTCTAAATATTTACGGAAGGTGTTATATTTGGTATTTATAAATATCAATAATCCCTCATTTTCATCTGCCATTATGAGATCCGGATAACCGTCAATGTTAATATCAGCTATTGCACCGTCAATGAGTTCCAGATTATTTGATAATCCGCATAAATCAGTCTCATCCGAAAAAACAGCTTTACCATTATTTACAAAATATCTTGTTGTCTGCCTTTTACCAGCCAGCAGAAGATCCGTATCTCCGTCCCGGTCAAAATCGGCGGCTAATGAGCCATATTCATATTTTTGCTTACCAACCCTTGTTTCGATATTACCTCCCGTTCCGGACTCGATTACATAATCGAGATAATATCCTTTGCCCTGATTTATCAATAAGTGATTCAGGCTGCGATAACAGGTAAGATAAATATCTGTTTTTTCATCATTATTAAAATCTGCCGCTGTAATTCCCCAAACATCATCAATCCGGTTGATCAAGTAATCGCTGCCTAAATGAACCTGGTCTGCAAAAATCAGAGCATTATCCAGACCGGTTTGTTTTGAGGTTTCTGAAAAATGAAGAATTGTCCCCCTGGCTCCAACAGCAAAACCTTTGCCGGGATTTATCATTTCAATATCATGAAGATCTACCTGAGGATTGAAAGGAAATTTATCCCAGTATTCGCCATTATATTGCAGAATTGTACCGTTGGTACCTACGGCAAATCCATAATCAGCCCTAAGCATATCAACCGCCCAGAGATTTTCTATAGTCTCGGCTAATTCCTGTTCCAGATGTCCATCCTTATAATGAAAGATGACTCCATTATAACCAACGAACCATCCTTCATCCTCCGAAATAAAATCCATATCACGTAATACCACATCAATATCATTTTTAATCAGATTCCATTTTCCCGGACTTCCGATCAAAATAACTCCTTTATCACCGCAAATAGCAATTTTATTATTACTGATATATTGTACCTCTCTGAAATCCAAACTGACCGGCAGGTTAATCGAATTCCACCTCCCATCTTCAAAAAAACAGGCGCCTCCATCACCCACCGCTATTCCCTGGTTGTTTTTATTAAAATCCAGTGCACGTATTTTTATCGGGAGCTGGTTTAATTTATAACTCTGCGATAAAGGATTAAAATTAAATAAACTATATATACTTTTTTCAACATGATTAATAGCTAACCAGCCATTTTTTTTATCCGGAACCCGAAGCGTGTAAATATCTCCGATTTCCGCCACCGATTTGGTTAAAGAGTCCGAAAGAGATTTATAATATTGCTGTATTGTTGTAATTGAATCATAATTAATCCAACTGTCCCCGTTATATTTCAAAATCATTCCATCATACGAAACTGTAAAGCCAAGCGAGTCGGAAAGCATATCCAAACGAGCCAGATTTTGTCTGGTGGGTGATGGCATCAGATTCCAGGTTTGGGCAATTACCCATCCGTTTAACAGGATAAAAATTAAAAGATATTGAGGTAATCTATTCTCTTTATTAGAAGTCATTCTTTAATAACCTGCCACTATGTGAGAACTTTTTTGGTTTATTTTGAAAAGCGTATTTTTCAAATCCCGATTTGAATGGACGGGACGAAAACGTCAAAATTTACAAAAATTGATAATAATGACAAATTATCTTTTTAGATTACAGATTGAAAATAGATGGCCTGAATATTACAAAATTTCCAAATGGTATATTTGGTTGTAAAGCAAGTTTATATCAGAAACTGATCTTTTATGCTGGTTATACAGATATTTTATAAGTAATTCTCCACCATAATAAAAGATTATGCGGTTATAGGGTTTTTCTTTTCCATAGAAATTTTCTTTTAGACCTAATTCCTGTTTAATTCTATTTTCAATGTAGCGGGCAAATCCTTCCTTCCATTCCTGCCAGGTCATGTATTCATAATCTAATTCTGTCAAATGATTTTTTAACTGTTTTTTGCTTTCGATTATTTTGGCTTTACTTTTTTCGTTCAATGCAGATAAAAATGCATCGTAATATTTAACAAATATGGAATCCGAATAAGGAAAGGGGTGATTTATCTCCCACATATAATCTTTATTCGTCATGGCCTGCTGGTATATTTTAAGCTGCTCTTTTAACCTAAATTCAACGGTACTGTATTGAACACAATGCATAAATTCATGAAAAATTAATACAATTTCTTCATCTTTTTCAAATACATCAGGGCTGACAACACAGGCGGGAATATTCTCATACACCGATAATGGAAATGACGCCCGAATTCCCGGGCTCATCGGAAACGGCGAATCAGCTTTTTTAACCAGTTGGTATTGCGCCAAAGATGAATCATAATCATAAATGAATAATTTTTCATCCTTATACACGGCTATCGGATGGAGTTCACTCAGGAACGTATGGATGTGCTCAATCTTTCTTTGGATTTCCAATACTTTCCTTAAGCCGGTGTCCATCTTCTCTAAAAACTGATTATCCGCAGAATCTCCGGCAGTAAGTATTTGAATTAATATGAATACGGTTAATAAAGAATGATACAATCGTTTCATTAAGCCCTCCATCACTTAAGAATTATTTTTTTCTGGATTATAAACAATCAAATTTACGATGCATAAATTTAATTGTTGCTTCAAAATTGAATTGAATCCACGCAGAAAAAAAATAAGTCACGGCAGAAATAAATCACCATGAAAAATAAAAAAAAGGTACTACATATAATGCAATACCTTATAAATATTTGATCTGTAAAACTTAATATGTTAATGGGTTATCGTACAGGTCATATCCTGGCCGCAGCATAGCGGCGATTTAATTTTACCATGACCATTGGGGCATTTTGAAATTTGTACCTCGCTTCCATTATCCAGCTTAAGCGTATCGTTAACCAGCGGGGCATCACATTTTGCGCAGGTAGCATTAACAGCCATCCCGCAAACTGAGCATGTATAAGTTGCCATAAAATTCTCCCTTTTATTAAACAGTATCCGCCAACATAACGGATTAATCATATCTTTATACTATTTTTATTATTTTAAAATTCCCTTAAGCGACAGGCTATTAAAAACATGCAACAAATCTGTGAACATCAGCTGATATTTTTCATAATATAAAATGCATAACCGTAATAGTCCGAGTATTTGCGATACAGATCGATTTCCAACTGAAGTTCTGCGAACATAGCTAAGGCTTCTTCATTATCCGCATATTTTTTCCGCATTGTGCTCAAACGTTTTTCAAGTGGCGTATAATAGGGCTCCCAGAAAACTGATTCATCCAGCCGAAAGAAATCGATAAGTTTATATCCATTGTCTGCGATCAATTTTATATTCTCTTCCACAGATACCATGTCGGGACATTCATTGGCAAAAAAGGCAGCCAGTTCTTTAGGATGATTCCTTTTAAACCAGTTCAGGTCACTGAATGCAGCGTACCCGTTTGGTTTTAAGAATGATTTTATTTTGCGCAGCCCGTTAGCAAATCCGATATGATAAATAGAACCTTCCGCCCAGATCAGATCAAATTGGTTTTCTTCAAACTCCAGTTTTGCCATATCCATATTTTTACAGATTATTTTGTCGGATAAATTTTCCGTGCTGGCCTGATCAGCGAGAGTATCTAAAAATGGCTGATAATTATCCGTTGCTATTATTTTACCGTTTATCATTTTTGCCAGAACCAGGGTTTGGGCGCCTGTCCCACAGCCGATATCGAGAATCTCTATTCTCTTTGATCCTAATCCGGTTGCTTTGAATGCTTTCTTTGTGGCTTCAGCGCTGCCCGGTCCCAGACGCGGCATCGTGTCGAAAACTTCATAAAAAATCTCGTTCATACACTGTTTCCTGTTTTAATAACAAAAATAACTTTTTTCATAATGGGCTATCAATATAGATGATATTATTTTAAACCACCAATTTTTTTAGGAAGAAATTGATTGTACGTAGCCTTGCATCATAATCGAACATTTAATTAGATTGTTTGCACTTATGAAACGTTTTTATCATCAATCGGAAATTAAATTTGAATGCCAGCCGGATTGCGCTAATTGCTGTAAACTTTCCAATGGTTTTGTTTTCCTGACCGAAAAGGAGGCATTGAAAATCGCTGAAAATTTAGCTATTTCAGAAGATGAATTTTTACAGTATTTTACCCGGATTATTGATGATCAGATCTGTTTAGTCAACGGCGAAGATGAACATTGCGTTTTTCTTGAAAATCATAAATGCAATATCTATGAAGTCAAGCCTCTGCAATGCCGGACCTATCCATTCTGGCCGGAAAATTTGAAATCCAAATCAAGATGGCAATTGACGTGTAACGAATGCCCGGGCGTCGGAAAAGGCAGAGTCTATTCTGTGGAAGAAATTGAAAAAATTCTAAAAACATAGTATTAATTATGAACGGTGAATGATAAATTATGGATTGTAATATATAGTTTTTTTTGATATAGGATTGAGTATGTAGTAATCCATAGCCTAATAACCAAATAACTCAATAACTCTATTAATTAAATATGGCGGGAGTTAAAGTATGAATTATCGAATTTTATTTAT
Source organism: Calditrichaceae bacterium (assembly GCA_016928315.1). GTDB lineage: Bacteria > Calditrichota > Calditrichia > Calditrichales > Calditrichaceae > JAFGKZ01. Next base: position 16,027 of record JAFGKZ010000203.1, read on the forward strand.
TTTATTACTTGGTATAATTTTTATGTCTTCATGCCGGCAGCAACCCGAAGTGGAGGAAATACAGAATGTATATGAAAATTTACATGCAGTTTTATGGATGCAGAAATCGGCTGAATATAAAGCGAACTGTTTACAGGCCTATAAATTGGCGGAATTAAAAATGCAATCCGCATTAAAAAATAGAAAATGGACGGCAGCGCTTGAACAAAATGGAAATTACCTTAATCTGCCGGCAGCCGTTATCTTAGATGTGGATGAAACCGTTTTGGATAATTCACCTTATGAAGCGGAACTCATTCAAACCGGAGATCACTATTCGAGTTCAACATGGAATGCCTGGTGCAATAAAGCTGCGGCTGAAGCGATTCCCGGCGCCCTTGAGTTTTGCCGGTCAGCAGATCAACAAGGTATAACGGTATTTTATGTTACCAACCGGCGGGATCATTTAAAAGAGGTGACCCGGAAAAACTTGAAGCAACTTGGATTCCCGTTAAAAGAAAATGTTGAAACTATTTTGCCTCGCCTGGAAAGCTCGGATAAAGGCACCCGGCGGGAAATTATAAGCGAAAATTACAGGATTCTCTTACTGATCGGTGATAACCTGGGCGACTTTGCCAGCGGGTTCACCAACGGATCCATGCAGAGTCGGGATTCACTGTTAACGGAATATAAAGATTATTTCGGCACTAAATGGATATCACTGCCTAATCCTGTTTATGGCGACTGGGAAGGCGCCCTGTTTGAATACAATTACGGTCTGAATGATGAAGAAAAACTGAATATTAAAATGAATTTGTTGATTAGAAAATAGACCATTTTTCAATAATTCCAAAACATTTTAAAAATGTCATTCCAGAATTTCGCCTCAGTGAAATATCTGGAATCTATGGATCCTGGATTCCCACTAAAAACATGTGGGAATGACATATTTATTAGAGGATATTGTTTCCCATTTTCTGAGATTAAAAATATTTCCATTTACCTTTTCATTCCATTTGATATTTATTCGGTAAATACTCATTAAAGGAATGCAAAGGCAATGCAACTTTCAAGGAAAGAAATATCACAGAATTATTTTGAGGCTTTAAAACTAGCCTTAAAGCTGATACACCAGACGCGCAGAGAAAATGGATATTCTGCCGATTTATCCCCTGACCTGCTGACCGAATTGGCACAATCCGCCGCCGGATCTGAATCCATAGTAAATCTGATTCAATCCAAAGCATTTAATCCCGATGCTTACCAGCCGTTTTTACTGGAAGCCATTGATCAGGTCAAAAAACAATTATTTCCAGATGTAAAAAAGCATCGGTTTATTTCCTTATCACAAACGGATATGGAAATATCCATCGAAGATGTTCAGGAAATTAATCAGCCATCGGGATTTCATTTTGACAATTCGGCTGCGCTTATTCTGCATCATCTGAAATCCAATTTAAACGGCATCGACTTTGAATACATCAATCACTTACTTCTAACTAAATCGATAAATCTTTCAGTATTACTACGGGCATTAAATATCAATGATGAATTTGATCACACCCCCGATTATAAACTAATCATTCAAAAGATTAAGATGCTTAGAAAGTTTTATCCATCCGGCCAGATTTTTGATTCGTCGCTGATTGATGCATCGCAGAAATTGGATAAAATAACCATTATAAACATCTATAAAAATGTTTATCTTGGAATCGACCGTGCTTTCCCCCTATCATTTTTAAAGAAGAATGACTCAAGCCGGGCAGCTATTCTGACCCGTTTTTTGATTGAAGAAATCTTGGAGAAAAATCCAAAGGACGTTCTGGAAAAAGAGGACGAGACCTTTTTTATCCGGCATAAATTGCAGAATGTTTACCGGATGTTTAACTATTCTGCCAACAGGGTTTTAGCCAATGCCTACCCGGAACTCATTCATCCCTGGCTGTCCAGTAAAACACCTGAAAATTACTGGGAAGACCCATCCAACCGAATTCAAGCGATCCAATGGCTGGTTGAAGACCGAATGAAAATTAGTCCTGACAAACTTTATGCGAATTCGCTTAGCCGGAAGTATTTCGCCGGAAATGGTCTTTCGTATATGTTTAATCGCTATTACAATTCTGTTTCCAAAGCATTAAATGACGCCTACCCGCATTTACATCTGTGGGAAATCGGTCCGGTATCTCTTCAATACTGGCATGATAAAAACGCAATTAAAGCTATACATTGGCTGGTTCAAAAGAATAACTGGAAAATTACGGATTTACCAAAACTGGTATCCGACAAAAAGCTGACCCGGAAAACATTCAGTCAATTCGGATTGGCAACTTTATTCGAGAAGAAATTTAATAAAAACATTTACCAGGCTATCAACCTGGCTTATCCGGGACAATTTGAACCCTGGGAGTTTGGGAAAGTTTCTTCATCCTATTGGTCGGATTATAAAAACCTGCATCGGGCTTCATACTGGATAGCAAAACGGGAAGGCGTCGAAACTCAGAAAATCCCAGCTGCCCTTCGCTCCGGAAAACTAACTCTGCAATCACTAAAAAAATATTCAGTTGGCGCGGCTCTAAAGAGGATTTCCCAGGGCAGTCTGGAACATCTGTTCGCGCCTATCCTTTGGAAAGAACATGCCCACTATTTGGATGAACAGCGGATAATGACCAAGCTGCAATCGATGATCCGAAAAGAAAAACATCGCAAACATTTGGGATTTTATTTACTCTATGGATTTTTTGCACCAAACGTACATTTGATTTCCGACGCTTACGTGGATCATTATGAGAGGATGATAAGACGCATCAAACGAAGAAGAGATTATATAAAATCAATTTAAATAAGTGCAGAACTGAGAAAATTATTTAAATCCTGCAAATGAGTGCAAAGAACTTTCTTAAAGCGGCGCTGGTCTTCAATATAGCGTTTTGTATTTTCAGATGAATAATCATCTTTTTTTAAATATTCTAACGTTGGAGTCAGTTCATCTATTTGCTTACAAATGTAATTCAATTGCATAAACAGTTTGTGTTGTTCTTTATTTTCTTTTACCGTTTTAAGCCGCGCCAGATTTTTTTGACATTCACGCCTAAAACAATCGAATAATAATTCAAACTCTTGTGCCGATTCACTTTGATTCATTTTGAGCAAGTTCTGTTGTGCGTCTTCAAACTGATCCAGAAAACGCTGACAATATATCCGATGAATTTCCAACATTTGCATAGGGAAAACCTATTTTTTTTACTATTTTAAATGTCATGCTATATGACATTTATAACAACACACCTAATACAGAATCCGATAGCTGAAACTTAATTTTATTACACTCCGGATGCCGCAATATTCAAAAAAAATTTGGAACAGGTCGTTGATTTTTGTCAAACGGATAATAAAAAAATCAGTTCCCATTATTTTTTTAATATCATTGACATGAATTTTCTAAAACTATTACATTACAAAAATGAAAAAAATATTGACGCCTTCATATCTGAAACTGCACAAATCAGGAGAATTGTCAGAACGTTTAAGGGGCCTTGAATCCAGACTGGAATCCTGCGATTTGTGTCCTCATGTATGCAGGGTAAATCGTTTTAAAATGGCTAACGGTAAATGCAAGGCCGGCGCTGATCCAATAATCTCTTCTATCTGCGATCATCACGGTGAAGAACCGGTTTTATCCGGCGTCAATGGATCCGGCACCGTATTCTTCGGCAGCTGTAATCTGAAATGCGTCTATTGTCAGAATTACCAGATCAGTCAGGACATGAACGGCTCTGAGCAATGGCGGATTTCCACATCAGAGGCAGCGCAAAAAATCGTCGACCTGCAAAATAAAAGACAGGTGCATAATATCAACTTTGTTTCACCCAGTCATTTTATCCCTCAAATGGTAAGAATCATATATGAAGCTATTCAATTAGGTTTGAATGTGCCCATTGTTTATAACTCCAACGGATATGATTTGATCGATAGTCTAAAACTACTGGATGGAATTATTGATATCTATCTGCCTGATTTTAAATATGCTGATGATGAGACCGCCTATTCATACTCGGGAATTAAAAACTATCCGGAAATTGCCTTAGCTGCTATAAAAGAAATGTATCATCAGGTTGGCAATTTAAAAGTAAATCGTGATGGAATTGCCACGCGCGGACTGCTTGTCCGACACCTGATTCTGCCTAATGATCTGGCTGAAAGTAAAGAAGTATTAACACTGTTGGCGGATGAGGTTTCACCTGATATCTCAATCAGCTTGATGGCGCAGTACCATCCTTCCCATAAAGCAATGAATTATCCGCTGCTATCCCGACCGGTGAGTTATAATGAGTACAACCGGGTATTGGAATATATGGGAAAATTACATTTAAAAAAGGGATTTGCTCAACAGCTCGACGCCCCGGAATATTACCTGCCGGATTTTCACAAGGAAAAACATCCCTTTGAGTTAAAAGAAAAAAGTGACTAAAGTGAACTAAAATAAGAAAATGTATTATTTTATACTTTAGTCATTTTAGCGCACTTTAGGCACTACGAATTAAGGAATAATTACTAAATTTCACTGATACTCAAACCTCATCAAAATACTTAATTATATTCCTCGCTGTATTTATCGGAATTTTCCCTTTCCCAACCAACTCTTCTACCGATAACCCTTTAATTTTTTTTATTGATCCAAATGTTTTCAGTAATTGTTTTCGTCTTTGCGGTCCAACGCCTTCAATTTTATCCAGTTCGGAAGTGATGGTTCGTTTCCTGCGACGCTCACGATGAAACGTAATGGCAAACCGGTGGGCCTCATCACGGACCTGCTGCATCAGCCGTAAACTGGATGATGTGTGCGGCAGCATTTGCGCATCGCTGTTGCCTGGAAAGAACACTTCTTCCAGCCGCTTAGCCAGACCAATGATCTGCTGATTTTGTATGCCCAATTCATTAAGAACACCTAACGCGCTGGAAAGCTGTCCCTTACCGCCGTCGATCATAATCAAATCCGGTAATTGTTTCTTTTCCCTCAATAATCTTGAATAACGCCTTTTAACCACTTCGCGCATCATGGCAAAATCATCGGGGGTATCTTTAGTCTGAATTTTAAAGCGCCGGTATTCTGATTTCTTTGGCTTTCCATCAACAAAACAAACCATGGAAGCCACCGGATCGGTTCCCTGGATATTGGAGATATCGAAACACTCAATGTGTCTGGGTTCATTTTTTAATCCCAGATCACGCTGCAACGCTTTAACCATATAAGGTATATAATCTTTTAATTTTAATTTTTGCAGTTTCAATTCCTCCAGCAGGTATCTGGCATTTTTCTGAGCCAGATCAACCAGTTTCTTTTTTTCGCCCTGCTGCGGAACGACGATACTAACTCTTTTACCAAGCCGGTCTGTCAGCCAGGTTTCAATAGGGGTTTTATCTTCTATATTTTCCTGAATAAAAATTTCCTGGGGAATTTCATCCGATTTGAAATAATACTGTTCAATAAATGTCCCGATTATTTCCGGAATCGTCTTCCATTCCACCTGGGCCATATAATAATGGATCCGTCCGGTAATTTTACTCTCTCTTACTTTAAACAAAGCAGCACAGGCGTCATCATCCTCTTTAGCCACTGCCAGAATATCGCGATCAACCGAATCCTGATAAACTACCTTCTGTGAATTACGGTAATTTTCCAGCGCATTCAATTTATCCCGAAATCGAGCGGCTTCTTCAAATTCCATGTGTTCGGAAAAGGTATTCATTTCATTTCTGATCTCTTTGACCAGGCCGTCTGTTTTACCTTTTAGAAAGCGATGGACACGGTCAATCTCCCTGATGTAATCGGCTTTAGATTGCAATCCCTGACAGGGACCTCTGCATTTATGAATGTAATAATCCAGGCAGAGCTGCACTTTTCCTTTTTCAATCGTTTCCGACGTCAGATTATATTTGCAGGAGCGGATGGTAAAAATCTGCTGCAGTGTTTTAAGCGTAAAACGCACATTCTTTACGTCTGTATAAGGACCAAAATAGTGAGAGCCGTCGCGGACTACTTTGCGGGTAACAAATACCTGAGGAAAATCTTCATTGGTGATACGGATATAGGGATAGGTTTTATCATCCTTCAGGTTAACATTATATCGCGGTTTGTATTTTTTTATCAGATTATTTTCAAGGATCAGCGCTTCCACTTCAGAGTCGGTTACAATATATTCGATATCAGCAATCCGTTTAACCAGCGCCTTAATTTTAGGGTGAACCGGACCGGATTGAAAATAAGATCGAACGCGATTCCGCAGGATGCCCGCTTTACCAACATACAGGATTTTTTTATTGTTATCCTTAAATAGATAGCATCCCGGTTTAACCGGTAGATTTTTCAATTTATCTTCAACTGCATTCATAGCCGTATCATACCCGTGATAGTTCAATCCGTTCCAAAATTACTTTTTTCTGCACTTTACTGCAACTGCATAGCCGCAGAGAACGCCCATAAACGGTTATTTTTTTAACAGCCCTCTTCGTTTAAAGTGGCAAAGAGTACTTTTATTTAATTGTTTTTTTGATTATTTTTAATAGGCAATGACTGATACCTAATTACATTTATTGATTATGGACTTCTAAAAACAGAGTTAGCGAAACAAATGAAAATTAAAATCAGAGAATTCTTTTATCTCTCTAATCTATTAAGTTTGAGCCGGATTATTCTGTTAATTCCTTTTATATATTTAATCCGGCTGGACAATTTGACTGCTCACATACTTTTTGTTCTTGTATCGGCTATAATAATACTTACCGATGCGCTTGATGGATATTTTGCCCGTAAACTGAATCAGATTACCGAGCTTGGTATTGTGCTCGATCCTATTGCCGATAAAATTGCCATGGCCATCGGTATGATTGTATTAATCATCTATCGCAATTTTCCCGTTTCTCTGGTTGTTTTTTTACTATACCGGGATTTAATGATTGTTATAATCGGCTGGATTGCCATTAAAAAAACCAGCAAGCCGGAAATGGCCAATATGTATGGTAAAATAAATACGGTTGTTGTTTCATTTACAGCGTTTCTCTGTATTATAAAAGTACAGAACATTATATTTGATATATTTGTCTATCTCAGTTACGCCATCATTTTGATATCGGGCATATCATACGCTGGTGTAGGCCAAAGAAAATTGTGTAATAAAATATATGAAAAAGTTGGATATTGGCTATTTCTTATTATATTAACAGCAATCATAATTTACTACACCTGGAAATTGGGCTGGTTATAAATAGAAATTCATACTATATGAACCTGACAAAAATTCCACTTGTTATTGCGCATCGCGGTTCCGGCGGATTGGATGCTCCTGAAAATACCATAAAAGCCTGTAAGCTGGCGTTGGAAAATGGCGCGACTGCCCTCGAAATTGATATTCGTCCCACACGGGAAGGCAATATTATCCTGTTTCATGACCCTCTGTTGTTGAGGCATTTCGGCAAACCCATTCCGGTGCCTTTCTGTTCTCTGAAAGAACTGAAAAAACTGGAATTTTCAAAAAAATCATACCAGCACCAGGACCGGATTTGTACCCTAAGCGAATTTTTTGAAGAATTTAAAAATACAGTACCAATCAATTTGGATTCTAAAACCATGTGGTCGAACTACTGGCCATTTGCTAAATCATTAATCAGGGAAATTGAAAAATTCGGAATGAATGATCAGGTCTGGATATCTTCTTTTAATCCGGTATTTTTAAAACTGGTTAAGGTATTTAAACCGACGTTACGCACGGGTTTTTTATTTAGAAATTTAGCTATTGCAAACCGATACATTGATATCATATCCCGGGCTGATGCCTGGCATCCGCATCACAGCCTCGTAACTGATCACTTCTTTGAACTTGCTCAAAAATTGAAAAAGGAAATTTACGTCTGGACCATCAATGAAGAATTAACGCTTGAACGTATCTTAAAATATAATTTTGATGGTATTATAACCGATACACTTCATAAAGGTTTTCAAGCCAGGTTTTCATACTCGTGTTAAGTTAAACAAGATTTGCCTAACCGTCATGCTGTATCACGCCGATAGGTTGAAAATGCGCCTTCTGGCGTGCGGATCAGCCCTTCTGGCTGACTTGTTTCACATCATTTAATAAATCAAGGATTCCGAAATAAATTCGGGATGACGATATCGACTTTTCAGTCTTAACTCAACACTAGTAGGTTTAATATTAGACTCTTCGTCCTGAAGCGTCGCGGTGTTTCATGCCTAGTTCCGTTATTTGAGCAATATCTTCTTTTTTCAGCACAGGGCCTTCAACACACAAACGTATCCCCGAACCATCCAGACAACATTGACCGCAGATACCGATGCCGCATTTCATATAACGTTCCATACAAAACTCATACGGTATATTCAAAGGATCGATGATTTCTTTAACTTTAACGAACATGATTTCCGGACCCGCAGCATAAATATATTCGATTTTTTCATTTTCAATAATTTCAGTCAAATCATCAGTGACCAGTCCCTTTTTACCCTTTGAACCATCGTCTGTGGTAAAATAGGTCTTGCCGGCTTTTTCAAAATCCGATGCAAAGATGATTTCATAAGCCACTGCCGCGCCGAGCAGATTAACAAAGCGGTATCCTTTGGCGGTAAGTTCCTGAGCCAGGATACGCAGCGGGGCGATACCGATGCCGCCGCCGATTAACAGCGCATTGTCATGTAAGGTAAATCCGTGTCCGAACGATCCGCGCAGGCCCAGACGGTCCCCGATTTTTTTGATCATCAGGTCTTTGGAAAAGGGACCGTACGCCTTTACCGATACTTCAATCATATCATCGATAACCGCGGAAACCGAGTAGGGTTTTTCATCGACGCCCGGCGACCAGACATTGACAAATTCACCGGCACGAATTTCAAAATCCTTGTCAAAATAAAAAGATTTCACGCCGGGACCATGCTCATGTATTTTCCGGATAGGATAGGTTTTCATTAAATCACTCATGCGCAGCGCCCCGGATCTGTTCAATGGATTTGTAACCCTTTTCTAGCAAATATTTTTCAATGCCTTCATTCAGTTTTCGGAAAACCTCTATACCCTCATAATACACCGCCGTTCCCACGCCGATTGCAGTCGATCCGGCCAGTATCATCTGGATGGCGTCGGAAGGTTTTGTCACACCGCCTGTTCCGATGATAGGTATTTTAACATTTTTATAAACTTCATAAACAGATTTAACGGCTACCGGCAGAATTGCAGGTCCTGATATCCCGCCGGTCAAATTGGATAAGACCGGTCTCTGCACATCAATATCAATCAACATGCCCGGGCCTACGGTATTTATTGCTGTAATGGCATCGGCTCCATTTTCTTCACACACTTTTGCAATAACGCCAATACCCGGCCCATGCGGTCCAAGTTTAATCGCTACCGGAATGTTACCGGCATGCTCTTTAACAATTTGTACAATTTTCGCCGTATCCGGACAGCTATCACCAAAAGGTTGTCCAAATTCCGAGTGCACATTCGGGCAGGATATGTTTACTTCAATCATATCCGGTTCCGCTTCGCATGTCCGTCGGGTAACTTCGCCAAACTCTTCAATGCTGCGCCCAAAAATGGATGCAATAATTGGCGTGTCACATTCTTCTTTGTAAAGTTGAATTTCTTTAATCATCTCATCCAGGCCGGGATTGGATAATCCAACAGCATTCAACATGCCGTGTTCAAACGGTACAATACTTGGATTTTTGTGACCTGTGCGCCAGTCTTTATTAAACGATTTACTGGTCACAGCGCCTGCTCCAAACTCGATTACCCGTTTCATTGAAGAGGCAGTAAGTCCTAAAATACCAGAGGCTAAAATTAGCGGCGATTTTAAATAAAAATTTAAAAGTCTTGTTTTAATCATCGATTATCTTTTATGCATTCCAGTTAAAAATCGAAGTCAGGGAATAACTACATCCAGTTCATCCAAAGCAAAAATTCGTTCGCAGTAGTAACACTTGACCTGTTTAGCGCTATCATCAATGGCAGTAAACAGAGTCCCAATATGAGCTTCTGAGTTGGTAATGCAGTTAGGATTTTTACATTCCAGTAAATTTTTGATTTCCTTTGGTGGATGCACAACCACCTTGCTATGAACTTTATAATCTTTTACCGCTTTCACGGTAACACCTGGAACCATAATCGATATATGTTGAATAATCTCGGGCGCCAGATAGTCCATCTGTAGTTTTATTAAATCCTTTTTCCCAAGTTTTTTACTTGTATAGTTGAGTCCCAAGGTAACAGGCACATCCTTCATTTCTTCATACTGGAAAATGATGTCCAGTATTTTAGGCCCCTGCCCTGCCGGGATATGGTCAATTACTATGCCCAGTTCAATTTTAGGAATTAGAAGCATTTCATTATTATTACTCATAGCTGCACTCCCAAATGTTTTAGCAGAATAGCCTGACGTATAATGACTCCGTTTTTCATCTGAGGAAAGTAACCGGCATGTTTGGTTTTATCTACATCATAGGCAATTTCTCTGACGCGCGGCAGGGGATGCAGAACGCGGGCATGCTCCTTAGCTTCCTTTAGCATGGAAGCGGTCAGCACATAAGAATCTTTAACTTTTTCATACTCCACTAAATCCGGAAATCGTTCACGCTGAATACGTGTCATATATAAAACGTCACAATTCTTAATAGCCTCTTCAATGTCATCCGTTTCTTTAAATTGATATTTTCCCGGCTCATCATTGGACATAAAATATTTTTGTAACCGCAAAGACTCCGGAGCCACCAGGGTGAAATCGGTTACATTTAATTTCATCAGTGCACGGATAAGTGAATGTACTGTGCGGGAATATTTTAAATCACCAATGAAGGCCATTTTAATGCCTTCAATTTTTCCGAGGTCTTTCTGAATTGTGTATAAATCCAGCAAAGTCTGCGAGGGATGCTGATTGGAACCATCACCGGCATTAAGAACAGGCAGATGACTTTCTTTCGCCGCCAATCGAGCTGTTCCCTCTCCCGGATGGCGAATAACGAGGATATCAGAATAATTTTCGACCGTATGAATGGTATCCGTAAAAGACTCGCCTTTTGATACCGAAGTGGCTGATTGTTCTGCAAATCCAATTACGCTTCCTCCGAGTTGATGCATAGCGGATTCAAAACTAAGCCGTGTGCGTGTACTTGGTTCGAAAAACAAGGTTGCCATAATCCTGCCGGGTAAAAACTGAACCCGCTCATTCAGCGGCATCGCTTCCACTTTTACCGCGGCTGTCAGGTAATCCGTAATTTCCTGAATGGATAAATCCTCCATTGAAATTAAATCTTTTTTCATAGTTTTCCTTTTAACGAATCCGGCATATCCTTATTTAAATAAATTTTGAAAAAGCCATTTGTAATTTATCCGCAGAGAACGGTTTTATAACAAAGCTTTTTGCGCCTGATTTAATAGCCTCAATGCCTGTGGCTTTATCCGCAAGTGATGTAACTGCAATAATCTTTACATCGCGGTCTATTTTTGCCATCTCCCTAATTACGCTTAATCCATCCAGCCTTGGCATAACGATATCCATAGTAACTATATCCGGCCGTTTCCTTCTAAAAATTTCTAAAGCTGTTTCACCGTTCGAAGCCTCTCCGACAATTTCCAGATGGTAGTCATCCACATGACGCTTAATAATTCTGCGAATGATGGAAGAATCATCTACAATCATCAACTTTTTGGTGGCGATTTTTTTTCTTACCAATTCGATATATTCAACCGGATTATCAGCTTCCAGTAAAGACCGGCCGATGATTAGGTAATGGGTTTTTAAAAATCCAAATTCCGCCTCATCCCCACCCTGCTTGCCAAATCCGGGTGAATAAAAAACACATTTATCATCCAGTTTAGCCTGCTCATACAAATTGTAAGTTTCATCCGGCTTGGTCAGAGGAACCACAAACGAATGCACGCCCATACTGTGGCTCATGCTGTATATCTTGCTGATGGATTCATCTGTGATGAATCCACCTTCTGAGACGACAAACTTGGGATGCGTCATAATACCGCCGACAATCACCTTTAGATGCTGATCCTGTAAGGCCTTCACCCAGCCTTCCAAAGTAGCCGGACCCGCCTGAGGGAAAAGGATTACTTCATCCATCCCGCTGTCTTTCATCACTTTGGCAAATAATTTTCCGGTATCGGGAATATCCGTAGCGGCTTTTTGATGGTCGTAAATAATGGGTTTATCAGAAATGGATTTGATCGTATCGACTATTTTGGGAAGTCCATAGGTCAGGCCAAGAGTAAATCCAACCTTGTAGCCGTAAACAAAATCCACATCTGCAATTTTCTTAATTAATTTTTTCAGCTGATTTAAATCCGTGATATCGAGAGCCGGAATTATTTTACGTATTTTACCCTTCATAGGTCCCCTCGTAAAAATCATTGATTGTTTTTGCATTGGGATCCCCCTGGCGTTCCAGGTACCCAATGATATTAGGCAGTGAAACAATCGAACTAAAAGGATAATCGCCTAATCCCAAATCCACTCCTTTTGCCCGCCGGTCAACCGTAACAATGATACCGGAAATTGTAACATCAAAGGTAGATTCAATCATTTTAATAGCGTCTATCTTGGTACCGCCCGTTGTCAGCACATCATCTACCACGATGATACGATCGCCTTTTTGGGGCAGTTTACCGACAAACATACCGGCCTCGCCATGCGTCTTAGTCTCTTTTCTATTATAGCAGGTGTAAATTGGCTTTTTAAATATCTGCTGCCAGGCTATAGCGGTTGCAGAAACCAAAGAAATGCCTTTGTAGGGCGGACCGAATAAAATATCAACAAAACCAAAATCATTTTTTATTTTCCCGGCAAAAACCTGACCAACAAATTGAAGCGCTTCGCCGGAACAGATATCGCCAAGATTAATAAAAAATGGTGAGGTTCCCCCGGATTTAAGTGTAAAATTACCAAAACGCAAGGCTTTTTCTCTGATTAAAAATGCAATAAAATCATCCTGACTGATTGTGATCAATTTAGATTTCCATTCCTTTTATTTGGGTGAAAAATTTTTTATTATCATATTTAATAACACCGTTTACCATTGTTACGGCTGCCTGCCATTTAAAATTAAAATTTTTATACAGATTCCGGCCGGCCTTGGTCTGCATCTGTTCATTTTGAGTGCCGTCCGTATTTTTTATAAATACCAGATCGGCAAAATTCCCTGGTGTAATACCATCGCGACTTTTTATCGAGTAACATTCGGATGCACGGGTACAAATCAATTTATGAAACTGTTTCCAACTTAACAATCCCTCATCGATAAAATGTAATAATTGCGGCATCAGCCATTCGATGGCCGCAATTCCCGAAGGCGGATTAGCGCTTTCCTTTTCTGATTTGGAATGCGGCGCATGATCGCTGCCGATAAAATCGATAATACCGGAAGCGACGGCTTCCCGTAACCGATTCTGATCGTCTTTGGTTCGGATTGGTGGATTGACCTGGAATGCGGTGCCTTTTTTGATATAATCATCCTGCGTAAAATAAAGATAATGCGGACAGGTTTCTCCCCACACATCAAAACCTACTTTTTTCATTCGGGTGATCCACTCGACTTCATCTGCGGTATTCATGTGGCAGATAACTACCCGTGGACGTTTATTTTCCGGAATATCTTTCAGGATTGATTCAATTTTTTGCAGAGCACCGGTTATGGCCTTACGCGGACGATTCTCATGATGCAGCGGGCTGCGCTCCGGGCTCATATCAAATTCACTGTCATCTTCTGCGTGAATCGATACGATTGGGTATTTTATGAACAGCTTTTTCAGAATTTCGGGTGAATTTATTGACGGCAGGGCTGAGGATTTGGCCATATAAATTTTTGCGGATTTAATCTGATCATTCAACTCTTCGTTATTATGCGGCGTAGTGTGCAGCATTACTCCCCAGTTGATCAGGCTCTTTTTCCTGAATAATTTTTTCTTTTGCTGAACACGTTTTCCGGTGGAACAGGGTGGTTTGTTATTAGGCATATCGATGATTGTGGTAACGCCTCCGCGCAGGGCTGCCTTGGATCCGCTTACAATGCCCTCTTTGTATAGCTGACCCGGTTCGCGAAAGTGGACATGGGGATCAATGGCGCCGGGAACGATAAGATAATCTGCTGCATCAAATATTTCTTCATTTATTGATGAGATTGACGGAGAAAGTTCAGCAATTTTTCCATTTCTTATCAGAATTTCAGATTGAACAAATTCGCCGTCACTATTTAACCACTTTGCATTTTTAATTAACATTTACAGATGATTTTCCTTCTCTGTTCATAAAAATCAGACCCGGTTCGATCCTAATTTTTCCTGTTCAATTTCATGCAGTAATTCTTTGGAAATACCGGTTGGATATTTTCCCGAAAAACAGGCATGGCAAATCGGTAAATCGCTGTACATTTCTTCTAAATCTTCCAAGCTCTGGTACACAACTGCATCTGCGCCAATATAACGGGCAATTTCATCAATTTTATAATTTGACGCCAGTATCTCTTTTTTAACCGACATATCAATCCCGTAAATACAGGGATGTTTAATGGGCGGCGAGGCCGATACAAAATATACTTCTTTGGCTCCGGCATCCCGCAGCAACTGAACGATGCGTTTTGATGTGGTGCCGCGGACAATAGAATCATCCACCACGGCAATTTTTTTACCGACAACAATATCACGAATCGGATTCAGCTTCTGCTTAACCATTTTTTCCCGGGCCTGTTGATTCGGCGTAATAAAACTGCGTCCCATATGACTGTTCTTGGCTAATCCCCTGCGATATGGCACTTCCAGTCCTTCAGCCAAACCGGATGCAAAAAAGTACGCTGAATTGGGCACATCGATAACAATATCCGGCTGAAGGCCCGATTTTTTAAAGGTCACAGCTAATTGCTTGCCCATGCGCACCCGTTCACTGGCAACCAGCCGCTTATAAATTGTCGTATCTTCACGAGCAAAATAAATATATTCAAAAACGCAAAAGGCTTGTTTTTTGGTTTTACCGATTCTGGTATGAACCTGATGCTTTTCATCGATAAAAACCATTTCACCGGGAGTGAGATCATGCATCAATTCATATCCAAGATAATCAAAGGTCGTACTTTCTGAAGCAAAGGCATAAACGACGCCTTTGTCTGTAAATTTTCTCCCCATAACCAGCGGTCGGATTCCATACGGATCGGTGAAGGCCAGAAAACCATGGTTGGCAATAATCGTCATTGCCGAGTAAGCGCCTTTAACCTTTTTCTGAACTTCTTCAACGGAATCAAAAATATCATCTACACTTAAGTTTTTAAGATCTTTACTTTCCAGAACAGAGGCAAAAGTATATAAAATTAAAGCAACATCGTTGGATGTATCGACCAGCCGATGATTTTCTTCGTACAGCGTTTTTCGTAATTCCTTAAAATTAACTACATTGCCATTATGCACCATGGCCAGACCAAACGGGTAATTGACTGCGATGGGCTGCGCGTCTTCCGCATCGGTTGAACCCATGGTTGAGTAGCGAACATGTCCGATTCCACTGTAGCCGCTTAAAGCTTTTAAATCAACATCTTTAAATACCGTGCTGACCTGCCCGTTACCTTTTTTCAATTTAAATGTACCTGAAAATGTAACGACGCCGGCGGCATCCTGGCCCCGATGCTGAAGGGTGGTCATGCCATTGATTATTTCCGATGCCACATCCTTGTGACCAATAACGCCTATAATTCCACACATCTATGGTTTACTCCCCTCTTCCAATTTATATTCACCGCTAAACACCTTGCGCAGCGCTTCACTGTAAAAACTGTGTTCCATTGCCAATCCAGCCTTTTCGACTTCTTCCAGTGTTTTACATCCCTGCAGATCAACAATCTGTTTACCAATAACCTTTCCTGTATCGACACCTTCATCCACAAAGTGAACGGTTATTTTTGTAAACGCTTTCTTATTTTCAAACGCCCATTCATAGGCGCCGATTCCCTGAAATTCTGATGTGTCTGCCGGATGAATATTAATAATTTTATTTCGATAAGCGGCAATAAATAACGGGCTTAATATGCGCATATATCCGGCCAGAACAATATAATCAAGATTATACTCTTTCAAGAATTCAACTACTTCCCGATCAAAGTCTTCGCGTTTTTTCCCTTTGGATTCAATACAGGCTGTCGGTACGCCAAATTCTTCAGCAATCTTTAATCCGGCTGCCTCGGGCTTATTGGCGAAAACCAGTTCGACCCGGCATAAATCTTTCAGAATCCCCTCTTTGATATTATTTAACAGGGCAACCATATTGCTGCCCCGGCCGGAAATGAATATGGCAATCTTTTTCTTCACGATTGGATTCCCTTTTTGGCAATATCCTTACGATAAAACATATGATCAAATGATACTTTTTTTACTTCAGCATAAGCCTTGTTGATAGCTGACTTTAGATCCGAACCTGTACCAACTATATTTATAACCCGTCCTCCGGACGTAATTATTTTTCCATTATCCATTCTTGTACCGGCATGGAAAGCAAATGAATCAGAAGATATTTTATCCAATCCTTTAATAACCTTATTTTTTTGGTACCCACCCGGGTAGCCTCCAGACGCTAATACTACATCAACGAAATAGCCATTATTAAATTCCATTTTAAAAGATGATAATGTTCCATTTAAGCAGGACAGAACTAGTTTCAGCAAGTCACTCTTCAATGAAGGTAAAATAACTTCCGTTTCCGGATCACCAAAGCGAACATTATATTCCAATAACATGGGACCAGCTTGGGTCATCATAATTCCGAAATAGATTACACCTTTGTAATTCAATCCATCCGCCTGAATCCCTCTTAATGTAGGATCAACTATTTTTGTCTTAATTTCGGCCAGTACCGATTCAGTCGCCAGGGGTACGGGACAATAGGCGCCCATACCGCCGGTATTGGGTCCCTTATCGCCATCGTATGCGGGTTTATGATCCTGAGATGTCAGTAATAATTTGATATCATGGCCGTCGGTAAATCCGATAATGGACAATTCCTGTCCGCTGATTTTCTGCTCAACAATATACTTGGCATCTTTGCCGTATCGTTTTTTAATTTCTGCAAGAGCATCCATGGCTTCCTTAACCGATGAACAGACAAACACTCCCTTACCTGCAGCCAGACCATCGTATTTAATTACAATGTTACCATTATTCTGCTGAATGACCTTTTCAATATCATCACCATCTTCTTCCAGCCAGAAATCGGATGTAGCAACATCATACTTTTTCATGAATCGCTTTGCATGAATTTTAGAACCTTCCAGCCGGGCGGCTTCTTTATCCGGCCCGAATATTTTAATACCTTTATTCTGAAAATAATCCACAATGCCATTAGCAAGCGGATCCTCCGGCCCGACAAAGATGAGCTCAATTTTATTTTCTTTACAGTACTGTTCAATGGCATTAAAATCATTTGGATTGATGTTAACATTATTTTTTGTGCCCCCGTTTCCCGGAATTACGAAAATATCCTCTTCAGGGATGCTTTGGGCGAATTTCCAGACGATAGCATGTTCGCGCCCGCCTGAACCGATGACTGCAATTTTCATTTATTATACCTGTTTTATTATTCTCATTACTTTACCCTTAAGCTTCCCCCTTTATCAAGAGGGGACCGAGGTGGGTATTTTTACATTTTTCTACTTACCCTCCCCTGGCCCCTCCCTGCTTGCAGGGAGGGGAATAAAAGGGGTGGGTTAATTAATTATTGTTTTTGCTTCTTTGATCACCCGCTCCGTTATATTCTTTGCCTCACCCATGTAATCCATTACACTTAACGACTTTAACTCGTTTTTCACATGATTTTCAATATCCAGTTGATCAATAAATTTACCCAGATCGTCTTTAGATATATCCTGCCCGCGGGTCAATTCCTTAAGCAAATTGTAGGGATTTTCCAGATCTTCGCGCCGGAGAATCGTTTGAATCGGCTCGGCCAGCAACTCCGGATGTGCGTTTAATTCATGTTCACAGCGCACTTTATTGATGCTCAGTTTTTTCAATCCTTTTATGGTTTCCTGAATAGCCAGATAGCTGTGTGCCAGCGCTACACCTACATTTCGTGTTACGGTACTATCTGATAAATCTCGCTGCAAACGGGAATTACCAAGTTTGTCAATCAGACCATTTAGTAATGCAGTGGATACCTGCATATTGCCTTCACTGTTTTCAAAATTAATCGGATTTACTTTATGTGGCATGGTGGATGAACCCACGGCCCCTTTATCCGCGCTGATGGTCAGATAACCAAGTGTTAAATACAACCAAATATCGCGATCCATATCAAGAATGATGTTATTAATCCGCTTAGTAATTGAAAAATATTCTGCCCAGGTATCATGATCTTCAATTTGAGTGGTTACTGGATTATTTTTTAAACCATATTTCTGCATGAATTTTTCGGAAAAGGCAATCCAGTTATATTTTGGAAAGGCTGCTTTAAGGGCTGAATAATTTCCTGTTGCGCCGTTTAATTTACCTAAAAAGGTAAAGGATTTCAGTTTTTCGAATTGACGTAACAATCGGATTAGAAATACTGCCATTTCCTTTCCACCGGTGGAAGGCGAAGCCATTTGTCCGTGAGTTCGTGCAGGAAATGGGACATCTTTCCAGTTTGCAGCATGATCTACAAGATTTTTTAAAACAGTTTCAATTTGAGGAAGCTGTTCTTTTTCCAGATAATCTTTAAATAAAAAGGTATAAGCCAGATTGTTGACATCCTCGGAAGTCAATCCAAAGTGAATCATATTGGGGTGGCTCAATCCCAGTTTTTCCTGAAGGAAAATCTCACAGGATTTAACATCATGATTGGTCGTCTTTTCAATTTCCTTGATACGCTGATAATCTATATCTGAAAAATTATTCTGATAATATTGAATCTTTTCAATCTCATTTCCGGCGAATTTCTTAAATAAACCGCTTTCATCCAGGGCTAGCAGAAATCGCAACTCCACCAATACCCGGGAGCGCATGAGGGCAAATTCGGAAAAGTAATTTCCCAAATGCGAAAGACGATCAGCATAACGTCCGTCAAGCGGTGAGATTTCTTTAAACATTTTCACCTCTGATGGTTCTATCCGCTTCAATTAAATCGGCTTTCATTTTCTGAATTTCTTTCATGAAGATATTTTTCAACCGTGACAAATTAAGACTGCGCAGGGCAATCTGGGCGGCATTCTTTGGATCAACCACCGTAGCAGCCGGTGTATTGGACGGCATCATCAGAGATGAATTAATATTCACCATCATATCATCCTTATCACTGAACGGCGGACAACTGAAAACCGGAATTGTCAAATTGGCTGCCAGCGCCCCACCGAGGCCATTTGAGCGGCCGGCCACAGCAATCACCGCGCCAGGCTCAACGGAATTATTGTAGTCTTCAATAACTTTTGGAATTTCCTCACCATTTTTATGCGCCGATACAACACGCATATCCACTTTGACATCGTACTTCTCTATGATGTCTTTCATTTTATTGCAGTGCTCGATATCCGATGGCGAACCCATAATAACAGCAATAAATCCATCTTTAATGATTTTGTGTTTAACCAGATTCGAATGAACACGAGCCAGCACATTATCTTCAATTTCCGGTAAAGATTCACCGGTAATCATACCATAGATATCCCGGTAACGCCTGGTGGTCTCCTGAACCACATCATCAGGCAAAGAATCCGGATAGACATCATTCTTTTTATTTTTAAGCAAGTAACTGCGAACATATTCTTTATCCAACTGTTCTGCATTAACCGGATCATTTTCATAATTTTCTTTTGACCAGAAGCGGGATGAATCCGGCGTATGGATTTCATCAATTAGTACCAGCTTATTATCAATCAGGCCAAATTCATATTTTGTATCTACAAGGATCAATCCCCGTTCTTCAAGCATATTGCTGCCGCGTTCAAACAGTGCCAACGAGACTTTTTCCATAGCTTTATAAATATTGGCAGCCACCCAGCCTTCATCCACCAGTTCCTTTGGAGTGATTTCGCGGTCGCTGTCCTCTTTGGTTGTCGGCGTAACGATCGGCTTGGTAAAAGCCTGATTTTTTTTCATCCCTTCCGGAATGGTTACGCCCGAAACTTTGCGTTTACCCTTTTCATATCCGCGCCAGGCTGAGCCTGTCAGATAGCCACGAACAACCATTTCAACCCGTATAGGGCTGGCTTCTTTAACCAGTGAAATATTGGGATCAATCAGTTTAATGAAATGGTTGTCAATAATATCCCTGGTATTTTCAAACCAGAATGCCGCCAATTGATTGAGCACAGCGCCCTTGCCGGGAACAGCCGTTTTAAGCACAAAATCAAAACTGGATATGCGATCGGTGGCAACAATCATCCGGGTTTGATCATCTATGCGAAAACTCTCCCGCACTTTACCTGAATGAATTTTCTTTAACTGAGGTGTTTTAAAATTGACCAAACAATTCATAACATCTCCTTTGTTACTAGCCCCCTGCCTTCGGCATCCCTCCTTACTAAGGGGGGACTGAGAGGGGTGTATATTTTACTTATTTAGCACTAACTTTTATCTTACTCAATTTAAAGTTACGGGATCCTTGATCCTCGATACTGGATGAATCAGTTCAACAATTCTCAATTCATAATTCTACATTCTAAATTCTATCTTTTGCTTTTAATGTTTAAAATGCCTCAATCCTGTAAACATCATCGCAATGCCCAATTCATCGCATTTGGCAATGACTGATTTATCACGGATGCTTCCGCCCGGCTGAAAAATCTTTTTAATGCCTGCCGCACCGGCCAGCTCAATATTATCCGGGAATGGAAAAAAAGCATCGGATACCAGAATTGCTTCGCCCATTTCCTGCTGAATGTATGCATTCACTTCTGACTCAGAACCTGTAAATTCCAGCTTTAAATTTTCTATGGATCGGCTGATTGCCAGTTGCGTGGAATTCACCCTGTTCGGTTGTCCGCAGCCCATACCCAGTAACTGATTATCACCATTCTTTAATTTCCGTACAATGGCAATGGAGTTGGACTTAAGCTGACGGCAGGCAATTAAACCAAAATCCAGTAGATTGTCATCGACCTTCATCTGAGCTTGTGTGACTGTTTCAGCTTTATCCTTCAATTTATCATCTGGATTCTGGACAAGAATAGAATTATATAAAAATTTTACATCTTTATCTGTTGTCAGCCGGGCAGGATCAAATTCAACTACCCGTAGATTTTTATTCTGGAATAAGTAGTCCAAAGTGTTCTGATCAAATTCCGGCGCGATAATGACTTCAACAAACTTGCGCAGCATTTTGTTTTCATTATCCAGATCAAGAAATTTAGCTGTTTCCAGTTCCAGTTTACGATTAAAAGCAATTACAGAACCAAAAGCCGAAACCGGATCCCCTGCCCAGGCCTGTTCAAATACTTTTCGCTGATCTGCACCTTCAGATAGTCCGCAGGGATTATTATGCTTAATGACAGCACAACCGGATTTCTTTAAATCACGCACAGAATCGATGGCGCTATACATATCCACCAGATTATTGAAGGATAATTCTTTACCATGAAGAACATTCATATCATACAGCGAATCGGAAGTACCATTCTGCTTAAGAAAGAAAGCGCTTTGATGGGAATTTTCACCGTAGCGTAATTCTATGGCCTGGCTATATGACATTCTTTGCGAAAGCACACCTGCTGTTTCATCCATGGTTGTGGCAATCATCGCATCATAATCCGCTGTGGCATTGTATGCTGCCCGCATTAATTCAAATCGGGTATGATAGGATAAACTGCCGTCATTAGCCTTAAGTTCTTCAACAATGTCCGGATAGGTTCTGGGATTGGTCACAATGGCAACGTATTTGAAATTTTTGGCCGCCGCCCGTACCATGGTCGGTCCGCCAATATCGATATTCTCAATCAGTGTATCAAAATCAGCGCCCTGTTTTTTTACTCGTTCAAATGGATACAGATTGCAGATGACCATGTCAATCGGTTCAATATTCAGTGAAGCTGCTTCTTTGGCATCCTTTTCACGATCAAATAACAAGGCCGACTCAATCTGGAATGAGATGGTTTTCATCCGTCCGCCAAAAGCCTCGGGATTACCCGTTACCTTGGAAATCTCGGTTACCGGCAAACCGGCTGATTCCAGAACTTTTTTTGTGCCGCCAGTCGAAATAATCTCACATCCAATCTGATGCAAAGTTTTAGCCAGAGATTCAATTCCGGATTTATCCGACACGCTTATCAAGACTCGTTTAATCTTAATTTTATCAATATCTGATGATTGCATCTACTTATTTCCCA
Organism: Calditrichaceae bacterium; assembly: GCA_016928315.1. Classification (GTDB taxonomy): domain Bacteria; phylum Calditrichota; class Calditrichia; order Calditrichales; family Calditrichaceae; genus JAFGKZ01. Next base: position 38,345 of record JAFGKZ010000203.1, read on the forward strand.
ATTTTTTTGTTAGTTCTCCACAAAAGTCTCAAAACTCGCAAATTTATAAAAGCTCAACATAGTAAATATTTTATTTTTAATCCTAATATTCTTATTATATTTTTTGTGTCTTTTGTGCCTCTTCGTGGTTAACTATTTTCCTTAATATGATTTACTATATTTTTAAAGATTTTCAATCCGTCACCTTCATCACTCATATTGGGATTTTGACGTTTCTTTTTGCCCCAATTGGGATGATTATATACTGAAAGAAACGCTTCCGGATGCGGCATCAAACCAAAGACCTGACCCGATGGATCACACAAACCGGCACAATTCAATTCCGAACCATTTGGATTCTGCGGGTATTCAGTAGTTGGTTGACCATTTTTGCCAGCGTATGACATACAATTTAAATTTTTATCAATGATGATCTGCCGGGTAGCTTCATCTTTAAAAATGAGCTTTCCCTCACCGTGACGCACCGGCATATCGAGCGTAATAATATCCTTTATAAAGGGTGTTTTGGAATCCGGATTAACACAGCAGGTCACCCAGCGATCTTCAAACTTACCGGAGCTGTTATGGGTGATGGTGGCTTCCTGTTCAAAATTGCCGCTTGCATTAGGCAGAAATCCCATTTTCACCAATGCCTGGAATCCGTTGCAGACACCAATCATGTATTTGCCTTCATTCAGAAACTTTTTAAGTTCATCTAAAAACAATTTTCCTGATGCCATTCGTTTAAATCTGAATTTATTACCCAGCACCTTGGCCGAACCAAGATCATCACCAAATGAAAATCCGCCGGGAAAATTGAGAATATCATAATCGTGAATGCTGGTCCGCTCATTGAAAACTTCACTTAGGTGGACAATATCCGCTTTGGCGCCGGCCAGCCGGTTTGCCGCAGCCATTTCCTCTTCACAATTAATTCCGAATCCGGTTACTACCAGTCCTTTTACGTCTTTCATATATTTCTCATGCGTTTTCGAAAAATTTACCTTTAATTCATTGCAACCCAACCCTTAATCCCCTCCGTTGGATGGGAAACTGAATTCCCCTCTTGGTAAAGGCTAGGGGTGGGTATCAATTTTTTTCTGTTAGAACACAAGTCCGCTCCGCCAGGCATTTAGAAGCACATCATTGTCCAGATCAATCAACACTTTGCCAGCCTTACTTATTTGTACTTTATATGATTCATTGACTTTACCAATTAGTTCAGCATCATTTCCAAATAATTGTTCGAATTTATCTTTATCATCCGGGTTTACCGAAACGATGAAACGTGAATGGGATTCAGAAAATAAATTGGCGTTGATCGATAGTCCGTTATTCGGCAATTCAATCGATACACCCAATTCGCTGCCAAATGCTGACTCAGCAAGAGCCACCGCCAAACCGCCATCGGATAAATCATGGGCAGAAACCAACAGGCTTCTTGTATTTGCTTCCATCATCTTATAATAAATACGCTTTGCATCTTCTTTGCGAACCACCGGCACATTAGCGCCAATTTCATTAAATAATTTATAGAAATCCGATCCGCCCAGTTCATCATATGTCTTTCCAATCAGATAGATGAGATCGCCAGTTTGCTTAAATTCGGCGGTTAGGGTTTTTCGTATATCTTTTATTTTAGCAACCATCGAGTATAAAATTGTCGGCGGTACGGATATTTTAACACCCTCTTTGATGAAGTCATTCTTCATGCTGTCTTTGCCCGATGTCATCGGGATATTAAAGAAGGTGGACATATCAAAGAGCGCTTCATTCATGCGCACCAGTTGAGCCAATTTATATTTGCCGTCGGGATTAGATTTGGGATTGTATGCTGAATCCGGCACACAGAAATTATCATTCACCGACCAGAAGTTATTATCTGCATCATCCGGATCGGGCAGTTTACCTCCAACCGCAATGATACTCCGAACTGCTTCATCAAATGAACCGGCCGACATTTGGTAAGCATCAATATCGCCGAATTTTGGCAGAATACCATTGGACACTGCAATACCGGCATAGGAATCAAATCCCAGCCGCATAATGGCGGCATCCTGCGGCGCAAATCCGTCCACACCCATTAGCGGTTTGATCACTGATTTCCCTTTAACCTCATGGTCATAACGGCGGATAATAGATTCACGGGAGCAGATATTCAGACTGCCCAGCAATTTTAACAGAATATCATTATAATCCAGATTATTTTTTAGCTTGGGTTCGCGAACGGCAGGTTTTTTCCATTCCGCTTCCATATATTTCTTTGGTACACCATCATGCAGAAATTCAAGATCGAGATAAGCGATACTTTTATCTTCCCAGCGGACATCCAGAAAGCCACTATTAGTAAACTGACCAATATCTGTCAGCTCAACTTCAAAATCAGCCGCCATTTTAAATAAATTTTTAATTAGATCAGGTTTGACTACAAAGGACATGCGCTCCTGTGATTCGGATACAAAAATCTCCCAGGCTTTCAATCCTGAATATTTCAGGGGTACTTTATCAAGCTGAATCTTCGCCCCACCGGAAATAGTAGCCAGCTCGCCAATGGATGAGGACAATCCCCCGGCGCCGTTATCCGTAGAACATTTTATCAATCCGAGCTTCACAGCCTGTTCCATAAAATCGGACATATTCTTTTGTGTAATGGGCGATCCAATCTGCACAGCAGAGCGTGGCGAATGTTCATCAATTTCCAGCGAAGAGAAAGTTGCGCCATGGATGCCGTCTTTACCGACACGGCCACCAGCCATTACAATCCGGTCACCGGCAGCGATGGGTTTTTCCCATGAATTCACGCCGGCATACTGATTTTGCATCACTGCGCCGGTTCCGCAGAATACCAGCGGCTTGCCGCGAAAACGATCGTCAAAAATAACCGAACCATTGACCGTAGGAATTCCGGATTTATTTCCGCCATCCTCGATGCCTTTAACCACGCCGGTCATTATTTGTCTTGGATGCAGCTGACCCGGTAATAATTTTCCCTCATAATAAGGCGATCCGAAACAGAGCACATTGGTATTAAACAACAATTTGCCGCCGCCGATGCCCGTGCCAAGCGGATCGCGGTTTACGCCAACGATACCGGTCAAAGCGCCGCCATAGGGATCCAGCGCGGAAGGGCTGTTATGCGTTTCCACTTTCCAGATAAACACGCGGTCGTCATCAATACGCACCACCCCGGCATTGTCTGAGAATATTTTAAGCAGCCAGTTGTTGCCCTTTTCTTTTAATCGATCCTGAATAATTTTAGTCGATTTATAAATATAGGTTTTAAATAGTGAGTCAATCGTTTTTTCCTCACCCGTTTCCATATCCTTGTAGGATATAATGGCATTAAACTCTTTATGTTTGCAGTGTTCCGACCAGGTCTGAGCCAGAATTTCCATCTCACAATCCGTGGGCAGTTCGGGCAAACCGGCCTCTTTACGTCCCGCAATGGTGGATTCATTTTTAAAGTAAGCCTGAATAGCAGCCATCTCTTTTAAATCCAAAGCCAGCAGCAGTTCTTTGGATAATTTTTCCAGCCGGGCTTCATCGACAAAAATATCGATGGTTTTGATGGTTGTATCGGATTCGATATGTACAGTAGGTATATATTTAATCTTACCATCAAATGTGCCGTACTCAAAATGATTGATCAGCGGATTGCCGAGTAACTCTTCACCCAATTGGGCCAATTGTTTATCACTTAGTTTATTTTCGATGTAATAAATATCCTGGGTAAAAATCCATTGTGCACTAAAATCAAAGGGGATATTCAATAAATCGCACAGCGCTTTTTGCGCAGAAACACCTTCATCATCAGTAACGCCGGGCAGTTTGGAAATTAGGATATAGGATTGATAGGCAGAATCGTTAAACAACATGTTGATATAAGCATCATGAATAATGGGATCCCGAAGTGATTCATTAGAAAATTGAGAAATCTGATCGGAAGATAAATCGTAAAGAACAGAAAAGATCTTACCGGATTTTACCTTGCCGGTATTCAATTGAAGATATTTCTGTGCGCTCTCACAGACACGTTGCCCTGCCACATCAACGACATTCGGTTTCAACAAAAGCTGAATGTGATTAATGTTTGTGGACTGCAAAATAGGTTCCTTATTAGAATCTAAAAGTTGTATTATGTACTTCCATTTTTAACTCTCCCCATTCGCCAACTGGCGGATTGTCCCTCCCTGATATCAGGGAGGGGATGCCAAAAGTTTATTTTTTGGCGGGGTAGGTTAAGTTTTTAAACATCAAAAAATCAAGTCTAATATTGATAAAACAACCTCTGCGGTTGCATACCTTTTGATTCTATCGTTATCGTAAATTTATCTATTATGTGGCCGCACTCACAGGCCTGGTAATCGTTTTGTTTGATTGTTGCAAGGGCGGCGTCCAATTGATCCCGTTCTAAAATAATGAGCATACCATTACCCATATTCCATAATTGATAGGCCTGCTCTTCCGATACCTGTCCTAGCTCCTGTATTTTTTTCATAACCGGCAGCGGTTCAAAAATGTTATCGAGTACAGCGCCAACCTGATTGATTTTTAATATCCGTGACAGATTATCAGCCAATCCTCCGCCTGTCACGTGAACGATGCCGTTTATTTTTATATTTTGTTTGACCAGCTTGGTAATCAGCGGTGAATAAATCAATGAATGAATCAGTAGGATTTCCCCCCAACTGGTATTATTATCAAACGCCGATTTGTGCCATTCCGGCCCGAAGGTGTTTTCCATTATCTTTCGGAGCAGTGAAAAGCCGTTGCTGCGGAATCCACGACTTTTTAAGGCGATTACCACATCACCGGATTTTATATTTTTACCATCGATCAGCTCTTTACCTTCAGGAAGTATACCGATGCCGGTTGAGCACCAGTTAAAATGCATCCGCTCACCGTAACCGCCGATGCGTGATCCCAGCTCGGCAATTTCTCCTCCGGTTACCGTGATACTGGCAAATTTGGCCGCTTCATACAATCCTTCCATAAGTTGATCGACGATCTCAGCATCCAGAAAGTCCACATCGAGGATATTGGACAGATTGACTGTTTCGATGCCATTCGCAGCAAGATCATCGGCTACCATAGCAACCAGATCAAATCCAATGGTGTTATAAATGCCGGTGCGCTCAGCCAGCTCAATCTTTGTACCGATACCATCGGAGGACAGACCTATCTTTACGCCGTTAAAATCCATCAGACTGGAAAATCCGCCATCGGCTGACATTAATGGATTACCTGTACCAGGCTCGCGGTGAGTGAAAGATTTTTTAGCCCAGTTGTAGGCAATTCTCGAACAATGGTTGCCAAGATCGATATTAATTCCGCTGTTTTTTTTGATGGTCATACTTTTTTATTATCTTCTAACTTTTCTATTATCCTGTTATTCTGAGGAGTCAAATGACCAGGAATCTTATTTTAATTATATAGATCCTTTGTTATTTCACTCAGGATGAAAACTTAATTCTGTCATTCTGATGAGTGTAGCGACGAAGAACCTCACAGATCCTATGTTTCACTCAGGATGACAACATAATTCTGTCATTCTGAGGAGTGTAGCGACGAAGAATCTCACAGATTCTTCGCTTTGATCAGGATGACAAAATCCTAAAACAACGCTTCCTTAAAAATTATATTATTCCTGTCCGGTCCGGTGGAAATCATGCCAATCGGCGTTTCCAGATACTCTTCAATAAAATCAATATATTTAACACAATTGGCCGGTAATTTGGATATGTCGGTAATGCCTTCAACTTCCTCTTCCCAGCCTGGGAATTCCTTATAGACCGGCTGCCCTTTACTGTCATAATCCACGGCAGCCAAAATCTTTTCAAATCCCGAAAGACAGCTCAATTTACTAAGGGATATATAATTAAATCCGTTTATCATGAATGATCTTTTCAGCAATTTTAAATCCAGCCAGCCGCAGCGACGTGGTCGGCCCGTTGTAGCGCCGAATTCATTTCCATTCTTTCTTAATCGTTCACCAGTTGCATCATTAAGTTCTGTAGGAAAAGGTCCTTCACCCACCCGGGTCGTATACGCTTTAACAATTCCGATACGTTTATCAAACTCCATAAAAACACCCGAGCCCGTATAGGCCCCGCCAATACTTGTCGATGATGATGTTACGAAAGGATAGGTGCCATGATCGATATCCAGAAAAGTCCCCTGGGCGCCCTCGTACAGAATATTGGCGCCTTTTTTCAGAAAACCATAAATCACTTCAATGGAATCCTGAATATATGGTTTTAAATATTTGCCGGCTTTTTCCATCTCCGCAACGGCTTCATCCACATCAATGAACGGTTCATCATAAACCTGATCGCAGATACTTTTATAATTGCCGGCATGTTCGCAAAAACGATCAATAAAACTGCCGTCCAGAATATTTTCCGCGCGGATACCTGTCCGGTGTATTTTATCTCCGTAAGCCGGACCAATACCGCGACCGGTGGTGCCGATTTTTTTATTTAATACCTTATCCAAATATTTATGTACCGGTGTGACAATATGCGCCTGGCTGGATACAATCAATTTATCCGGCGATACCTTAACGCCTTTATCCTGAAGATATTTCACTTCTTCGCTAAAAATGATCGGATCAACCACGCAGCCGTTGCCGATCACATTGGTTGCCTTGCCCGAGACAATACCGCCGGGAATAATATGAAGCACGTATTTCTTATCCCCGATAATGACCGTATGTCCGGCATTGGCTCCACCCTGAAAACGAACCACCAGATCCATTTTACCGGATAATAAATCTACAATCTTGCCCTTACCTTCATCACCCCATTGAGCGCCTAATACAATATATTTTGCCATGCTATTCGCCCCAGTTTATTGCTGTATAATTTGGATCATTGCCGGGCAAATAAATATCATGCACCTGGCCTTCCCTGATCGATAATGCCGAGACGACTTCCAGCTCGGCTTTTTTATGCAATTCTTTTATGTTGGCCGCCCCAACCGATGACATGGAAGCTTTAATTTTTGACAGAGCTTCCGGCAGGTTATCGCGCAATTTTCCGGCATATTGAACAAATCCCTCAACGCCTTCCACAAAATTAATCTGATGATAACGAAGCGCCTTCCATTCCCGTGCGCGTGCGGAGCCCTCACCCCAGTATGGTTTCATCACCTGGTTGCGCAGTGTAACCTTTTCAGTTGGTGATTCATCCATGCGGGCAAAGTAGCGTCCCATCATGGCATAATCCGCGCCGAGCGCCAGCGCAATGACGATATCTTTCGAATTGACGATACCACCATCAGCAATGAGTGGAATATATTTACCGGTTTTCTTTAAATAAGCGTCACGCGCTTCCGCTACTTTTATAATTGATGTTGCCAGTCCGCGGCCGGTGCCTTTTTGTTCCTGCGTGATGCAGATCGAACCGCCGCCCATACCTACCTTGACTGCGCGGGCGCCATTTTCAACCAGGTAATTAAATCCTTCCCCCGTGATAATATTGCCGCC
>JAFGKZ010000204.1 GCA_016928315.1 Calditrichaceae bacterium
CATTTATCCATCCTTGATTATTGTATGTCAAATTATACGTTCATGCCGTGCTTAAGTTTATTTCAATATTGTTAGAAACTGATTAAAACTATATTTATATCTGATAAAATTAAATGATCTGAATCAAAAAAATTTGTAAGTTCCATTCATTGTAGATAAGAAAACTAATACAAGTTCAATAAATTGAGGAGCGAGTCGATGAAGCTATTTGTATCATTAACAGTTGGTATACTTTTACTTTTAACCGCATGTAAGGACAAACAAATGATTGAAGAAAATGCCAAACTCAAGGAACAGATTAAAGATTTACAAACAACAGTAAAACTCTATAGTCATGCCGGTAAAAACATGCGGTTTTTAGCTTCAAAAATTGAAAATGTTAAAGCGGAAATAATTACGAGTATGGGTGATATTGAAGTTGAATTTTATCCGGAAAAAGCGCCTCTTCATTGCTTTAATTTTATCACCCGCGCTGAATGCGGTTATTATGATAATACTCAGTTCCATCGTGTTATAAAAGGATTTATGATTCAAGGTGGAGATGCCAACACAAAAACAGATAATGTGAATCTATATGGTACGGGCAGTCCAATCGTTGCCATTCCCCATGAATTTAATGATGTCAAACATACTCCCGGTATTTTATCAATGGCGCGTCCTGGCGATGAGAGCATGGGCGCCGGATCGCAATTTTTTATCATGCATGCCGATTATCCCAGTCTCGACGGCCAATATACTGTATTTGGTAAAGTTACAAACGGAATGGAAGTGGTGGATGCTATTGCAAACGTTAATACAATTCAGCCAGGAAGATTGGACAGACCCGAAAAACCGGTAAGGATTAAAACTATAAAAGTCTACAGATAGAATGCCGAAAGATTTAATTTATAGCAATCCTAAAAATCCTTTGGGCGTTTTCAAGTTTGATGAAACTGTAGCCAATGTGTTTCCGGATATGCTGCATCGATCCATACCCGGCTATGAACTGGTTTTGTCGATGATCCGGATTTTTTCAGGTTTGTATAAGGAAGAAAACCGAAATTATTACGATTTGGGCTGTTCATTGGGAGCGGCTGCTATTGCTATGGCAAAAGCGTTGAATCTAAAAAAGGCGCAAATAATCGCGGTTGATAATTCCGAAGCAATGATTAAAAAATGTCAGGAGAATATTAAAAAAGCAGCTCTGAAAATTCCAGTTAATTTAAAATGTGCAGATGTTCTGGATATTGAAATTATAAATGCAAAAATTGTTATCTTAAACTTTACCCTGCAATTTATAAATAAAGAGAAACGGACAGAAATATTAAAAAATATTTATAACGGATTGGTGAACGGAGGGGTATTAATCCTTTCCGAGAAAATTTCTTTTTCTGATATTGTTGAGAAAGAATACAATGAATTTCTCTACGTTGAATTTAAAAAGGCTAATGGCTACAGCGATCTGGAAATCAGCCAAAAACGCACTGCGCTGGAAAATGTACTTTTGCCTGATACTATTAAAGAACACCTGGAACGATTAGAAGCGTGCGGTTTTAAAAAGAGCTATGTTTGGTATCAATGTATAAATTTTGCGTCCATAGTGGCATTTAAATGATAAACAAAAAACAACTCTATCACATACTCGAAAACACTAATTTAAATCCCTGGAAGGCGGAAATTTTTGAAAATGTTTTTACTATCTTTTCCGATCCAAAACATGGTGACTTAAAAAAGTGGAAATCAATTCTTGAGAATCTACCGCAGATTAACCCTTCAATTATTAATCTGAATTCTGCAATCATACAGATTGGCATAAGCAGCGATATTGATTCTGATAAAAAGAATACGTTGACATCCATGCTGAAAAGATTGCATCCATGGCGAAAAGGTCCTTTTAACTTGTTTGATATATACATCGATACTGAATGGCGGTCGGATTTAAAATGGGATCGATTAAAAGATCACATAGCCTCGTTGAAAGATCGCATTGTACTCGACGTTGGCTGTGGCAGCGGTTATCACGCTTTTCGTATGGCTGGCCAAGGAAGCAGATTGGTAATTGGACTGGAACCCTTTCTATTGAGCGTAATCCAATTCAGGGCGATTAATCATTTCGTAAATAGTCCCGTTATTCAAATTCTACCCATGGGTATTGAAAAATTTCAGTATATATCACAAGCCTTTGATACGGTATTTTCTATGGGCGTTCTTTATCACCGGCGGTCACCCTTTGATCATTTGAGCGAATTACGATCACATTTGCGCAGCGGGGGAGAACTGGTTCTGGAAACCCTGGTAATTGACGGAAAAAAGGATGAAGTACTGGTTCCGGAAGACCGTTACGCCAAAATGCGCAATGTCTGGTTTATTCCATCCTGCCTGACTCTGGAATCCTGGCTAAAGCGCAGCCGCTATAAAAATATCCGGTTGATTTATATTAACAAAACAACCATTGAAGAGCAGCGATCTTCGGAATGGATGCACTATGAATCCCTGGCTGAATTTCTAGATCCTAACGATTCCACTAAAACAGTTGAAGGATTACCTGCACCTAAACGGGCTATTTTCCTTGCTGAGGCGCCATAACAAAAAAAGATGCTTTTAAACATACAATTTGAAATTGAAATTTAATTCTCTAAATTTTATGCTAAAGCTTTCTACAGATTAATTCCATGAACATTAAATTGCGGAGGTCTTTTTGACTAAAGACACGATACTTGCCATTGATAGCGGAACGCAGAGTATCCGTGCTTTACTGTTTGATTTACGCGGTCATCTGCTGGAAAAAGAACAGGTACAGGTCGAACCTTATTTTTCCGATGCGCCGGGTTATGCCGAACAGCATGCTACCGTTTACTGGCAGGCATTATGTGATGCTTGTAAAGGATTGCTTAACAAAGAAAGTGTCAATACTGATCAAATTGCTGCTGCCGCACTAACAAGCCAGCGCGCGACGGTTATAAATGTGGATAAGAATGGGCAGCCTTTGCGTCCGGCCATTGTCTGGATGGATCAGCGCCGGGTCGAAAACTTCCCGCCTGTTAAAGGCCTTTGGGGGAATTTATTTAAAACAGTAGGTGTAGCGAAGACAGTAGCCTACCTTCAGGCGGAAGCTGAAGCAAATTGGCTGATGGCCAATCAACCTGAGATTTGGGATAAAACGTATAAATTCCTTTTTCTTTCCGGATATCTAACCTTTCAATTAGTTGGTGATTTTGTCGATTCGGTTGGCTGCCAGGTCGGTTATGTACCTTTTGATTATAAAAATTTAAAATGGGCTGGTCGTTTAAACTGGAAGTGGCAAGCTATACCAATGGATAAAGCTCAATTACCCAAATTAATTTCTCCGGGGAAATTGCTTGGTAAAATAACCAAGCAAGCTGCTAAGCAGACGGGCTTACCTGAAGGGTTACCATTAATTGCAGCCGCTGCAGATAAAGCCTGTGAAGTTTTAGGCTCAGGCTGTATTGAACCACATATCGGCTGTTTAAGCTATGGTACAGCGGCAACAATAAATACCCTGCGCGATAAATACAAAGAAGTAGTATCATTGTTACCAGCTTATCCCGCAGCCGTGCCGGATGCTTTTAATCTGGAAATACAAATTTATCGTGGTTTTTGGATGATCAGTTGGTTTAAGAATGAATTTGGTTATGTTGAACAACGGTTAGCAGAAAAGAAAGGTGTTGAACCTGAGGAATTATTTGATGATTTAGTCAGAAAAGTGCCGCCCGGTTCAGAAGGATTGGTTCTGCAGCCATACTGGTCTCCGGGGTTAAGACATCCGGGTCCGGAAGCCCGCGGCGCGGTGATCGGTTTTGGCGATGTACATACCCGTGCCCATCTATATCGGGCTATTCTGGAAGGTTTGGCTTATGCTTTACGCGACGGCGCAGAAAAAATAGCTAAGCGTACCGGTGTTCCAATTACAGAGCTGCGTGTGGCCGGCGGCGGCAGCCAAAGCGATGAAGCAATGCAGATAACTGCGGACATTTTCGGAATGAAAACCGTTCGTCCGCATGTCTATGAAGCATCCGGCTTAGGCGCGGCTATTAATGCAGCGGTTGGTATGAATCTGCATCCGGATTATCCGACAGCTATTAAAGAAATGACAAGACATGGCGCCACATTCGAACCCAATCCGCAAGTGCAGAAAGTATATGATGCTTTATATAAAAATGTCTATCAAAAGATGTATTCCAAATTAAAACCGCTTTATAAATCAATCAAACAAATAACCATGGAAAAACCGGAAAATTCAATTTGAGTTTACTCAATATGAAACATTTCAACAATCCAGCCGTTTTTCAATGCACATATCAATAAATAACAATAAGTTAATTTATAAATACTTTCTAATCAGGAGGTTTCATGATCCGGATTTTTTCACTTATAATATTTTTACTATTCCCACTTATAATATCTGCGCAGACAGAAGCCAGATTGCTGCGTTTTCCGGCTATACATGATAATCAAATTGTATTTACCTATGCAGGTGATCTGTATACAGTTTCGGATCAGGGCGGCATTGCCCGTAAAATTACTAATCATGACGGCTATGAAATGTTTGCCCGGTTTTCACCGGATGGCGAACAGCTTGCATTTACAGCTCAGTATGATGGCAATACGGAAGTATATCTTATGCCAGCACACGGCGGCGTGCCAAAGCGGCTCACCTATACGGCAACTTTAGGCAGGGATGATATCGGCGATCGTATGGGACCTAATAATATGGTGATGACCTGGAAGCATGATAATAGAACAATGGTCTTCCGTTCCCGGATGAAATCATATAATGATTTTAACGGATCGCTTTTTACGGTTGATACGGCTGGCAATATGCCTGAACAGATTCCGGTTCCCCGCGGTGGATTTTGCTCATTTTCTCCGGACGATAAAAAGATGGCCTATAATCGTATCTTTCGTGAATTCCGTACTTGGAAACGCTATCGCGGCGGTATGGCTGATGATATCTGGATTTATGATTTTGCAACCAAGAAAATTGAAAATATCACCAATAATCCTGCACAGGATATTATTCCAATGTGGTATGAATCCAAAATATATTTTCTGTCCGACCGGGATGAGTTGAAACGCATGAATCTGTATGTTTATGATCTGGATACAAAAAATACGGATCGGTTGACAGACTATAAAGAATTTGACATCAAATTTCCATCCCTGGGTAAAAAGGCCATTGTGTATGAATACGGCGGCTATATCTACAAATTTGATCTGGCAAGCCGGCAATCAGAAAAAATAAATATCCGGTTTGCCGAAGATATGCTGACCGGCCGTGATGGAATTATCAGCGTAAATAAAAATGTAACTAATTTTGAAATTGCCCCCGATGGTAACCGCGCGTTATTCGGCGCCCGCGGCGATGTGTTTACGGTGCCTCAGAAATATGGAGTTACCAGAAACCTGACCCTTACTTCCGGCGTGCATGAGCGTAATTCCAAATGGTCGCCCGATGGGAAATGGATAGCGTTTATCTCAGACAAAACGGGAGAGGACGAAATCTATATTACTGCGGGAGATGGCTCAGCGAATCCGATTCAAATCACTACAAACGGGGAAACCTATAAGTACCAGATGCTATGGTCACCGGACAGTAAAAAATTAGTCTGGGCTGATCGCCGCCAGCGAATACGCTATGTTGACATCAATACTAAAAAGATTGTGGAAGTTGACCAGTCTCCGGCGTGGGAAATTAGAAACTACAATTGGTCTCCGGACAGCAAATGGATCACTTACAGTAAACCCGAAAAAGAAATGTTGTCCAAAATATATTTATACAGCCTGGAATCCGGGAAACGTCATCCTATAACAGAAGGGTGGTATACATCACAGGAGCCAGCGTTCAGTTCAGACGGCAAATATTTATTCTTTAGCTCGAATCGTGATTATACGCCAAATTTCAGCTGGATCGAATCCGATTTTTCTTATCAGGATATGAACCGAATATACCTGGTGACTTTGACAAACGATGTTGCTTCACCATTTGAACCCAAAAACGATGAAGTAGCTGTAAGTGAATCGAAGGTAAAAGATGAGAAGAAGCAAGATAATAAAGATGGAAAGGCTGTGTCAGTAAAAGTGGATTTAGACAATATCCATAACCGGATTGCAGGTCTTCCAATCCAGCCATCGAACTATTCGCAAATTACTTCCGCGGGCGATAAGATTTATTATACCCGAAACGGCAGTAAAGATGAAAAGCAGCGATTGCTTATATATGATTTGGAAAAATTGGAAGAAAAAGACCTTGGTGAAATTAATGGTTATGAAATATCTGCCAATCAGAAAAAAATGCTGGTGGGACAAAATGGATCGTATGCCATTATAGATTTGCCTTCCGCCGAAATAAAAATCGAGAACAAACTTGATCTTTCAAATATGCAGGTTCAATTAAACAAAAAAGCAGAATGGCAGCAAATTTTTAATGAGTGCTGGCGGCAGATGCGGGAATTTTTTTATGACCCCAACATGCATGGGACTGACTGGCCTGCAGTTAAGGCGAAATATGCGCCACTGGTAAACCATGTGAATCATCGAAATGATCTGACTTACATTATTGGGGAAATGATAGGTGAATTGAATATCGGCCACGCTTATACGGGAGGCGGCGACCGCCCGGATGTCAGGAAGATCCAAACCGGATTGTTAGGCGCCGAGTTAGTTAAAGACAATAAATCAGGATATTTCCGTATTGAAAAAATTTTGGACGGGCAGAATTGGGATAAATCACTAATTTCACCATTGCAGGTCATCGGTGTTAATGCCCGGCAAGGTGATTATATCTTATCTATTGATGGTACATCGACCAAACCATTAAAGAACATTTATGAAATTATGGTAAACAAAGCCGGCAGGCAGGTTACACTGGAACTCAATTCCACGGCCAGTGAAAGCGGGAAACGAAAAGCAACTGTTATACCGATCGCTGATGAATCCAGGCTGTATTATTACGACTGGGTACAAAGCAATATGGATAAAGTAAATAGAGCTACAAACGGAAAAGTCGGTTATATCCATATTCCGGATATGGGTACCGGCGGACTCAATGAATTTGCAAAACAGTTTTATCCCCAGGTTCGCAAGAAGGCTTTAATAATTGATGTGCGGGGTAATGGAGGTGGCTTTGTATCCGGAATGATAATCGAGCGATTGCGACGGGAAATAGCCATGATTACCATTGCCCGTAATACTGTTCCAAGCACGGAACCCGATGAAATGATTTATGGACCAATGGTTTGTCTGGCAGATGAGTTTTCTGCATCGGATGGCGATATTTTTCCGTATCGTTTTAAACAATATAATCTTGGTAAAGTGATTGGTAAGCGCACTTGGGGCGGCGTGGTTGGTATTCGCGGCTCGCTGCCATTGCTGGATGGCGGACAGCTTTATAAGCCGGAATTTTCCCGATATAATGTTGAAGGTACAGAATGGATTATGGAAGGTGTCGGCGTTGAGCCGGATATTTTTGTGGATAACGATCCGGCAAAAGAATACGCCGGGGAGGATCAGCAATTGAACCGGGCTATCCGGGAAATCTTGGAAGAATTGAAAACCAAAGAAAAAACCATTCCAAATCCGCCGCCATATCCGGACAAACAATAAGGTTTTAGTCGTGTAGTAAGGGCACAACATATTGTGCCCTTACTTGTTGATATTTCATATCTAAATAAATAAATTTTTATTAAACAAATAATATTTGATATTCTAAAAAATGATGAGTCATTGTAGACTAAATATCTGAATTTTATCTTCCTGGCTGGTTCAGCTCGGGATTTTACGCTGCTAATTTTATTCCCGCCAAAATTTATTCATAATAAATCCTTTGCGAGGAATAAAATGCAAAGGATTATTCATGACGAATCTTATAAAAAAAATTTATTTCGATAACGCCGCAACTTCCTGGCCTAAACCCGATTGTGTTGTTCAGGCGGTGACGGATTTTACTCAGAATATTGGTTCAAATCCGGGCCGGTCCGGACACAGCGCTTCCGTTAAATCAGGACGAATAGTATATGCCGCACGTGAAAGCATTGCCCGATTATTTAATTTTGCCGATCCGCTGCGTGTAATTTTTACATCCAATATTACAGAAGCGTTGAATCTTGCCTTAAAAGGTCTTTTAAAATCCGGCGATCACGTAATTACCTCATCAATGGAACATAATTCCATGATGCGACCAATGCGTCAGTTGGAAAAACACGGAATTGAAATGACGGTTGTTAACTGCGAACAGAATGGCTGCCTCGATCCGGCTGATTTAAGCCGCTCTGTTAAAAGTACTACTAAAATGATCGCCTTAAACCATGCTTCCAATGTGACCGGAACATTATTGCCAATACATGAAGTTGGTAAAATATGCACAGATTATGGACTTCTGTTTTTGGTAGATACAGCGCAAACAGCCGGCGCTTTTCCGATTGATATGGAAGAAGATCATATTGATTTATTGGCTTTTACCGGTCATAAATCGCTTTATGGTTTATCAGGAACCGGCGGATTAATAATCGGCGATCGTGTCGATGTGGAAAATTTTCTTCCGCTGAAAGAGGGCGGTACAGGCAGCCGTTCTGAAGAGGAATTTCAGCCAATCTTTTTGCCTGATAAATTTGAAAGCGGGACGCTTAATTTTACCGGATTGGCTGCATTAAATGCCAGTGTAAACTGGGTACGTGATACTGGTATTGAAAACATCCGAAGACATGAAACTGAATTAACAAAACACTTATTATCCGGTTTAAAATCGATACCGAAAATTAAATTATATGGCCCAATAAATGAAAATTTCCAAACGGCGACGGTGTCTTTTAATTTGAATAATCTATTACCTTCAGAAACAGGATTAATTTTGGATGAGAAATTTAACATATTATGCCGGATAGGTCTTCATTGCGCTCCCGCTGCACATAAAACGGTTGGTACATTTCCTACAGGAACCGTGCGGTTCGGTTTGGGTTATTTTAACAGTAAAGCCGAAATCAATCAGGCTATTAAAGCATTAGAAGCAATCAGTTAGAATATATGAATGCAAAACGTAGTTATGCAATCCTTTTGTTTTTATCAGCTAATCATGCTTTAAGGGCGGAAAAGGTTTTATTGGATTCCGGTATTGCCTGTAAACTGATTCCAGTACCTAAAGATATCAGCTCTGAATGCGGGATTTGTGTGCGGATTTTAAAAACGGAAACACAGAAATCAGTTGCGGAATTAACAAACCATAAACTATTAGTAACAAAATGTATTAACATTTAGAATGAATGTTATTACAATTTAAATATTAAAAGGAAGCGAAATATTATGCAATCAGTTATAAACAAGGATCAGGTTCTTGTTATTACCAATGAGATAATGGGACATGGGGATGTCGAGTTGGGAGCTATTTTAATTCGCAGCTTTGTACATACCCTGAGTGAGGCCAAATTATTACCCGGGACTATAATTTTCTATAATACGGGAGCTAAATTGGTTGTAAAAGGATCGACTGTACTCGAAGATCTTAAATTAATACAAAACAAAGGCGTAAAAATTTTAGCTTGTGGCACATGTCTTGGACATTTTAATCTTAAAGAACAAATAGCCATAGGGAAAATCTCGAATATGTATGATATATCTGATACTATGCTGAAAGCTGCAAAGGTTATCAATTTGTAGTTTAAAGATAGTTCAGAAATAGGTTGAGAATACAATGTTTTATAAGTGCTATTTTTGTATATCAAAGTTATAATAATAGAACTTTACCCAACCGTTTAAGAAAAATTACAATTTTTAAATTTTATTGAAACAAATTTTAAAATATTCTGTATATTCAACTTCTATTATATACCGAACGGTAGGTATAATATTATAGAAAGTATAAAATGATTGAACAAATGGAAGTAATTTCCGCAGATCATGGAACAAAGCAAAAAATCTTCATGGCTGCGGCTCAGCTATTTTTTGAACGCGGATATAACGGTGTTTCCATTCGCGAAATATGTGAAAAGACGGGTGTATCCAAGCCCACATTATATTATTATTTTGGAAATAAGGAGGGCATATATAAAGCACTGGTCGATGCCGGAACATCATTAGGTACCAACAGATATCAGGAAATTCTGGATCTGACAATTCCAATTAAACAAAAACTAATCGAAATTGTTAAAATTAGTTTTCATCAAACAAATGAATATCCTGAATTTGTTAAATTTTTTCAGAGTCTGTTTATTACAATGGAAAGACTACCCTTTCTGGATAGTGTTATAGATGTGGCCAAAAAGCAACGACGTATTCTTGCCAATTTAATTCAGGAAGGTATAAACAGCGGAGAGTTTGGGTCCACTGCCGATCCTAAATTGGCTTGCGAGGTTTTTGTCGGCACCGTAAGTCATTTTATCTGGAAGCAGTTAAACGGAGATGAAAAAATACTATCGGATCAATTGGCGGAAAAAATTGTGGAATTACTTTTTAAAGGTTTGAATGAATAATTTAAAAATATGTATCTGATATTGAATTTTGAGGAGTTAAATTAATGATTAAGCAAAGATTATTGATGCTAAATTTACTGATGATATTTATCGTGACAACAGCAGTATTTTCTCAGGAAAAAGATATTTTCACGCTTGAAAAAAGTATTGCAACGGTATTAGATCAAAATCCTGATATTAAAATTGCCGAGAAAGAACTAAAGAAAGCCGGGGCCGGTGTCGGGATAGCGTACTCTAATATTTTACCGCAGCTGAATGCTTCGGTCAATTTTCAGCATTCATGGGAACTCCAGGAATCGACTATGCCCAATTTTATTAAGGCAGGATTAGGCAGTATGGCGGATCCCAATATGCCCGATTACATAAAGCTTGCTTTTGGTTTGGAAAATACATTTAACTACGGCGCTCAATTGACACAGCCTATTTTTTTAGGTTTGGCAGGCATTGCTGGTATTCAGACGGCAAAAGCCGCTGAACGCGCAGCAGAGCAGAATGTAAAACAAAAAAAGCAGGATCTCATCTATCAAACAGCGAATGTTTTTTACGGTTGTCTGATGGCGCAGGAACTTGTGAAAGTTCAGGAAGAGGCTCTCGCTCAATCAAAAGCAAACCTCGACAATGTATTAAAAAAATATAATGTGGGCAGCGCTTCGGGTTTTGATAAAATGCGCGCCGAAGTTGAATACGCCAATCTGCAGCCGGAATTAATCAGCGTGCGCAACAATTATCAATCTGCTCTGACCAGTCTTCGAACCATGTTAGGATTGGATAAGGAAACTGACATTGAGGCGCAGGGTGAATTCAAATATATAGAAGATGATTTTTTACACTCATCACTATCAGATTTACAGGATTTGGCTGTGGAAAATCGTCCGGAATTAAAAGCGCTTAATGAAAGAAAAACAATGACGGCCAAAGGAGTTACCATTGCCAGAAGTGAATTTTTACCTAAAATATTTTTTCAAACAGATTATTCATACATGGCTCAGCGTAATGATTATCGGTTTAACCAGGATGATTTCAGCAAAGGTTTTACATCGGCAGTTAGCGTGCAAATCCCAATATTCAGTGGATTTAAATCCGTAAGGCAGTATCAGCAGGCTAAGCTGGACAGGAGTATAATGAATGACACGGAAAAACAGGTTTATGATGGAACCGCAGCCCAGGTAGAGATTGCTTTTAACAAATTGCTGGAAGCCAATGAAAAATACATGTCCGCAAAAGAGACGGTAAATTTGGCAACCGAAGCGTTAAGATTGGCCAATTTAATGTATGATGAAGGCGCCAATACACAACTGGATGTGCTTAATTCGCAGTTGGCTCTAACCCGGGCACGACTTAATTTTGTGAGCTCGCTTTATGATTATCAAATTGCCCGTTATGAGCTGCGCAGAGTGACAGGTTTGTTAGAAGGTATTTTAGAGTAAAAAGTAAAATTGAATATTAAAAGCGGAAATTCCGCGAATGTACGAAGGAGATTCGGTTATGTTAAGAATAAGTAAAATCACTTTTTGTATTCTTATTTGTATGGGAATGTTTTCAGCCTGTAGTGATTCAGATGGGGAAAATACCAAAGCAGAAGCGATTCCGGTTGATGTGTCCATTGTAAAACTTGGCAATGTAAGTCAATTGTTAACATACAGCGGAGATATTCATGCGGAGTATGAAGTTAAAGTATTCTCTAAAATTCCTGATCGTATAGAAAAATTTTATGCAGATGAGGGTGATCCCGTAAAGAAAGGTCAGGTAATTGCCCGTATTACAGCTACAACCATAGAACAAGGTGTAAGACAAGCTGAAGCTGCTTTGGCAGCAGCCCGTGCGCAAGAAGCTAATCTGAATTTGGAATTTGACCGGGCTAAACGATTGTTTGGTGAAAACGCGATGAGTAAACAACAGTATGATGCTATCCAAACACAATATGAAGCAGCAAAAGCCCAGGCCGAACAAGCAAAAGCTGGATTGATCAGCGTTAAAAGTCAATTAAGGGATGCAGAACTTACTGCGCCGATTGGCGGTATTATTGGTCAACGATTTTATGAAGAAGGTGATATGGCTTCTGCTGGAATGCCTGTAGTAAGCATAGTGCAAATGGAAAAAGTTAAAATCGTATTTGATGCAACAGAAGAAGATCTTGGTAAACTTGCTTTAGGCCAGCAAGCTACCATCAAAGTGCGTTCTTACACAGATCAGGCATTTTTGGGTACTGTACAAAAAATCAGTCCGGTTCTTGATCCACTGACCCGAATGGCAAAAGTGGAAGTTCTTATCGATAATCCGGATTATTTGCTGAAACCCGGAATGTATGCAGAAGTGAGTGTAACAACAGGTCTTTTGAGTGATGTAATTGTTGTGCCACGCTATGTATCCATTGAAAGCACAACACTGGAAAAGATTGATGGGGAAGATCAGGTACAGAAAAATTATTATGTTTACACGGTCGAAAAAGGTTGTGCTAAACAAAAGAAATTGGATGTCCGTTACGTTAACCACAAATCAATTGCAGTCAATGGCGGAGTTGTTGTTGGCGATACGCTTGTTGTTGCCGGTCAAAATAATTTACGTGATGGACTGAATGTTTCAATTGTAAAATTTGAAGGAAACGTATTATGAAAATAGCGCAAGTCTCCATAAAACGCGGCGTAACCTTTTTTATGATCTATTTGATTGCCGTCGGTTTTGGTCTTTTTTCACTCAATCGGTTAAATCTGGATTTGTACCCGGATATGGAGTTTCCGGTTATTGCAATTTTTACACAATATACAGGCGTCGGACCGTATGATATTGAAACTGTGATCACACGGCCAATCGAAGAAACAGTTTCTGCCGTGGAAAACATTAATAAAGTAACTTCGTCATCCATGCAGGGATTCTCTGTGGTAATGCTGGAATTTGACTGGGGTACGGATATGGATCAGGCGGAGATAGATGTAAGGAACAATCTGGAATTTTTAAGGGACGCTTTACCGGATGATATTTCCCAGCCGATTGTAATGTCCTTTAATCCGTCTCAACAACCGATTCTATATTTATCAGTATCATCAGAACTGCATGGCCAGGCAGAATTGCGGCGAATATCGGAGCAGGAAGTAGAGCCCCGTATCGAACGCATTGCCGGCGTAGCCGGATCGTTTACAAGCGGCGGTATGCGCAGGGAGATAAAAGTATTAGCGAATCCCAGCAGACTTAAAGCGCATAATGTCTCTATTCAACAGCTTGTTGCAGCGCTGCAAATGAATAACCTGCAGGTACCTTCTGGTTGGATAGAAAACAAAAGGCAGGAGTTTACCCTGCAAACAGTAGGTGAATATAGCAATATTGAACAAATTGAAAATACCGCGGTTACAGCGGCGGGATCTGGAGTGGTGCGAATTAAAGATGTCGCCACCGTTATAGACGGTTTTGCGAAGCAGCGCCAGCGCGTATGGAATAATGACAGACCCGCGGTTATGTTAATGGTTCAGAAACAATCAGATGCCAACACGGTTTCGGTATGCCGGGAAGTAATAAATAATCTGCCCGCTATTGAAAGCACTTTACCGGAAGGTGTAAAAATAGAAACATTGATGGATTTTTCGGTATTTATAAATAAATCCATGTCCAATCTGGGTAATACAGCTCTGCAGGCTGTCGCATTAACGCTGCTGGTACTTCTTTTTTTCCTGCGTAATTTGCGCAGCTCTCTTATTGTAGCCGTATCAATTCCGGTTTCAATGATTGTGACCTTTGCGGTTATGGACCAGGCCGGCCTAACATTAAATGTAATTTCTATGGCCGGGCTTGCCCTGGCGGTCGGTATGCTGGTAGATAATTCCATTGTCGTGCTGGAAAATATTTTCCGGTTTCATGAGCAGGGGGAATCTGCCCGCGATGCGGCTAATAACGGGGCCTCGGAAGTAGGGATGGCAATTACCGCTTCAACATTAACAACGCTGGCAGTATTTATTCCTGTCCTATTTGTTCCGGGAATAGCCGGCGAGCTGTTCAGTGACATGGTTGTTACTATTGTATTTTCATTATCGGTCTCATTGCTGGTCGCTTTGTCATTGATTCCCCTAATGGCATCACGATTTTTAATGATGACCAAGCGCGTTAAAAAAGAAAACATTTTTGCACGCTGGGGCAATCATATTAATCATTGGCTGGAAAATTTACAGAATGTGTACTCAATAGCATTGGATTGGGCGCTGGATCATCGCAAAACCGTTGTGCTTTCGGTTTTCGTTTTATTCCTTTTTTCTGTAATAACAATTTATATGATGGGCGGTGAGTTCCTGCCGGAAAATGACATGGGTTACATATCTGTGGCAGTTGACAGGTCACCAGGAACAAGTCTGGAGGCTATGGATGAAAGCATGCATAAGGTAAACCAGATTATTATGGATAATACGCCGGAGACGGAAATTGTATATACATCGTTTGGACAAGGCGAAGGTATTGCCGCCTTATTTTCCTCCCGCGGTTCCAGTGAAGGTGATATAATGATTAAACTTGTAGGCTTAAGTGAGCGTGACCGCAGTATGTTTGAAATTCAGGATGCCTTGAGAGAAAAATTTAAAAATTTGCCGGATGTTGATGTGCGCTTTGAAGACCGCGGCCAGACAGCCATGATGGGTAACGCTGCGGATATTGTTATTCAGGTATTCGGACATGATCTGGATATCTCCGAAGCGCTGGCAGGTCAGATCGCTGAAAAAGCAAAAACGATTGAGGGTATTGTCGAGGTCGAAACCAGCTTCAGGCAGGCAGCACCTGAATTGCAAATTAATATTGACCGACAGAGAGTAGCTGATCTTGGATTGAGCACAACTCAAATTGGACAAACTGTAAGTACCAGTATATTGGGCACAGTGGCAACGCAATACAGGGAGAAAGGCGATGAATTTGATATCCGTGTGCAGTTGGATGAGGAATCACGAACAAGCAAAGAAGATGTTGATAATATTTTAATAATGACGCCATTTGGCAAACAAATTCCTTTGCGGGCTATTGCCGACGTTGTTTATGCGGAAGCGCCGAAGGAAATTGATCGTGAAGACCAGGAAAGAGTTGTTTCGGTTAATATTAGTATCTCCGGCCGAACCTTAAGTGAAGTTACAGACGATGTCGAGAATGCTATACGCCAGGTATCCATGCCCACTGATTTTCGTACGGAAATCGGCGGAACAGCTGAAGAACAGCAGGAATCATTCATGTATTTAGGGATAGCATTTTTTGTAGCGATATTTTTAACTTATATGGTAATGGCCTCTCAATTTGAATCATTTTTGGATCCGTTTATCATTATTTTTACCATCCCCATGTCCTTTATCGGCGTGGCCTTTGGATTAATTGTAACCGGAACCAGCTTAAGCGTTATGGCTCTTGTCGGTATTGTAATGCTGGTTGGTATTGTTGTAAATAACGGTATTGTCTTAGTAGATTATATTAACC
>JAFGKZ010000205.1 GCA_016928315.1 Calditrichaceae bacterium
AAGCATCGGGGAATTCTATTGATTAAAAATTTTCCTCTATTGATCTATTGAATTTTTATGATATTTTGTTCTGTATATTTTTAGTTCTCAGAAAATAAAACAAAAATAATCAGCTTAAAAATACCATCTTAAACTATGTTTATTTATTCCTTAAAATTGATTCATTCCAATAAAATTCTTCTTTTATCTTTATCTGAATGGGTAAATCATAATTCTTATTTTCGATTGTATCTATCAACATTTCTGCCGCAGTTGACCCAATTTTACGGGGATTTTGATTGATAATTGATAAGCTCGGTGTAAAAGTTTGTGCAATCTCATTGAATCCGAAGGCAGCAATGCCAATATCTTCCGGTATCCTTACACCAACCTTTTTTGCCGCTTGATACACTCCCAGTGCGGTGCGGTCATTTACGGCAAAGATAATTTCGGGTAATTGATTGTTATCGTACAATTTCATAAATGCTTCATAGCCATCCTTTACTTCAAATCCTCCTTCAATTATCCAATCCTGGTTGATTTTTAATCCTTTATTTTTGAGCGCCTGCTTATATCCTTCACAACGTTCGCTGCCTATACTAACTTTTGAATAACCTGCAATATGGGCGATTTTACTATAACCTTTTTCCATAATTTTTTCCAGCGCTGTTATCGCGCCATTTCTATCATCAAAACTAACGCTTGGCAAATCCAGGCCTGTAAATGACCTGTCAAAAAAAACAAAGGGGATATTTAGTTTTTTAATTTGATTGAAAATTTGAGGATCATTTGTCTGCTGGGTTACGCATACCAATAATCCATCGACTCTCATCCCGATTAGCTTCTGAATATTTGTTTTTTCAAGATTCTGATCTTCCCGGGATACAGTTACGAACGCGATATAATTATTGTTTTTAGCTGCATCGATGATACTATCGGTAGCATATGCAAAAAAACTATTTTCCAAATCGGGGACTATTACTCCAAGTGTAAAGGTTCTTTTTGATATTAAATTTTGTGCAATTAAATTTGGAATATAACCAAGTTCTTCGGCGGCTTCACGGACTTTAGTCTTCATTGCAATTGAAATATCAGGATGATCCCGCAAAGCCTTTGAAATTGTTATCCGGGTTACATTCAGTTTTTTTGCAATATCACTCTGTTTAACGTGTTTCATTTAACCTTAAACTTACTCGTGTACTTTCACGGGTAATCTACTGAATAACGAAGAACGAGTAAAGAAATTTTTTAGAGCAGTCTGTGTATTTAAAAAATAATTGCAGTGTCTCAGTCAAATAATATCTGCCATTCATCCAGGTATGGCCATCAGAAGTGATACGTTTCTGATGTTCGATTTTCTTTTCCCTCATTAAATCTATAAATGCCGGGGCTGTTTCATATTAAAAGTCCCTAATCATAGAATTAATCATCTGTTGTATAAGGAATATATGGTATTTTTTTGATTTGTCCTTTCTTAAATGTTAAAACCAGATTAAAGAATTATTAATTATTGACTGCTTTTTACCAATGCATCAACTGCATTGGCAAGAAAAATATATTCTGCGCTGCCGCTTATGGTAACTTCATTTTCACCCCAAAGGAAGGGCCAGTCGTCTTTATTTTCAAGAAAGTCCGGTTTAAGCAACATCAAGCCCGGGACAATACCTCCGGCAATCGTTGTGAAATCTGCCCGGTTATTTCCATAAGCCACTTTCTTGGAACGGGTACCCACTGCATTTACAAATGATATATTAGAATAAGGGTGACAGCCGAAAATGAAATTTAATCCATTGAAAACGTACTCTTTATTAATGATATCCGGAAATGCCTTATTAACATAATAGTTAGTTATTGCCCAATTAACGACACTGCCGCTTCCACCCCAGCCGCCGGATGTGATTGGCAATCCATAAGGATTGTTGCTTCCAATTTCGTCTATTGATTCTTTAAATTTAACAACATAACCCTTTAACTTTTTTTTATATTCGACGTCCATATAGGGAATGGCTTTGAGTGCGGGCGTCAATCTTCTTCCCGCAAAAAAGATTTGACCAAACTCGGGCAGGTCATTTGGTTCTTCGAGTAAAACCCAGATTTTTTCCTGGAATCTGTCGGCATATTTTTTATCTTTTGTAGTGATGTATAATTGCAGGGCAGCATCGATATCAGCGCCTCTGAACCACTGCATCCAGGGACTTTCGACTACATCCGGCTTTTTCATTAACTCATCGGCTTCTTCCAATAATCTTTTTGCATGATTCAGGCTTCTGGCAGCAAGATCATCATTGTACCCTTTAAGTGCACGGCTTGCAGCAGCCAATGATGCGGCTGTTTGATAATCCATAAAAGGCATGCGGTTTGTAAAAGCCCAGCGGTCATCGGGTGTTCCGCTTGATTTTCCATCAGTCTCATATGGTTTGAGATCAGGATTATAGGGCAGATTATCGGTTTCAGTAGCCGCATCGCCGAGGTGATGGTACTGGTGCAGGTTAGGTACAATAATTCCCTGCACCGGATGGCCGATATTTTCGCATTGTGCCACCAGGTTAAGCGTACCATGTTCAATTTGCTGTAAAATATCCGGCTTGCCATCCGGACGATGAATATCCACATAGCGGGTTTTCTGGTCAATGTAGGTTTCATCTCTTTCGACTTTAAAATCTTCCCAAATATCTACAAAACTTGAAATGACCATGTTATGAGAACCGGTCTGAATATCAAAATCACCGGCGTCGAACCAGCCGCCAACGGCCATGTTAGGAATACGTTCCAATGGTTTGTATTTTGTATCTGTTTTAGCGCCCATTTGGTATCCATCAAAATGCTGATGGTTCG
The DNA here is from genome assembly GCA_016928315.1 of Calditrichaceae bacterium. Lineage (GTDB taxonomy): Bacteria > Calditrichota > Calditrichia > Calditrichales > Calditrichaceae > JAFGKZ01. Next base: position 2,815 of record JAFGKZ010000205.1, read on the forward strand.
GAGGAGCCTGCAGACAGTCATCCAGGTAAGAAGCGCCATGCCAGATACGATAAGCTTCGTTGACTGTCATGTGATCCATTTGTACCGGGAACCAGACGTCCAAAGTCGGATGCCATACATTTTCATAAACATCCTGACTAATTTTAAATGCATTTGTTTTTTGATCGCCATATTGAATGTAGTAAATGCCCGGTTCTTTTACCGAACTGAAATCAAACTTGGCATAGTTATAACGAAGATATTTTCCCCACGCCTTTACATCGCCATTTAATACTTCGACCGATGCACCATCCTGAGTTACCTGAAAAAGTGACGCTGTTTTTAACGGCGTATCATTCTGATCCAGTTCGATAACAGCGACTTTTTCCTGTTTTGGCGTATAACCGACCTGCGAAAAACCAATGTTAGGTTTTCTGACCCAGTTTGGTACCGCATTTGGTTCGAGATACCAGCTCAACACTTTTCCTGTTTTATTTGCCGGTAGTATACTTCGGACAACAAACCATCCATTCTGGGCCAGGTTGCGCCCATCAAAAAGCATTAGGTCTGCATCCGGACTTTTAATTTTTACCAGACGCTGCGGATCTTCCGGCGCAAGTACAAGAATCTTACCGGTTGCTAATGGCAGTGGAACAATAAATTCACCCAAACCTCTATCATCAAAGGTTGTGTGACCTGCATACTGTGGTATTTTTTTATTTATTGATTCGATTTTAGTATTGCTCGAAGGGTATCTGGGAAAATTATCGGGCTTCCCATCCATCAAATACGTATTTTCAAAATAAGCTGACGGTAAGAACTCCAGGTTAAATCCGGCATTGCCAACCAGTTCTTTTGGAACCGGCTTATCAAGATAAACACTGATTAACACACCATTATCTTTAGCTATAACACTAATCTTCGAATCAAATTTATAATCATTGTATTTTAATGTAACCTCAATCCTGTTATTTTTCTTATCAACTTTCCGGTCAACAACAGATGGAATTAAATCCCATTGTTCGGGCGTGTTTTGCAGCCGAACAGCGCCGCCTGTAGATGTCCTTACGCCGTGATGAATGATTTCAATGCCGGCCGTTTTTTCATCAAAAAAGAAGCCCGTGTACTGGTTGCTATAAACCAGTACATTGACGCCCTGAGTTGCAAAATAATCCAGATCATTGATCTGTAATGTCTGACAATAGGAATCATTGTATGATAGACATATAGAGAATAGGATGACCATATAAATAGATAAATTTTTACATTTATTTAACAACAAGGTCATTAACTCTCTTTGATCCTCAAAATTATTTCTGATCTGTTTTTGCATGATCCACTCCTTTATGTTGGCTGTATACCTTATATTAATCAAAAAAATTAATTCCTGAAATTATTATGATATCGCTTTTTAAACAAATCGCTTAGCATAAGCTAACCTATAGAATTTAAAACATATTTAATTAAGAGGAAATTATTTTATACGATTATGTATAGACTTTTTCACAAATTTGAGGGCGATCCCTGAATGATACAATTATCGTGCTATATTTAATATGAATGACCAGTTAAAATTTTATGATCAGAAATAGAA
>JAFGKZ010000206.1 GCA_016928315.1 Calditrichaceae bacterium
GCTCAACGCCGCATTCCGGGCAGGTAATTAATTCACCCTGAACTGCATCATCAGCAATTTCGACATCAGCGCCGCATACGGGGCATTCTGCAAACTTACTCATATTTAATCTCCTCTCACTTTTAATTATGGATACTTTGTACTTTTGTAATTCTGATCCGCAAATCACTTTTATAAATAATTATTAATATGGTAAATTTAATGGAACGAACAGGGAATTAAAAATTAATTGGATATCCCTGTTAATTTTAGGTGTGAAAAAGCGGCTTTCGCTTTCGATGGTATACCACGCATTCTTCCGGCAAGAAGATGCCATCATTATCCTGAAAAGATTTAAGCTGAGAATGTCTCATCTTGATTAGATATAAACCTCTGTTTAATTGCTGCGGGAAATATAAAATAAGATGTATAAAAATTCAAATTAAAATATAAAAAATTAACGTGATATGTAAACATTTTGTTAAAAAATACAAAATCTTTCATAAAAATTTGATTAGGTATTGACATGACCTGTTTGAAAATTTATATTGGCTGAAATTTTTTAACAACTAATAAAGTTAATTACAGTCATGAAATTTAATTATAAGATAATGCGTAATAAAATGAATACACATTCGATTTGCAATCAATCGGATAAATTTTTAGTTGTTAATTTAAATATGTTATCTTTAGATATTATTTTCCTCCTCGGGATTATTGTGCTAAATATTATCCTTAGCCTAGTGATAATTAGCTAATTAATTGCAATCCCGAGATCACTTCTCTTTAATTTCACAACAAAAATATTAGATTTCGGGGTTGACCCGGATAGGATTTAAGTGTCTATTCTTACAGGTTGACTATACCAGGGAGTGTGTAATTTGAGATCAGACATTATTAAAAAGGGTATTGAAAGATCTCCGCATCGTAGTTTACTTAAAGCGACTGGAGCAATTCAATCGGACAATGATTTTGATAAACCTTTTATCGGAGTTTGTAACTCGTATACGGATTTAGTTCCGGGTCATGTTCACTTACAGGCATTTGGTAAAATTGTAAAAGAACGGATTCGTAAGGCGGGTGGTGTGCCTTTTGAGTTTAACACTATCGGCGTAGATGACGGTGTGGCTATGGGGCACATTGGTATGCGCTATTCACTGGCCAGCCGCGAACTGATTGCTGACTGTGTGGAAACGGTTGCGGAAGCCCATCAGCTGGATGGACTTATTTGCATAACCAATTGTGATAAAATTGTACCGGGCATGTTGATGGCTGCCGTACGCATCAACATTCCGGTTATATTTGTTTCCGGCGGACCGATGAAAGCGGGCAAGCTTGCTTCGGGCCAGAAAGTCGATTTAATTTCCATATTTGAAGGGGTGGGTCGTCGCCTGCGCGGGGAGATTGATGATGTTCAGTTAAAGGAACTGGAAGATCAGGGCTGCCCCACCTGTGGATCCTGTTCGGGTATGTTCACAGCCAACTCAATGAATTGTCTGATGGAAGCAATTGGCATTGCTCTGCCGGGAAATGGTTCTATTTTAGCTGTTGATTCAAGACGTGAAGAATTGGTTAAACAAGCAGCCGATCGCATAGTAAATTTGGTTAAAAACGATATTAAACCGTCGGAAATAATTACTGACCAATCTATAAAAAATGCATTGGTTCTGGATATGGCTATGGGCGGCAGCACCAATACTATTTTACATACCCTGGCCATTGCCAGTGAAGCCGGTATCCATTTTGACTTGCATGATCTTAATGAAATAGCATCCAGAACGCCATATCTTTGTAAAGTGAGTCCTGCAACCCCAAATGTTCACATGGAAGATGTGGATAGGGCAGGTGGTATTTATGCTATATTAAACGAACTCAGTAAAATTGATGGTCTTTTAGATTTAAGTACGCCAACGGTCAATGGTAAAACACTGGGTGAAAATATAGCCAATGTAAAAATAAAAGATGAAGAAGTTATCCGGCCTTTAAGCAATCCGTATTCAAAATCCGGCGGACTGGCCATTCTGTTTGGAAATCTGGCGCCGCAGGGATCGGTAGTTAAAACGGGCGCCGTTGATAAAAAAATGCTGGTACACGAAGGCCCGGCCAGAATTTATAATTCTCAGGATGACGTTTTAGCAGGCATTTCCAAAAAAGAAATTCAACCGGGCGATGTGGTTGTAATCCGCTATGAAGGTCCAAAAGGGGGACCGGGTATGCCGGAAATGCTGTCGCCAACCAGCGCCATTATGGGGATGGGGCTTGGCGATAAAGTGGCGTTAATCACGGACGGCCGATTTTCCGGCGGTACGCGCGGCGCATGTATCGGGCATGTTTCACCGGAGGCGGCGGATCGGGGACCAATTGCAGCGCTCAAAAACGGTGACATTATTTCAATAGATATTCCCAATAAAAAATTAGAAGTAAGATTAACTGACGATGAAATTGAAAATCGTTTAAAACAATTACCCGATTTTGAGCCAAAAATTAAAAAAGGATATTTGGCTCGCTATTTGAGCATGGTAACATCAGCTCATACAGGGGCAGTATTAAAAAATCCGGGACAATAATCATCAGGGAGATAGAGACAATGACGAATAAACAAAAAATGTCAGGCGCCGATATATTTTTTGAATGTCTGAGATTGGAAAAGGTAGAATACATCTTTGGCTATCCGGGCGGGGCGACTCTTAAAATATATGAAAAATTATATGATATTGATTTTCTAACACATATTTTAAGTCGCCATGAACAGGGCGCCACACATATGGCGGAAGGATACGCCAAAGCAACCGGCAAGGTCGGCGTGGTTTTGGCTACATCCGGGCCCGGCGCTACCAATACGGTTACCGGTATTGCCAACGCTTATATGGATTCATCTCCTTTGGTTGTATTTACAGGTCAGGTGCCAACCCATCTAATTGGTAATGACGCGTTTCAGGAAGCGGACATCATGGGTATTACCCGTCCGATAACCAAACATAATTTTATTGTACGCGATGTAAAAGAATTAGCGCCTATCATTCGCAAGGCATTTCACCTTGCTTCCACTGGTCGTCCTGGTCCGGTACTTGTCGATCTGCCCAAAGATGTCATTAATTCCGAGTGTGAATTTAATTATCCTGAAAACGTAAATATTCGTGGTTATAAGCCAACTCTATCCGGTCATGTAAACCAAATTAAAAAAGCGGCACAGGTCATCAGCAAAGCCAAACGACCGCTGTTATATGTAGGCGGCGGCGTGATTATGGCCAATGCTTCACAGGAACTGCGTTCTTTTGCTATTGATTATGGTATTCCCGTAACAATGACCCTGCAGGGTTTGGGCGCTTTTCCGGGAACCAGCGAGCAATCGCTTGGGATGCTTGGCATGCATGGCACATACTGGGCCAATCAGGCGGTAAATAATTGTGATTGCCTTGTTGCGCTTGGGGCGCGTTTCGACGACCGCGTTACCGGCAAAACCGATACATTTGCGATGAATGCCTATAAAATTCATGTAGATATTGATCCCACGGCTATTGATAAAAATGTTTCGGTTGATTTACCCATTGTGGGTGATGTTAAAAGAATTATCGCTGAATTGCGGCAGGCTATGCCGGGTAAACCGGACGTGGCCCATTGGATGAAACAAATTAACGCCTGGCGGGAGGATTGTCCGCTGCATTATGAAAAAGAGGACGGTAAATTACGGACCGAATATGTGCTTGAAAAACTTTCTGAAAAAACACAAGGTGAGGCTATTGTGGTAACGGATGTTGGACAACATCAGATGTGGACAGCCCAGTATTATAAATTTAACCATCCACGTTCACATTTAACCAGCGGTGGTTTAGGTACGATGGGATTTTCAGTACCCGCCTCCATTGGCGCGGCTTTGGCAGTTCCGGAACGCCCAATTATATCAATCAGCGGAGATGGCGGGTTCCAGATGAATATCCAGGAGCTGATTACAGCTGCCTATCTTAAGTTACCGATTAACTTTATCATTTTGAATAATAGTTTCCTTGGTATGGTAAGACAATGGCAGGAATTGTTTCATGCTGAAAAATATAGTTTTACTGATCTGGGCGCCAGCAATCCTGATTTTGTTAAAGTAGGAGAAGCATTTGGTATTCCATCCGTTTCTACCGATAAAATAGATGAAGTGGATGGTATCATCGATCAGTTACTGGCCAAAACCGATGGTCCGATGCTGGCAGAATTCAAAGTTGTAAAAGAAGATATGGTTTTCCCGATGGTGCCGTCCGGAGGTTCCATTTCTGATATGATTGTTAAACGTCTTAACCCGCAAAGGATGATATAATCATGAGACATACAATAACCGTGCTTGTTGAAAATACCTTCGGCGCATTCGATCGTGTCGCTACAATGTTCAGCGCAAAGGGATTTAATATTGAAAGTATATCCATCGGTGAAACCGAAATCAGAGAAATATCCCGGATGACTATTGTGACCCGCGGTGATGATAAAATTATTGATCAGGTTGTCAAACAACTTAACCGATTGGTCGATACCATCAAGGTAGTAGACCTAACCGAATTTGAGAGAACCGAGCGTGAACTCGCCCTTATTTCAGTTAATTATCAAAGAGCGTCCCTGGAAGAAGTGAAAAATATTTGCGATATATTCAGGGGTAATGTGGTGGATATTAACAGTCAGTTTATTACCCTGGAAGTGACCGGGCCGCCAGCAAAGATTAATGCCCTGGTCGAAGTTCTGACGCCATTCGGCATTAAGGAAATGGCCCGTTCCGGAACGGTCGCCTTAAAACGCGGTGAAAGGGCAAAACCACAGAAAAAGGAAGTAGCCTAATCAAAAATTGATCTTAGCATATAATTAAAATTGAAAATAGAATATTTATGAGAGGAAGAAGATGAAAGTTTATTACGATGATGACGCTTCATTGGATGTTTTAAAAGGAAAGAAACTTGCCATATTGGGTTTTGGAAGCCAGGGACACGCACATGCGCTCAATCTGAAAGACAGTGGCATGGATGTTTGTGTAGCTGAACTTAGAGACAGCGAGCCTTGGAATGCCGCTAAAGCAGCCGGCCTGGATGTTAAAGAAGCAGCCGATGCCGTAAAAAGCTCGGATGTTATAATGGTATTGCTGCCGGATCAGTTGCAGAAAAAAGTATATGATCAGGCAATTGCAGAAAATCTGGATGAAGGCAATACGCTTGCTTTTGCTCATGGATTTAATATTCATTATAAACAGATTATACCTCCGAAAAATGTTAATGTTATTATGATTGCACCAAAAAGTCCGGGACATCTGGTGCGCAGAACATTTGAATCGGGAACGGGAACGCCTTGTTTAATTGCTGTAGAGCAGGATTATACCGGCAATGCTAAAGAAATTGCCCTGGCCTGGGCTAAGGGTATTGGCGGAACGCGCGCCGGCGTTATCGAAACTAATTTTAAGAATGAAACCGAAACCGATTTATTTGGCGAACAAGCCGTGCTTTGCGGCGGCTCTGCAGAGTTGATCAAAATGGGATTTGAAGTATTAACCGAAGCCGGTTATCCACCGGAACTGGCTTACTTTGAATGTATGCACGAGATGAAACTAATCGTCGATCTGTATTATGAAGGCGGTCTTTCCCGTATGAATTATTCTGTAAGTGACACAGCCGAATACGGCGGCATGACCCGCGGACCACGCATCATCACACAGGAAGCAAAAAAAGCTATGAAAGAAGCTTTGGTTGAAGTTCAGAATGGTACATTCGCCAAGGAATGGATCGAAGAAAATGAAAAAGGTATACCAAATCTGAAAAAACTTAGAGAGAATAATACCAACCATCCGATTGAAAAGGTAGGCGCTGAACTGCGTAAAATGATGTCCTGGTTGAAAAAATAATTGTATAAATTGAGGAAATAATGACAGCAAAAATAACACTATTGCCGGGCGATGGTATCGGTAATGAAATAATAGAAGGCGCCGTAAAAGTAACTAAAGCTGTTGCTGAGAAGTTTGATATGACTTTGCAGTTTGAAGAAAGATTAATAGGTGGCTGTTCCTATGATAAATACGGCAAGCCTTTAACCGAAGATACCTTGCAGACATGCTATGATTCCGATGCCGTTTTGTTGGGCGCTGTTGGCGGTTATAAATGGGAAGCATTACCGCACCATTTAAAGCCGGAAGCGGCACTTCTGGACCTTAGAAAAAAATTGGAGCTCTTTATTAACATAAGGCCATCAAAAATTTTCCCGGCCTTTGTTAATGACTCATCTCTAAAAAAGGAAGTGCTGGAAGGAACCGATTTTATTGTGTTACGCGAGTTAACGGGCGGAATCTATTTCGGTGAACCGCGCGGTTATGATAAGGATAAGGGTTGGAATACCATGTCTTACACGCGGCCTGAAGTTGAACGTATTGCCCGCAAGGCGTTTGAACTTGCGAAAAACCGCAGCCGAAAAGTGACTTCTGTAGATAAAGCTAATGTATTGGAAGTATCGCAATTCTGGCGTGAAATTGTTAGCGAGGTGCATAAAGATTATCCGGATATTGAATTATCAAATATGTATGTAGATAACGCGGCCATGCAGATTGTGCGTAATCCGCGCCAGTTTGATGTAATTTTAACATCCAATATGTTCGGTGATATTTTAAGCGATATCGGCGGTATGATTACAGGAAGTTTGGGTATGCTGCCATCGGCTAGTCTGGGTGAAAAATATGCCCTGTATGAGCCGGTGCATGGCAGCGCTCCGGATATTGCCGGTCAGAATAAAGCCAATCCAATTGCCGCTATTTCATCGGCAGCTATGATGTTTGATATCAGTTTTCAGATGACAAAGGCAGCTGAATTAATCGATGCAGCAATTGAAAGAACCTTGAAACAGGGTAAGCGAACGGTTGATATTCATAGCGAAGGCTGCGAACTGGTTTCCACACAGCAGATGACAGACGCCATTTTAACAAATTTTGAAGAGATTTATAATGAACAGGCTTTAGGCGTATTTACGCTCTAAAGAATAGATGAGGATAAATAAAATGGACAATCGAATTGTAATTTTCGATACGACTCTGCGCGATGGAGAACAATCGCCCGGCGCATCCTTGAATGTGCAGGAAAAAGTAGAAATTGCCCATCAGTTGGCAAAATTGAAAATAGATGTCATTGAAGCGGGATTTCCCGTGTCTTCGCCGCAGCAATTTGAAGCAGTGCAGCGCATTGCCAATGAAGTAAATATTATTGTCGCGGCATTAGCGCGGGCCAAGGAACTGGATATAAAAAAAGCGGCCGAGGCGCTGCAGGGCGCACCCAAAAAACGTATCCATACTTTTTCGAGTACCTCGGATTACCATATCATGGGCAAATTTGGCGATACCCGTTATGGTAGTACAATCGAAGAAAAAAGACAGACGGTCATTAAAATGTCTTACGATGCCGTGCAGTACGCTAAAACTTTTTGTGATGATGTGGAATTTTCCGCGGAAGACGCCGGCCGCACGGATATCGGATACCTTGCGGATGTGATTGAAGCAGCCATCGAGGCAGGCGCAACAACGGTGAATATTCCGGATACAACCGGATATACGATTCCGGCAGAATTTGCAGATAAAATTGCCGAACTTCGTAAACGGGTAAAAAATATTGATAAGGCCATTATCAGTGTTCATTGCCATAATGATCTCGGACTGGCTGTTGCTAATTCGCTGGCTGCTATTGAAACCGGAGCCCGCCAGGTTGAATGTACCATAAACGGAATCGGTGAACGGGCCGGCAACGCTTCACTGGAAGAAATTGTTATGGCATTAAAAGTACGTAAAGATAAACTGGATTATTATACAAATATTAACACGAAAGAAATTTATAATACCAGTAAGATTGTATCGAGCCTAACGGGATTGGTTGTTCAGCCCAATAAAGCGATTGTGGGGGCAAATGCGTTTGCTCATGAATCGGGCATTCATCAGGATGGTATGCTGAAGAATCGCGAAACCTACGAAATTATGACACCGGAAGATGTCGGCGTTATGCGGACCCGAATTGTGCTGGGAAGGCACTCAGGCCGGCATGGCTTAAAAGCCCGTTTAAAAGAGCTCGGGTACGAGCTGGGTAATGAGGAACTGGATAAAATTTATAAATTGTTCACGGATCTGGCGGATAAGAAGAAAGAAGTATATGAAGAGGATTTGCGCAGTTTGATGGGTGATGAGGTTTATAAAGTGAATCATTATTATCATCTGGATTATCTTCAGGTTCATCTGGGAACGCATGCCATCCCAACGGCAACGATCAAATTGCGTATTAATAATCAGGAAGCCCTGCAGGAATCAGCAACGGGTGACGGACCAGTGGATGCCATATTTAATGCTATTGATCGTGTGTTAAATATGAAATACACGATAGAAAATTATCAGCTGCGTTCAGTAACCTCGGGGCGGCAGGCATTGGGTGAAGCGCAATTACGCATCCGGGATAATGGAAAATCATTTAACGGTCGCGGTGTATCAACAGATATCGTGGAAGCAAGCGCTAAAGCGTATATCAATGCAATCAATGAATTAAAAGCATATACTGATAAACAGTCAGAAAGTGAACCTGAACCTGAATTGGAATCTGAAACGGTTTAGCAATTCTTCTGATTCAATGATAAAGGGGTATTAACTATGGCTATGACGATAACGGAAAAAATATTGGCCAAATCAGCAGGAAAAAAGGCGGTAAGGCCCGGCGAGAATATATGGTTGAATGTGGATGTTCTGATGACGCACGATGTATGCGGCCCGCCCACCATTCAAATATGGAAAAAGGAATTTGGCGAAAATGCCAAAATTTGGGATAAAAACAAACTGGTTATCTTTCCCGATCATTATATTTTTACGGCCGATAAACATGCCAATCGTAATGTGGATATTTTACGGCAGTTTGCCAATGAATACAGCGTGGAAAATTATTATGATGTCGGCACCGAACGCTACAAAGGCGTTTGTCATATCGCTCTGGCTGAGGAAGGTTACAATATTCCGGGAACAGTGTTAATTGGTACCGATTCGCATACCTGTACTTCCGGCGCCTTTGGTATGTTTGCAACGGGCGTCGGTAATACCGATGCGGCTTTTATTCTTGGCACGGGTAAAATCTGGGAGAAGGTGCCTGAATCGATGAAGTTTACTTTTGACGGCAACCTGCCGTCCTACCTGACCGCCAAAGATTTAATTCTGTATATTCTCGGCGATATCACAACGGACGGGGCAACCTACCGGGCGATGGAATTTGATGGTCAGGCCGTGTACGATTTAAGCATGGACGAACGGATGACGCTGACCAATATGGCTATTGAAGGCGGCGGTATGAACGGTATTATCAAAGCCGATGCTGTGACTGAAGCCTATCTGAAAGAGCGTACCAATAAAAAATATGAAATTTTTGAAAGTGACGCGGATGCCAAATATCACAGTACCTATCGTTACAATGCTAATGAACTGGAACCGGTAGTGGCCAAACCGCATAGTCCGGATAATCGCGACACGGTTAGAAAAGTCCAGGGAACTAAGCTAACCAAATGTTACATTGGTTCCTGTACCGGTGGGAAGCTGTCTGATTTTGTAAATGCTGCAAAAATATTGATGGGTAAGGAAGTAAAAGTTCCGACGTTTATTGTCCCGGCAAGTACGACCGTGGCAGGGGAATTGGAAACCATTGATATAAGCGGTATTTCATTGAAAGATATTTTTACCAATGCCGGCTGTGAAATTGCTCAGTCGTCATGCGCTGCCTGTCTTGGAGGGCCTGCGGATACGGTTGGTCGTTCAGTAGACCACGATGTGGTTATCTCAACCACAAACAGAAATTTCCCCGGACGTATGGGCAGTAAAAAATCAGAAGTGTACCTGGCATCACCGCTGACCGTTGCAGCATCAGCGGTTACCGGTAAAATAACCGATCCACGCGACTACTTGTAGGATTAGTTAGAATAAAAAAAGTAATCTGTTAGGTTTTGTAAAAATGAAAAACATGACCCCTCTCATTCCCCCTTTAGTAAGGGGGGATGCCGAAGGCTGGGGGGGTATTTAAAAACAGGATATAAAATGGAAAAAATAATTCTCGGAAAAGCATACGTTTTAGGCAATAATATCGATACGGACCAGATTATTCCGGCGGAACATTTGGTTTACAGTTTGAGCGATGAAGAAGAATCTAAAAAATACGGACATTTTGCCCTGTCTGGCGCCCCGCTTCCCGAAGCCGGTCTGCCCGGCGGCGGCAAACCGTTTATTACCGGGGATAATTATTTAAGCGAATATTCAATTATCATCGGCGGTAGTAATTTCGGCTGCGGATCGTCCAGGGAACATGCCCCGTTTGCTCTGCAGAAAGCGGGAGCTAAGGCTATTATTGCGGAATCTTATGCCCGGATATTTTATCGTAATTCTGTGGACGGCGGATTTGTACTGCCTATGGAATCTGAAAATAAACTGAACGATATAATCAAAACCGGTGACGAGGTTGAATTAAATTTAACGGACTATACGCTGAAAAGAATAGCCGACAATAAGGTTTTTCAACTCAAGCATCCCGGCGATGTACTGCCAATTATTGAGGCGGGCGGCGTGTTTGATTATGCCAGGAAAACCGGAATGATTGTCTGATAAAAAAATATTTGGGAAAATTATATGCATAATCAAAAAATAGAAATCTTTGACACAACCCTGCGCGATGGCACACAGGGACAGAATGTAAGCCTGTCTATCCACGATAAACTACTCATTACGGAGAAGCTGGATGAATTTGGCATTAATGTTATAGAAGGCGGCTGGCCTGGAAGCAATCCAAAGGATAAAGAGTATTTTGAGGAAGTGAAAAAACTCAATCTTAAAACTGCTCAGATATGCGCTTTTGGATCGACAGCCCGTTTTCCGGATAAAGTTTTGGAAGATAATAATTTAAATATGCTTTTAAGCGCCGAGACGCCGGTCATTTCTATCTTTGGAAAAACCTGGCGCTTTCACTCGGAAAAAAGTTTGGGTTTAACCGATGAACAGAATGAAGAGCTTATTTATAAGTCGATAGAATTTCTTAATAAAGAGGGCAGGCGCGTTATTTTTGATGCCGAACACTTTTTTGACGGCTATAAAGACGATGCCGGGTTTGCCATAAAAATGCTGCAAGCAGCTGAAAAAGGCGGCGCCGATATTCTGGTTTTATGCGATACCAATGGCGGTACATTACCCGCCGAAGTAAAAGAGATTGTTGCCGCCATTGGCAAACATGTCAAACTGCCATTGGGCATTCATGCGCACAATGATAGTGATCTGGCTGTCGCTAATTCTTTAGCGGCTATTGAAGCCGGAGCAGTGCACGTCCAGGGTACCATCAACGGACTTGGCGAGCGCTGCGGCAATGCGAATTTGTGCAGTATTATTCCGAATATATCTTTGAAGCTGGGTTTGGAAACCAAATCACCTATTAAGCTGGATCATCTGACTATCTTATCAAATTTTGTTTATGAGATCGCCAATCTCACTCCTCATAATCGTGATCCGTTTGTCGGCAAATCAGCATTTGCTCATAAAGGCGGTATCCATGTCAGTTCGGTGCTTAAGGACAGCCGGATGTATGAACATATTGATCCCGGACAAGTTGGTAATCGTCAGAATGTGTTGGTTTCGGATTTATCCGGACAAAGTAATATCCGTTATAAAGCGCAGGAACTTGGCATTACCCTGCCTGATACGAAGGAATTTAACAAACAGTTTGTCAGCCACATCAAATCCATGGAATACGGCGGCTACCAGTTTGACGGCGCGGAAGCTTCGTTTGAGTTATTGCTGCGCGCAGAGCTTGATGAATACAAGCCATTTTTTGAAATCACTTATGCCAAGATTAATGTTCTTTATGATGATAATGGCCAGGAATATTCAGAAGCTGTTTTAAAAGTGAAAGTTAAAGATGAGGAAGAGCATACCGCTTCCGACGGCAATGGGCCGGTTAACGCATTGGATAACGCACTGCGTAAAGCCTTGCAGCGATTCTATCCGGAGATAGCCGATATTAAACTGATTGATTATAAGGTGCGGGTACTGGGTGAAAAGGATGGCACAGGCGCCAAGGTTAGAGTGCTTGTTGAGACCGCTGATCTGGAAGATACCTGGTCAACGGTTGGCGTATCTTTTAATATCATTCGCGCTTCTTTGCAGGCCTTGTGCGATAGTATGAATTATAAGATTTTCAAGATTCATAAACCGGAATTAGCCTCGATGTAAATATATTTTTATTATTGAAATTATAAACTATAAACCTGTCAGAATTGTAATTCTGACAGATTTTTTTGTGTGCAGAATAAACTGATTAGATATTTTTATTTTATATAATGAGTGCGAGAATATTATTTAGCTGTCATTCCCAGTTTCGAGGATGCTGCAAATTCTCATTTTGGGCACTGAAGTACCCGATTATAAAGACTGGTCATTTATTTTCCCCGACTTAAAAGTCGGGGAATTCATTGTAATTTATTGCGTTATTAAGACTCATTAGCCCCGTGCTTTAGCTCGGGGAACAAAATTATTCCTTATTTTAAGGGCTATAGCCCACACTTTTACTATACTGCAGTAGCCTGTTTTGTGGGAATGACAAAACATTGTGATTTTGCATCAGATTAAGCTTTGATTGTAATTCTTTCAATGCTTAAATTCTCATATCATTAACTTTTCATTTCAAGGATTACAAATCATGAAAATTCGAAATAATATTTTATTTCTGTGTTTGTTGTTTTTCATAGTCTCTTTGAATATTGTAGATGCGCAGAATAGAGAATTACCCTCTGATCTTCTGGAAAAACTAAAAACTAATCCTGATATCCAGATTAAAGAAACCAAAGTTGAGTTGATGTTCACTCAGCCAATCGATCACAATAATCCTGAAAACGGTTCATTTCAACAGTTGGTTCACCTGCTACATAAGGATTTTTCCAAACCGGTTGTGCTTTGGATTGAAGGTTACGCAGCAAGAGGAAATGTTGAACAGGAAATTTCACAATTACTGGACGCCAATCAGATTATGGTTGAACATCGTTATTTCGGGGAATCCATTCCTGATTCGGTTGACTGGAATTATTTGACCATAAAACAGGCTGCGGATGATCATCATAGAATCGTAGAAGCATTCAAGTCGATTTATCCGGGCAAATGGGTGAACGCCGGTATCAGCAAGGGCGGGCAGACTACCATGTATCATCGCCGTTTTTATCCGGATGATGTGGATGTCTCGGTTTGTTATGTGGCGCCGCTGAATTTTTCCGATCAGGAACCGCGCGTTAATACTTTTTTGGATAATGTAGGTGATAAAGAATGCAGAGAGAAAATAGTAAACTTCCAGAGAACAGTATTAAAGAAAAAAGATGAGCTAATGCCATTGTTTAAAGAATATATCCAGGAAAAAAAGTACACATTTAAAATAGGACCTGATTCTGCTTATGAATACTGTGTTTTGGAATATCCCTTTTCATTCTGGCAATGGCATGATCTGGATTGTTCTGATATTCCGGATTCCACTGCAGAAAATGATACACTGATTGATCACTTGGTGGAAGGTTCCGATGCTTACTTTTTCTCTGATAAAGCCAATAAATATTTTCATTCGTTTTTCTATCAGGCTCTTACCCAAACCGGATTTTATAATTATGATATAGAGCCGTTTAAGGGATTGCTGACCAAGGTAATCGAACCAAATTTTACGATGGCCTTACCTGAGGATGTTGAGGTGTCATTTGATCCAAAACCCATGCAGGATATAAAAAACTGGCTCGATGAGCATGGTAATAATATAATCTATATCTACGGTGAAAATGATCCCTGGAGTGCCAGCGCTGTGGAATTGTCAGGTAAAACCAATGCATTGAAAATGGTTAAGAAAGAGGGCGATCACCGTACACGCATAAATAGTTTTCCTGATGAGGAGAAGGAAGTAATTTTAGAAACACTCGAAAAATGGCTGCAAGTTCCGTTGAACAGGGAAGCAGTTGAAAGTAAAGAATAGGGCAATCAATTTTAAAAGGCTGATGTAATGAAAAAAATTATCTATATTTTATTTTTTGTAATCCTTCCGGTTATTTATGCTAAAGACGGTATAACTACGGAAGTAGACTCTTCCTTACTAACAATCGACCGTATCTTTTTAAATCGGGAATTCAGCGCCAAAGGATTAGGTCAAACGCAGTGGTTTGACTATGGCGATAGTTATGCCAAATTGGAATCGTCTGAAAACTTAAAATCGGGTGAGGATATCGTTAAATACGATGTTCAATCAGGAAAAAGGGAAATTATCGTACCGGCTGAAA
>JAFGKZ010000207.1 GCA_016928315.1 Calditrichaceae bacterium
GGCGTAACGCGCGATAGAAATTATGGCATTGTAGATTGGGCCGGCCAGCAGTTTGTATTGATCGATACGGGCGGATATTTGCCTGAAGCAAAAGAGCAGATGGATATGGCCATCCGTGAACAGGTGGAAATTGCCATCGATGAAGCTGATCTGATTATTTTTCTGGTCGATGTTAAAACCGGCATCACCGATGTGGATGAGCGCATGGCCCGCATTCTTCAGAGATCCGATAAATTTGTAATGCTGGTGGTAAATAAAATAGATGATGCTCGCAATGATTCTGAAACCGGACAATTTTATAATTTAGGTCTGGATGATCCGATCCCGGTTTCTGCGATGACAGGCAGACAAACCGGTGATTTACTTGATATAATAATTGGAAAATTAAAAAGAGTTGAAACGATCCCCGAATATGAAGATGCAATACATCTGGCTGTGATTGGCAGGGAAAATGTGGGAAAGTCTTCTTTTGTGAATACGCTGCTTCAGCAGGAGCGGTCTATTGTAACCAACATTCCGGGTACCACGCGAGATCCGCTGGATTCCATATTGAATTATAATAAGCGTGAATATCTTTTAATTGACACCGCCGGATTAAAAAAGAAAAGCCGGATCAAAGAAAATATTTTATTTTATAGTAATCTGCGTACGATTCGCAGTATCAATCGCGCAGATGTTGTTCTTTACATGGTCGATGTTAATGAAGGACTCAGCCGACAGGATGTGGCTATTCTGAGCGATGCGGCTAATCAGCGGAAAGGTATTGTACTCCTGCTGAATAAATGGGATTTAATCGAAAAAGATGACAAGACCGTGGAAACCTATCGAAATGATTATAGCAATCGACTGGGGGTGTTGCGGTTCATTCCTCAAATCTATGTATCGGTTTTGGAAAAGCAGAGACTATTTAAAGCGCTGGATTTAGCCACCCAGGTTTATGAGGAACGTAAAAAACGTATTAGTACATCAGAATTAAATGAATACTTTTTACCGTTAATCAGGCAGAATACGCCGCCGGCCATAAAAGGGAAAGAAATTAAGATAAACTATGTAACACAGGTCAAATCTAATCCACCGGTATTTGTGTTTTACTCAAATCATCCGAAATTAATAGGTGAAAGCTATCAGCGGTTTATAGAGAATAAATTGCGGGCAAAATATAAATTTACCGGTGTGCCAGTGCTTATTTCGTTCAGGCAGAAATAATATTTGGCGGGAAACTTTTTTATTGAAAAGTGTTTAAGCAAGTAATTTTATGATAAAACTTATTATACAGATAATAATCATAAGCCTCACCCCACTGTTCGTTTTAGCAGAAATTAATTCTGAAATTCAGACATTGATTAGGTCCTTTTCGGAAGAAAGGCAATCGCCGGATCAACCTCATTGCGGCTTTATCGATTATGTCCGTTTACAGCAATTGTTACAGCAAGTGGATCCTTCCATGCAGATGCTTGCCAAACAGGCTAATGTTATGCAGCGTCCGGTCAGGGAAGAAAGTGTGCTGAGCCCGGGCGGTCATTTTATGTTGTATTTTAACCGGATCGGACGGGATTCTGTACCCAATGCAGATATCGGTAATAACGGCATTCCCGATTTTGTTGACTCTGCCGGAGTCTATCTGGAAAAAGCCTGGGATGTGGAAATAAATCAATTGGGTTTTCTCCCACCTCCGGGAAATGATGGACTTCCTGTACAAGTGTATCCGGTTTATTTTACTAATTTCGGTTATTATGGATTAACGACCCCGGAATTTCCGGTAAAGTACGAAGGTGTTTCAGACAATGCCTATACAAGCTACCTGGAGCTGCATAATAATTATGAAGGCAGTATGTTTTACTCCAATGGTCTGGAAGGATTAAAAGTTACGGCGGCTCATGAGTTTAATCATGCCATTCAATTGGGTTATGATGCTGATTATTATGATCATATCTTTTTTATGGAAATGACATCCACCTGGCTGGAAGATTATGTGTTTGAGCAGGTAAATGATTATGTTTTTTATTTGAACAGTCTTTTTCGTTATCTGTTTTCTGTGAGCTTTACATCAACATCGGGCTTTTATCCCTATGCGAACAGTCTGTACCTCCATATGATCGAAAAACAATATGGTCCAAATTTTATCGCGGCTGTCTGGCAGCGCATTATTAACGAAGATGCCCTAACCGCTTTAGATAATGAATTGCATGTCTGGAATTCATCCTTTGCTGAAAGTCAGAATCGTTATGCCGGCTGGTTGTATTTTACCGGTTCCCGGGCTATTCCAAATCTCTACTTCCCGGAAGGATCAGAATATCCGGAAATTGAAGTAAATGAAGGCATTGAAGCTTTTGAGTTTGGCATTAGCGCTCAGGGTATGCGTCTGATTGAATTACTGCCAACAATGAACGGTCTGGCAAGAGCAAAGGTCAGCAGTGATGATGAGGGGAAATTCAGCCATATCATCAATCATCAGCAATTAACTCAGCCGGTAGATTTTAAAGATGATGATATCGTTACATTAAGTAAAAATAAAAGAGTTATCGTTGTACTTTCCAATCCAAATGAATTATATGTAAATAGTCTGGATTATACTGTCAAACGTGATAAAATTATCACAGATTCCGTTCCCGTTGTTGTCACCTCCACTTCGGCTCAAATGGAATTTTCCAATGTACCGGAATTTGCTTCCATCCGCATTTTTGATATTTTAGGGCAAAAAGTACAAACACTGAAAAGTGAAACCAGCAATCGGGTACTATGGAATTTAAAAGATGCCGCGGGCAGACGGATAGCGACAGGAACTTATATTTATCATGTTAAGGCATTAAACTATGAATACGCCGGAAAGTTGACAATTTTAAAATAGCGTTTATGAAAAATAAAAATTATAATAACAAAAATTGATATAGTTCTATTATACCTCAACCGTAAAGACCGCTGACGAATGCAAATAAAAAATATCCTAATTATATGTTTTACATCTCTAATTGTAGTTATACCTGAACATATTCAGGCATCAGACTGGATTCAACAAACCATCGATTACACGATAAATACCAGGTTTGACAGCGCAGAAAGCATTATATATGAACGATTGGCTTCCGGAGACTCCAGCCTGCCCGTGTATTTTTATCATGCTTCAATTTTAAATTCAAAAATGACCCATTTTGAAAATGACAACGATATGGATCAGTTTCTGGATATACTTGATAAAATTATCAGCGAAGCTTCATTTCAGATTAATGTTAACGGCCTTCTCAATGATACAATCAAGGCAAAGTTGTATTTTTATCGTGGCAGTGCGTACGGCTATTTAGCCTATGTTCAGGGAAAAAGCGGACAATGGTTGAAGGCGCTGGACAATGGCATGGCTTCAATTGGCGATCTGGAAAAATCAGTTCAGATAGACTCAACCTTATATGATGCTTACCTGGGAATCGGCGTTTATTATTACTGGCGAAGCACCAAATTAAAATATATGCTATGGCTGCCATTTGTACCGGATATGCGTGATGAAGGTATTGCGCAAATAAAGCTGGCTGTCGAAAAAGGGCGTTACAGCGCCGCCCTTGGTATGCAGCAATTAATTTATATACTTCTGGATTATGGCCGGTTTGATGAAGTCATTCCATATGCCCAAAAAGTTATCGAACTTTATCCTGAAAGCCAGTTTATGCGCTGGGCCCATGCCCATGTGTATTATAAGCGTCATGAATATGATAAAGCCATTGAATCCTATTTTAAATTACTTGAATTAATTGAGCGCGATCCGCAATCCAACCCTGGTCACTGGTTGTTTTGCCAGGCGCGCTTTGCGGAAATCTATTTTAAACAAGAGAATTACCATTTAGCTATTCGATATGCCGAAAAAGCAATCAGCTATAAATCAGGAGTACCGGTAAAAGAAAAAGAAAAGGAAAAACTGGATCAGGCCCGGGATATCTTAAATAAAAGCAGCGAAGCATTAAAACATGAAAAACACTAATTTTTTAAATGTTTTTTCACAATCACGCGGACTAAACATGCTGAGATATAGTTTTTCTTTGACAAATTGTCAATTCAATTTACCTTCAGCAAGTAATATTGGTATGTATTGATTCAGCGCAGTCATTAAATGAATATGCCTGCGGTATTATCCTTACATGATTACATGAACATAAAAATGAGATTATAAGTGATCCTCTTACATAAAAAATATATAAATTCATCTCTGTAATCGCCTTGATTTAACCATCTATTGAAATTATATTAGACGCTTTATTAAAATGAATATTTCCATGAATTTACTTATTTTACAGACAGGATTTAATGGGAAAAATTATTGCAATCGCAAATCAAAAGGGCGGTGTCGGTAAAACGACCACGGCAATCAATCTTGCCAGCAGCCTTGCCATTGCTGAGAAAAAAGTATTATTGGTTGATGTGGATCCCCAGGCAAATGCGACCAGTGGCCTGGGTATTCGTTCTCAGGAATTATCAACGTATGAACTGGTATTAAGTGATACAAAGGTTGAAGATGTTCTGACAAAGACCAATGTGCCCTATCTGAGTCTGATTCCTTCGCATATTCGCCTGGTCGGCGCCGAAGTGGAACTGGTCGAGATTCCAAATCGGGAATATCTCCTGCGAAAAGTATTGCATCAGATAAAAGATGATTATGATTATATCTTTATTGATTGTCCTCCTTCTCTGGGCTTACTCACATTAAACGCGCTCACCGCGGCCGATTCGGTACTGATTCCAATCCAGTGTGAATATTATGCGCTGGAGGGATTATCACAATTATTGAATACTATTCACCTGGTGCAGAAAAATTTGAACAAACAGCTTAGTATCGAAGGCGTCTTACTCACCATGTATGATAATCGGCTGAATTTGTGCAACCAGGTCGCCGCGGAAGTACGTGAATATTTTAAGGATAAAGTCTATAAGACTGTAATTAACCGCAATGTCAGGCTTGGAGAAGCGCCAAGTTTCGGAAAACCCATTATTATGTACGACGCCACATCCACCGGTACGCAAAATTATATCAGTTTGGCAGAGGAATTTTTAGGTGAAAAAAACTAAAAGACTTGGCAGAGGGCTGGATGCCCTGATACCCGATAAATCAATTGCAGAAAATAACAATAATTCCGATGACTCAAATTTATTCGAAATAGAGGTTGCCAGTGTAAAAGCCAATCCCTATCAACCGCGACAGGAATTTGATCCCGTTGCCTTAGACGAGTTAAAAACATCAATAAAAGAAAATGGTATTATTCAGCCAATTACTGTTCGGAGAGTTGATAAGCATTATGAACTGATAGCCGGTGAGCGGCGGTTGAGAGCTGTCGTCGAACTTGGTTTCAAAAAGGTTCCAGCTTATATCATTAAAGTAGATACCAAAGAAGAGATGCTTGAACTGGCTATTATCGAGAATGTTCAGCGGGAGCGTTTAAACCCGATCGAACAGGCTCAAGCTTTCCAGAGATTGGTCGATGAATGCAACTTAACGCAAGATGAAGTCGCACAGAAAATTGGCAAAGACAGGACAACCATTACTAATTTTCTTCGGCTGTTGAAACTGCCGAATGAAATTCAGGACAGTGTGCGCAAACATGAGCTAACTATGGGACATGCGCGGACGCTGCTGGCGATTGACGATAGTGAAGTACAACGGCAAGTCTGGAAAAAAGTTATTAAGAATAGTCTTTCCGTGCGGCGGCTGGAAAAACTTATAAAAGATTTAGCCGAAGTTGCCAAACAAAAACAAGCAGTCAAACCAAGGCGGAGTGTTTTTCTGCAAAAAGCTGAAGAAGATTTAAGGGAACTATTTGGCACTAAAGTGAATATACGTTCGCGAAAAGAGGGCGGAACTATTGAAGTGGAATTCTATTCTCCGGAAGATCTGAATCGCTTGTTAGAAATTTTACAGGAAATTCAAAAATCATAAAATTTTAACACCTATCCATGGCACATAAAAAACATAAAGTAAAATATATCTCGTTCCTGATGATTCCTGATAATAAGAACGAGCCTAAAACGCTTAAAGTTAAAAAAAGCATTTTAACGCTGCTGCTGGCAGGTTTGGTATTGATTATTATCCTAATTGGACTGGGAGCTGTTTCCTACTGGAAGGTCGCCGAGATTGCCCTGGATTATACCCGGCTCGAGGAAGAAAATTTTAAACTACGCAAAAGTATGGAAAAAATAAGTGAGCTTGAGAGGGATCTAACTTCCATAAAAAAGATGGATCAGAAGATCAGATCAACACTGGATGGATATATTACAGTTGTTAATTCCAAGGATACGGATACTTCTCAAATATCTGACCTGAATTTTAAAAAGATGACTGTAGATCAGGAAAAAACCATTTTTAATTCGATTCCAAGCCTGATGCCGGTTGAAGGATTTATCACGCGCGGTTTTGATGCCAGCTCTTTGTTTACTGATCCGCACCTTGGGATGGATATTGCAGCCGCAACCGGCACGCCTGTCAAGGCTACGGCTGATGGGGTCGTTATGTTCTCCGGCTGGACGGACGATGGCGGATATGTACTAATCCTTAAACATGATTATGGTTTTATCAGCGTATATAAACATAATGAATGTAATCTGGTTTCACCGCTGGAAAAAGTTATGAAAGGACAGGTTATTGCTTTATTGGGAAATACCGGAAAAATAACATCCGGTGCGCATCTGCACTTTGAAATCTGGCGGGATAATAAACCAATTGATCCGATATTATATTTAGAAGAAATAGGAAATAATAGTTAAAGGAGAAAAGGTGGCTATTAAATCTAGTGGTAGTGAAGGTGTTTCTGCAGAACTCAATTTTATTGGAAAAGGCACGGTGGTTGAAGGTAATGTGAGTACCGAAAGCAGTATTCGCGTGGATGGCAGAATTAAAGGCAGCCTTATCTGTAAAAATACACTTACGGTCGGCGAAAATGGAGAGATTGAAGGGGATGTAAAAGCAACCAATGCCATTATCGGTGGGCGCATTAAAGGAAAAGTAATTGTACAGGAAAAATTAGTACTTGAATCAAAGTCAAGTTTAAGTGGTGAATTAAAAGCCAAAAAATTAATTATAGACGAAGGCGCTACCTTTGATGGTACGTCAAATATGGGTGTAGAAAAATCAAGTCAACCAGCGCCTGTGCAGGAAACGTTTATAAAAAAGAGTGAATGATAAAATTATCCAAAACTGCTGAAAACAGCGCTTTTCGTAAAGCAGGACCGTATCTGAACATCGGTTATACACTTTTTGGAAGTATTGTATTTTTTGCTTATCTGGGTTACTGGGTGGATAAATGGTCCGGCCAAAAACCTTTATTCCTGATAATTGGATTGTTTCTGGGTTTGTTCGGCGGTTTTTATAATATGATTAAAGTGCTTCAACAATTAGACAGGAAATGATATAAATGGCCAGGTTGTTCTTTATTGGCGTGATTATAATATTAACCATATATATAATAACCGCTGTCTTGCTTGTTTCGTTTTATGATTTTGGCCAATACATCATAAAATCATTAATTATATCCCCGATAATCACAACCGCTAATATCAGTTTGGCATTCTGGATTATTGCGCGGATATACAATAGAAAAGGCGTCGATTTTAATAAAGTTTTTCTGGGTAGTATGGGAATTCGGTTTGCCGGTTTGGCAGCGATAATATTTTTCTTACTAAAATTTGTAAATATTCATCAAATCGGTTTTTTGGTATCGTTATTTTTGTTATATTTCATTTTTCAATTTTGGGAAGTGATTGTAGTGAATAAATATCTTGATAAAGGAAAAGTAAGTTAATGATTTGGTCTGATCATGCAGCGGCAGCGGCGGACACCCTGGCGGAACATAAAGAAGATATCGGCGGCTGGATAACCCATCATATTCAAAACTCGAATGCCTGGCATCCTTTCCCCGGCGTTGATATTCACTTACCCCATTTACCGGCAATAAATATCCTGGGTATATCAATTGACATTTCGATTACGAATCATACCGTGATGCTGTTTATTGCAGGAATTATCATAATTTCCATGTTTATGTTTTTGTACAAACTCAAAAATAAAGTACCCACAGGTTTCGGTAACATTCTGGAAATGATGGTATTATTTGTACGGGATGAAATTGCCATAGCCAATATGGGAGAAAAAGAAGGAAGACGTTTTACCCCGCTGCTAATTACTTTTTTCTTTTTTGTTTTAATTAGCAATTTAATGGGATTGATTCCGGCCTTTTCAACCTCAACAGGCAATATCAGTGTAACAGCTTCGCTGGCAATTATAACATTTCTATCAACCCAGTATTTTGGCATAAGGCAAAGCGGTTTTTTAGGTTATTATAAAGGTCTGGTTCCGCATGGCGTTCCCTGGTGGCTCTGGCCGCTTATGCTTGTTGTTGAGATTATGGGTTTACTGGCAAAACATGTGGCATTAACCATTCGTCTATTTGCTAATATGATAGCAGGGCATATCGTACTGTTTGCATTTTTAGGATTGATCATTATGTTTAAAAGTTATGCCTGGGCAGGTGTTTCCATTCCATTTGGCATATTTGTCTATTTTCTGGAAATACTTGTTGCATTAATCCAGGCATATATATTTACGATTTTATCGGCATTATTTATCGGGATGAGTGTAAATCCTGATCATTAAATATTTGAAAATACTTATATAAAATTACAACTAGGAGGTTTAAAATGAGTGGATTGTCATTAGCTTTAGCATACCTGGCAGCAGGTTTGGGAGCAGGATTAGTAACAATTGGCGCGGGTATTGGCATTGGTAAAATTGCTGCAGCCGCTATGGACGGAACAGCCAGGCAACCTGAAGCCGTGGGCGCTATTCGTACTACCATGATTATCGCTGCCGCTATGATTGAAGGCGTGGCCTTGTTTGCCGCGGTTGTATGTTTTATGCTGGCAAGTTTAAGCTAAAATTTAAAGGATAATATTAATGCTTAATTTAGATCCGGGAATGATGTTCTGGACTTGGGTAACATTTTTCATAGTACTAATAATCCTGTCCAAGTTAGCCCTCAAACCTATGTTAACGGCAATCAGTAATCGTGAAGATCAGATTCGCGGTGATATTGATAATGCCAAAAAACAGCGCGATGAAGCCGAAGAATTACTGAATCAGCACAAAGAATTAATGGCAAGCGCTGAATCAGAAGCACAGAAGATCATTAAAGAAAATCAGCAGTTGGCAGAAAAGACCAAGCAATCGATGATTGAAACGGCACGCAAAGAGGCGGATAAAATTATCGAGAATGCCAAAAAGGAAATCGACAGGCAAAAGGAAAGCGCTTTGTCCAGTCTGCGCGCTGAAGTTGCTGATTTGGCAATCGGGGCGGCAGAAAAAATCATCATTCAAAAATTAGATAAAAGTGAGCATGATAAAATCATCAACGAATACACTAATTCCATGCCCAAATCAGAAAAGAATTAAAGAGGAACAAAACCATTGAGCCGGGTTGCCAAACGATATGCCAAAGCCCTCTTTCAATTAGGTGTTGAAGAGAAAAAGCTGGAACAACTGGAAAATGATCTTACACAAATGGAAAATCTTCTGAAGGAAAGTGAGGATTTTAGTTTGTTCACAGCGAATCCTTTGATCAGTGAAAGTGAGAAGGCGAAAATTTTGGCAAAATTATTTAAAGGTAAATTGTCGGATACGGGTTACAATTTTCTGCAATTGTTGACCAGTAAAAAACGTTCTTCATTCTTACCTGATTGTATTGAACAGTTTCGATTGCTGCTGGATGAACATCGCAATATACTTAAAGGCGAGCTGGTCAGTGTGGTTGATCTGAGCGATGCTCAGATGGATAAGATTAAAAAGAATGTTGAGAAAATGACCGGTAAGTCTATTGTTTTCGATAAACGGCTTGATCCATCGATTATTGGCGGATTTATTGTAAAAGTTGAAGATATTATAATTGATAACAGTATACGTTTTCAATTGAACAAATTACGGGAACGACTGATTGTTCAGTGATTAAAATAAAGAGGTAGTTTCGATGAGTAATGCAGTTAGACCGGATGAAGTCTCTGCGATATTAAAAGAGCAATTAAAAGGCTTTGAAAAAGAAACCGATGTTTATGAAGTTGGTACGGTTTTACAGGTTGGCGATGGTATTGCCCGTGTTCATGGCCTGGAAAAAGTAATGGCCGGTGAGCTGGTTGAATTCCCGCACGAAGTAATGGGAATGGTGCTCAATCTGGAGGAAGATAATGTGGGCGTTATTCTGTTTGGCGAAGACAGACTTATAAAAGAGGGTGATACGGTTAAACGGACAAAACAAGTTATCCAGATATCGGTGGGTGATGCACTTGTAGGCCGGGTGGTTAATCCCCTTGGACTGCCAATTGATGGTAAAGGCAATATTAAAACCGATCATACAGCCTTTGTTGAGCGTAAAGCAACCGGTGTGGTTACACGGCAACCTGTAAAAGAACCGCTGGCTACTGGTATCAAAGCCATTGACTCGATGATCCCAATCGGCAGGGGACAGCGTGAATTAATTATCGGTGACCGTCAGACAGGCAAAACGGCTGTTGCACTTGATACAATAATCAACCAGAACGGTAAAGACGTAATTTGTATTTATGTTGCTATTGGTCAGAAAGCTTCAACGGTTGCTAAGGTGGTGCGCACCCTGGAAGAACATGGCGCCATGGAACATAGTATCATAGTTGCGGCAAGCGCCAGTGATCCGGCGCCGCTTCAGTATATAGCACCTTACTCCGGCGCTGCCATTGGTGAATATTTCCGTGACAATGGACGTCATGCACTCATAGTATATGATGATTTAACCAAACACGCCTGGGCTTATCGCGAGGTTTCCCTACTCCTTCGTCGTCCTCCGGGACGTGAAGCCTATCCTGGTGATGTATTCTATCTGCATTCCCGTCTTCTGGAACGGGCTGCAAAATTGAGCGATGAACTGGGCGGCGGTTCATTAACCGCTTTACCGATAATCGAAACCCAGGCCGGTGATGTGTCCGCCTATATTCCTACAAATGTAATTTCGATTACAGACGGCCAGATCTTTTTAGAATCAGGATTGTTTTATTCCGGCGTACGTCCCGCGATCAATGTGGGTATTTCCGTATCCCGTGTAGGGGGTAATGCTCAGATAAAAGGTATGAAACAGGTTGCCGGACGTCTGCGTCTGGATTTAGCCCAATACCGTGAAATGGAAGCCTTTGCAAAATTTGGATCGGATCTGGATGCAGCTACCCAGAGACAGTTACGCCGTGGAGAGCGTCTTGTAGAGATTCTCAAACAGGGGCAGTACGAGCCAATGCAGTTTGAACGTCAGATTGCCATTATTTTTGCGGCGACCAACGGATATCTTGATAAACTGCCGGTTAGTGTTTTAAGCCGGTTTGAAAAAGATATGATTGAATACCTGGATATAAAACATCCGGAACTGCTCCCGCAAATTGCCAAAGAAAAAGTTTTGTCCGATGATATAAAGGATAAATTATCCAAAGCCATCGAAAGTTTTACAACAAGCTTTAAGGTCGAGGATTAAGCATGGCTACACTGCGGGAAATACGCACGCGAATTTCAAGCATACACAGTACGCAGCAAATTACCAAAGCAATGAAAATGGTTGCGGCGGCTAAGATGCGTAAAGCGCAGGATAGTATATTAGCCATCCGCCCTTATGCTTATAAATTGCGTGATTTAATTGCTGATTTAACCGCAACCGTTTCAGAAAATAGCGGGGTACCTTTAATGGAAGGCCGTCCGGTAGAGAAAACGTTGTTTGTTGTTATCGCTGCAGACCGCGGATTGTGTGGTGCGTTTAATAGCAATATATTCCGCAGTTTGCTGGACCGCCTGAAAAATCATCAACAAGATGAATATGCCATCTATACTGTCGGCCGGAAATCTTATGATTTTTTTAGAAAAAGAAATTACCCTATAGAAGATCATAAAATAAACTTTTTTAACTGGCTCGATTTTCAGGATGCGGTTGAAATTTCAAGAAACCTGGTCAGTCTGTATAAATCAAAAAAATACGATCGTATTGAAATTGTATACAATGAGTTTAAATCGGCTATCAGCCAACTGGTAATCAGTGAACAGTTTTTGCCGTTTAAGCCGGATGAAGAATCTGAGCAGGATAAATCACAGGTGGACTTTATTTACGAGCCGGATAAAAAGACTATTTTGAATGAAGTCATTCCGAAGAATTTAAATATCCAGATATGGCGAATGCTTCTGGAAAGTAATGCCGCTGAGCAGGCTGCCCGAATGACAGCCATGGAAAATGCAACTACGAATGCCCAGGAAATTGTTGATAAGTTGACCATATTCTATAATCGTTCACGGCAGGCGACCATTACAACTGAAATTACCGAGATTGTCAGCGGTGCCGAAGCTTTGAAAGAATAGAAATAAAAAGATTGATATAAAACTTTAGGATATTATTTATGAACAAGGGAAAAATAACTCAAATCATTGGCCCTGTACTCGATATCGAATTTGAAAAAGGCGAATTACCGGAAATTTACAATGCCATCAAAATAAAGCGTGATGACGGCAGCGAACTGATTACCGAAACGCAGCAGCATCTGGGCGAAAATATTGTTCGTACAGTGGCTATGGATTCCACCGATGGATTAATGCGCGGGATGGAAGCGGTTGATTTGGGTGAACCGATTTCTGTGCCGGTTGGACCGGAAACCCTGGGACGCCTGATTAATGTTATCGGCGAACCGATTGACGAGCAGGGGCCGATTAAAACATCAAAGCGCTATCCGATCCATCGCCCGGCGCCCAGCCTGGAAGAGCTGAGCACATCCGATGAAATTTTAGAAACCGGTATTAAGGTGATTGATTTATTGGAACCGTATTCAAAAGGCGGCAAGACCGGATTATTTGGCGGCGCCGGCGTTGGCAAAACAGTTCTTATTCAGGAACTGATCCGCAACATCGCGACCGAACATGGCGGCTATTCCGTATTTGCCGGTGTGGGTGAGCGTACCCGTGAAGGTAACGACCTGTGGCTGGAAATGAAGAGTTCCGGTGTCATAGATAAAACCGCTCTTATTTTTGGCCAGATGAATGAACCGCCCGGCGCGCGCCAGCGTGTGGGATTGACCGGTTTAACCACAGCTGAGTATTTTAGAGATGAAGAAGGTAAAGATGTTCTTTTGTTTATTGATAATATATTCCGTTTTACGCAGGCCGGTTCCGAAGTGTCAGCTTTGCTGGGCCGCATGCCCTCCGCTGTGGGTTATCAGCCGACTCTGGCTACGGAAATGGGCGCTTTGCAGGAACGAATCACTTCAACCAAAAAAGGTTCAATTACTTCCGTGCAGGCTATTTATGTTCCGGCAGATGATTTAACCGATCCGGCCCCGGCAACTACCTTCTCCCATTTGGATGCTACGACCGTGCTTTCACGCCAGATTGTTGAATTGGGCATTTATCCGGCTGTGGATCCATTGGATTCCACATCACGTATTCTTGATCCACGTATAGTGGGTAATGAGCATTATATGGTTGCAAAAACGGTGCAGGAAGTGCTGCAGAAATATAAAGACCTGCAGGATATTATTGCTATCCTTGGTATGGATGAATTGAGCGATGAAGATAAACAGGTTGTATCACGCGCACGTAAAATTCAGCGATTCCTTTCACAGCCATTCTTTGTGGCAGAAGAATTTACCGGTACGCCGGGTAAATATGTAAAACTGGAAGATACCATCAGGGGATTTAAGGGACTGGTGGAAGGTGAATATGATGATATTCCTGAACAGGCATTCTGGATGGTCGGCGATATTGAAGAAGCTGTTGAAAACGCTAAAAAAATGAAAGATGAATAAAGTTGGTTAAAGCATTTAACATAGGCAGCACCAATATTTTAAAACATTGTGTTGTTATATATAGGATTGTTATACTGTGACCGATTTACGTGTGGAAATTGTAACGCCGTTTGGCATTGCCTATCAGGCAGACGTTGAAAGCTGCCATATACCTGGTGCGCTCGGCCAGTTCCAGGTTTTAAAAAATCATGCGGCCATGTTATCATTGCTTAGTATTGGTTCAATTAAAATAATAGAGAAAACCGGATCGATAAAATATTTGGCTACCAGCGGCGGATTTTGCGAAATTGATAAGAATGAAATAAGAATTATTGTCGAATCTGCCGAATTATCAGATACCATAAATGTAGATCGAGCTAAAGAAGCGCGCGAGCGTGCCGAAAAAAGATTGCAGCAAAAAATGGACGAGGTTGATATCGATAGAGCACAGTTAGCCCTTGCCAGAGCGTTGAATCGACTTAAAGTAGCAAAATTTCGCTAACTAAATAAAAAATCAGGAAATAAAATTAAAGACTGTTATTACAGAAATTTCAACAAATTACGACCATTTTTCTTGACTACGATTGAAATAATATTAAATTAAGTTCATTATTCAAGTTGAACATTGTCAATAATTTGCAGGGCTTGATCATGAAAGAAAAAAAACTTTCTAATATCCTCGCATATGTCCTGGTTTCAATCCTGCTTTCTCTGCCCCTAAAAGCTCAAGATGAAACCGCTAACCTGATTCGATATAATGCCGCCATTAAAGCATATATTGATGAATTGCTCACTGATTTTAGCAAAGATGCTATTCGTCAGGAACGCTTTATGGTTAAACAGATGCGGATGTTGAATGAGGAAATTACAGAACGGGTGGGCAGTGTGCCGAATATTCATCGCGGTTATTTTGATCGTTTGGAACGCCGGTTAAGCGAAGTGCGTGAGCTTAAAGACCGTTTGAATAGAAGTGGTTCCTATTCATTAAATAATTTTATCGTCAATATCGAAAAAGAAATAGATAACACCATTAAGCAGGGCGCTGTTGATTTTAAGAAACAAAAAGTTATTGAAGAAGCCGTGCAGTTGTTATACGTTGCAGAAGAAATGATTAAACTGGATCCGAATGCCCGGTTGGAAGAGGATCCGAATTTTGCCGCTGAACTTAGAACAACTCAGAATGATTTTGCCCAGTCCTTTGGTAAGAGTGCAGGAATACAACCGGATTTTTCTGTGAATCCGGATGCCAATATATTTGATGTTTACGAAGCCTGGAAATTTAATAATCGTCTTGAATATCAAAAAAGATGGACGGATGTTCAGATTATTAAAAACCGCATGATAAAAAGCGGTTCTGCCGAACAGAGGCGCCGTATGCTGGATCGCGAAATTATTGAAGCATCAGAAGCATTTAATTTTGGCATGTACGATTTAGCTGAACGTCTTTTCGGTGAAATATATGCTCGTTATGAAGATATTGGTATGCTGGATGACTGCCTTTACTATAAAGGTGATGCGAATTACGCACTCGGCCGCTACAATCAGGCCGAACAGGATTTAAAATTATTAATGCAGCGATATCCTTCTTCCCAGTATATTTCAACGGCGTATAAAAAAATAATGTATATTGATTTTCATTTTGGCCGTTATGACGAGGTTTTCAAAAATCTGGATCGTATGCAGGCAATTGTATCATCTTCCGATCCCGGGTTGGATGAATGCCGGTTTTTAGGCGTGATTGCCGGGTTAAAAAGCCAGCGTTATGATCAGACAATTAATTTAGGCTTTGAAGTGCCGGCTTCCTCTGAATACTATCGCGAAACGCGATTTGCCATGGCCGAAGCTTATGCCGGCGCAGGTAACTTTGATGAATCAATGAAAATTTTTACCGAGCTCTTTAATACACCCGGGATTGATCCTGATTTCAGATCATTGCTGTTGTTGAAATTAGGCTATCTTAATTATGAGCTGGGTAATTATACGGCTGCCATCAGTCATTTTGATATAATTCCGGGAAGTTATTCTAATTATGACCGCGTTCTTATCGGTTATGGCTGGGCTTATTATAAACGGGAATTAGCCAAACCGGATAATGAAACCGAAGATTACAGCTATGCCCGTAAAAATTTAGAATTGCTTACTGATATATTTTATAGTTCAGATTATTATTTGGAGGCAAAAACGCTGCTTGCCTACATCTATCAATTAGAACTGAAAACCGAAAAAGCCATTAAAACATTCGAATATGCCTTCCAATCCAAAGAATTAAAAAATTTATCAAATGATATGAATACTGAACGGGATCAATTA
>JAFGKZ010000208.1 GCA_016928315.1 Calditrichaceae bacterium
TATTTACCTCAAATTTTACAATAAATTCTTCCTGAGATTTAAAAGTAGTTTTTTCAATATTATTTGTATCAGAAGTAAAAAATCTGGTTGTAATAAGTTCAAAATCGAAGTCAGCATCATTTCCATACTTGCACTCAAAAGTTAGCAGTAAAATGATACTTAAAAAAAGTCTATACATGAGATGTCCTCAAACTAATACTTAATTTTAAATAGTGTACGTCCCACAACAAAAAATCCAATTTGTATAAAATCCGAAATAACAGTTTATACAAACTGACATCATTTGGTACTAATTTTTACAATTTCAATCTGATCTACCAGCATGGCGCTGGAAACTATTCCACCAGCCCCCATCACCAAA
Organism: Calditrichaceae bacterium; assembly: GCA_016928315.1. GTDB lineage: Bacteria > Calditrichota > Calditrichia > Calditrichales > Calditrichaceae > JAFGKZ01. Next base: position 362 of record JAFGKZ010000208.1, read on the forward strand.
GTCATTGACTGACCGGTTGGACAAAATAATATAGAATCCGCGGCATAGTGTGTCCAAGCTGAATCGTTTACATTAAAATAAATTGATTCATTCGGTATGCGCAAATTATTGTGTAATTCTACAATTCCGCCAATTTCCAGATTGCGTCCCCAGCCTGCCAGTTGATAGTAACCGTCGGTTTCTTGTGCCGGAATTTCAACACTCACATGGGGCCAGATACAACCGCCGCTGACATAAAGCGAATATTCGCCGCCATCGGGCGATGGTTCATCTTTAAAATCATAGTAGCCATTTCCTGAAAAGCCTGCCGTATCAGCCGCTGATTCAAAAGAATTGTAATAAATACTTTTTTCAGATTCTGCCGATTTTATGTTCACTAAAATTTTGTTTGATAAAACAGGTTGTATCGGGACAGGACTCAAGACTGATAAAATCGGTTCGATTTGCAGTTGCAAATTATATTGACCGGATTGGATGAGATCGTAAAAATTCTTATCCGGCGGTTTTGAACTTATCGGCGATACCCAGGGGAGACCTGTGATTTCAAATGTCCGGTTAATAAGGTTGCCCTCATTAAATGAGATTAAGGAAATTGGATGAAAATAATCTGACGAATCATGCCCTGTAAGATTAAAATATGCCTGGTATCTGAGAATATCGGATGAGTCATACAGACAAAAACTAACATATGCTTCATACGACATTGAATCTCCTGATACATTTTCAACCAGTATATTCGAATATGCTTTGTCATAGGGCATTAGTTCTTTATCATCCAGGTTAATCGATATTCTTATGCCATGTTCAATCTCACCCCATTCTCTTCCTGAATCGCCCCAGTCTACGGTAATATAAATACTCCCAGTTGCCGGATTCAGCTGTAAATGAACCGGCGTGACTACTCCAGAGGTTACATACACATTTGTGGATCCGGTATATATGATGATATCGGAATCATTATAGGCATCTACTCTGAGTTTCCAGGTACCCTGCGCTAAATTTTCAACAAGGGCGGTTGCGGACTCGCCTTCGATATCAAAATGGACAATTATATCCTCAAAACCGTGTCGCGAAAGTGTACCGACAATCTTTACAACTTCGGCAGGCGCTTGTGACATGTCTATCTGAAGCGACATTTTACCGATTGGTTCGATATCAGTATTCAAATCAGTCGATTGCTTTTCGCAGGAGATGATAAACATTGAAAAAATGATAATAAAAATACATTTTATTGTTTGCATGATCTTATCCTCAATTAATTCTATATATAATGAAACAGTGGAATAAAAACCACCAGTTATCTTGTAATCAAGATTCAACACAAATTCCTATTATTAAGACCTGTTCGATAAAAAAGTATTCTTCAAATTTTTCTTTCCATATATCCTCAGTATCAACTGGAACGCCAATATATGCTGTTCTTTGAAGTTCATCCACATTTAGAATTTGGAGATGGTTAATCGAGGAAAAATATTTCAGTTCTTCGTCAAGAGTTTTTTCACCTGTTGTTGTTATATGAATTCTTAGAGAATCTGATATGCGATTAACATTGACAAACTGTAAGGTTGAATCATCTTTAAAATATTTTAACCAATAATCTCCACCAGCAGAATCGGCATATAAATCAAATTCACGGCCAAAGGATAAATAACGCATTTCTATCGAATCAAATCCTGACAGAAAGTTGACGATAAAGTTATAAGAACAGGTATCGTTAAATGTGATTTCAAGTCCATCGATGGTACAATAACCAGCTGGCCTGATTTTCTCTTCCTCCTGGAAATCTAATGGATTATTGTCTTTGCTGCATGAAATAAGAGCGGCAATTGATAATGTCACAATTAGGTAAATTAATCTATTCATGCGTTTTCTCCATATTTACAATTAACTACTGTTATAATTTTTTCAATCCAGTAATTGTTTAACATTATTTTTCGCAGAAAAAGATTAACACTGAAAGTATGGTAAGAGTATATATTATCACTTTCATAACCTACTCCGTTTATTCAGGTATGTAATAATTGACTTTTTATTTTAATATAACGCCCCATTCCGTTACGGTAAAACCTTTTCGCACAAATTCCGGGATTACAGGTTCAGGCAGCTTAACCTCATCATTAATTTGTTTTGTCTCAATTACGTACAAAAGTCTCAACAAGCTTTCAGGTTCGTTAGAAAATTGCAATTCAATAAAAGGATCGATATCTGCACAAAATTGTGGATAGATTAAGTAGTCATCTGATGATTCTAACCTTGGAATCCAGTATTCAACAAAATCTTTGATTTCTGATTCAATAAATCCGGTTTCAGATAGATTGTTTCTGAAAAAGTTTTCCAGTTGAGTGCCTTTAATCTGCCAGCCTGCATTATATTTGAATTGATCTGCAATTTTACATTCATAATACAGGAAGGTGTACTGATTGTCAATAAGTCCGGAAGGTTCCACTTCGATATTCCAAATGTCGTTATATAATGGTATGGATTCGGTAATTGATCCGCCTTGTGGAAAAACAACTTTGAGCGCTAAATTCATTTTTTGAGCAGGATAGATATAAATATTTGGTTTTCTAACATGAATAGAATCATCATCCCACCAATGCCCATCGGTAGTATCTGCACATGAATTTGAAGCAATTGGATTTCTATTCACCTCGCAACTAAAGGTAATCAATAGGCATAATCCAAAAATCATTGATACAATTTTTTGACACATAAGTAAGTCTCCTGATATTATTACACGAATCCATCCTTTAATCAAGGGGGATTAAAAAAGTAAATCGATGAGTAAATACATAAGCATCTTCCAGTGTTAATGATCCGCTGGGGGCAACAATATAATCTGCGCTGGTATCCGATGCAGGCATAATACCAAAATTATTTGCCACACCAGGCCGTCCGGCGCCGGCTAACAGCGATCCCTGGTATAAAAATTTAAAATCGGTAAAATTAATAATCCATCCCCAGGCCACAGTAAACTCCACCCAGTCCTCAATCAGATCGCGCTGTCTTTCCTCAATAAAATTGTATTGATCCAGTTCATAACTTATCGCCCGGGCCTGCACACCAAACTGGAAGCTGGCTTTCTTATTATTATTTTTTTTCAAACCAAAGCGCATAATAATATTTGAAAACTCGAAATCATTATCCACGGTTACTTCACCGCTATTTATAATTCTGCCGGATGCAGAGGTCACCGGTTCTCCTGCATCCGCCCAGGTATGGCTCCAGATGGGTTCATAAATAACGTCAAATCCAAAAACACCGCTGGTTTTTTCATTTGATATTCCAAAGCCGATATTATAGGCGTCGGTATCGCCGGGATCACGCGGGATATTCTGCAGTTCATAGTTGGGAAGTTTGGGATGACTCTTCCAGTTTCCGGTGACTATGGCTCCTACCCGCCAGCCGTGGCTGCCCAGCGGATGCGTATAGCCGAGATGCACGCCATAAGTTTCTGATTTATCTTCATTTCTCACTACATTTTCCTGTATTGCATCGTGCATCAAATCATCTACCCAGATCCAGTTGCGATAGCTGACATCATGACGCATATTCAGGTAGTGATACAATCCCATAATTTCAAAATGCTGACCTTTGCTGAACTCTTTAAAAATACCGATCCGGCCATCGATAACTTCACCAGACTGTTCAACGTTTGTACTATTGGCATAAAGTAAATCAACGCCGTCAACGCCTTTTAATTTTGCCACGGATATGCCGATTCCGATCGCGGTACCGGATGTCTCTAATTTTTTTCCAAGAAAGCCATGTAAATATAAATTTGTATTGGAATCATCCAGATCGACCAGACTATTATTGTCATCGGATCGTTTCAGTTGCTGAAGGGAGAAGGCTCCGCCGCTAAACCAGGTTCCGTTTGAATAATTAAAACCGATAGGGAAATTCTGTGCCGAACCCAAATCATTGGTAATTGTATAGAAATAAGGCAAAGTAAAAATATTACCATTAGTTATAAAATCACCCTTCGCGGGATTATGGAATGCATCATTAAGTGAATCGTCCACAGCAATAGTTAATCCAGCCATACCGTAATTTAATGCCGGGTATAAATTGAATTGATCGCCGGTGGCTAATGGGACTGATTTAATTCCAATAAGCTGTGAGAAAGCAAGTGTAGGAATAATTATTAAAACTATGATGATAAATTTTTTCATTAATGTTCACTCCAATTTAAAATATTAATTAAAAGAATAAGAAACACCTGCATTAAAATTGAAAATTGAATATCTAACGTCATAACTTGACGAAGTATAAGCGACTCAGCTCCAAGGGGGAACTATATAATAATTATCATCAATATAAACCGATCCTGTTTTCCAACCTGCAGCCAGATATAATCCGTATGATTTGTATATAATATTTAATCCAGCAAAGACGGAATGCTGGTCATTATGTCCATTTCTTATCCTGATATGCTGATAGCCCAATGTGTAATTATCAGGCGTGGCTGGGAGTATGTTATATTGATACCCTATATAAAGAGGAAGCATTATTGTGCGCCAGTGAAAATCTTTACCTAATACTGTTGCTATCTGATGTGATTCTCCATATTTAAGTGTATTCGGTGTTCGCAGGCTATCTGTATATTTATTTTCAATCGTGATTTTATCCTGCCATCGATAATCAATTCCTATCGATAATGCTGGTTTGATTAAATAGATCAGTCCAAAACGGGCAGCGCCATTGAATTTTTGGTTCAGGAATTGAAAATCATTGGAATACCAATTTGTCGTCCTGATTTTTGAGGACTTCATTAATTGAAAGGGGGAATAATATAATATTCCAATTTTGACTTTTGACCATTGATATAGCGAAGTGAGATTAAAGCTAGTCCCCGAATAGTTAAATCGGCCATATCCGATGGTTTCTAAATCAGATTGATCACTCCAAGACCAATTCCCGGACCATTTTGAAAGACCCATGCCAATACCTAATTGTTTAAAAATATGACTACTTATAGATAAATCAATTTTGGAAACCGCGCCCTTCCGGCTATGTTCGATAATTAAATCCTGATCGGAATCGATCTGTTCCCAAATTTCTATTTCCGGCGATCCGATTCCTTGAAAAGCACCGGACAATACGATTTTTTTATCTTTAATAAATATAGGGAGGATAAAAGATATATAACCCGGATTGCGAGTGAATTTTTCGGAAAACTTTTTGTCATCATAGTATTCATAATCCAAACTATAAGAAGAATTCCGAATTGAGTAGCCAATGAAAAGAGTAGGATTGTCATAAAATGCCAGGCCTGCAGAATTTAACTGAATACCGGTAACAGGATCCGGATTGGCACTAACAATTCCACCCGTAGTCATAACCAGGCGGTTGTCAGTATCATATGGAAACACAATACTGTGATAAGCAGACGTTTGTGCTGTGGTATCAGTTAATAGCAGGAATAGGGCTCCTAAAATCAGCATTAAAAAAATATGTAAATGACTCATATTTTCTCTGATCAATTTCTAATTCTCCCATACAGGATTTGAAATTTTACCAATAAATAATATGGTATTATTTACTCGTTCACGGATTACAAAAAGATAAGGACGATCTATTCTCATATAAAATCCCTGGGTTTCATCACCTTTGTAAAATAACTCCACAATGGTAGCTGTAGACGCTTAGGTGCTTTTTTCCTCAACTTGTTATTAGTCTCATCCTTTTGTTTTGATTCCTATAATAGATACCAGTATAAATTATTTAATCTATTGCTTTATGAATTAAAATTCTTTCTCCAAAATTTGAATAGAATACCTTTATTTTTAACTTATCAGAATCTATTTCATAAGAAATTGAATGATTTATCTCATAACTATAACCAAGAGAAGGGGGTGGAGTGGAGCATGCTGATTCTGTACAACTTAGACTGATATCAATATTTTCACCATCTTTTGTATAATTTCCTGAACAATCATTACAAGCATCCTTAGCAAGAGCACTTCCATCCTCCTGAAATTTTATCCAATACGACCAATCAGATCCAGTTTTGAATATAAGATGATTATCACTATTTCTGATTTCAATCAATTTCCAAGTTGTTCCAACCAGATTTTTTGACTCATTATCTGGTTCAAAAATACTACAACTAAGGATGATGACTAATAATATTATTAAATAATTTATATTCA
>JAFGKZ010000209.1 GCA_016928315.1 Calditrichaceae bacterium
TAAAACTTTTTAAACGAAATCTATATAACTATAAAAAATTACTATACATAGGCCTGCGTATTATACGGAATCAGTACGTGTTTTAACACGGAATTAATCCGCCTATCGCTCAAGCCGCTTTGATTTGTGAAATATATAAAAATTATTGCCATTAATAAACCATCGTAATAAATAATTACATGTCACATCCTGCTGGCATCAGAATAGATCATCGATACGGGTCAGCATGTTTTGGGCATCCTTCATAAAATAGATTTTCCAGGCCGGGTGGCCTTTCATTGTATCAATATCCTGTTTAAGAATCCATTCCAGATCCTGTTTAAAGGCCTCGCGGTTTTGCATCTTCACATGAAAATACTTGGCGCGTCCCCAGCGATTCAGCAGCCAATCCGGTCCCGTTTCAATAGCTTTGGCAAAGAGTTCTTCGGCAATCTTTTTATTACCGCCCACACTTGCGGGAATAGACAGGTAGTATAATGCTTTGGTAAAATAGGGCGCGCCGCCGGCATGTTCGGGGTTGATACTGTATAACTGCTCCATCATTGCCTTAGCTCTACGAATCCAATGATAATTGATCATCTGGCCAAACGCTCCCAAACACTCCTTATAGTAATAGAATACGGCCGTTGTCCAGAACAGCATCAGGTCCATATCTCTTTCTTGCAGAACTTTTGCAGCTTCCCAGACCTCAGCGCCGGCATCGATTTGTTCCTTAAATAAGGAATTCGTATACATGGCCTGTTCATTATAATAAAGGGCTTTTTTGAAGAAATTTTTTTTCTCACTGAGTTTCACAGAATAACCGTCACCAGTTAACAGGTACAGATGGCCCAATTCATAAAGTGCTTTATAATTCTGTGGATCAGTCTGAATTACTTTTTCATAAATGCTGATTATGTGCATTAATTTTTCTTTGCTGTCAGCATATCGTACCAGGGTATCCGCTTCTTGTAAAAGAACAGTAATATCGGTTTTTAAATCCACAGGCTCCGGAATCTGCCAGTCCGGGCTGTATGTAAAACAATGGGTGAGCGCTAAAATCGGAAATAAGGTCAGCAATTTTTTTATAGTTTTTAACGGCATAATAATCCTCATGATATGCTTATAAAGAAAAAGATGATCAAAAATAATTAAAAAATAATAATAATGCTATTTTTCGAGTGAGATACAGAGATTATGATACAGGCGCCTTTATTCCATTTCCCGCTTTACGACAGGAGTAAAGTCATCAGGGCGGCCTTTTTTCGGCAATCCCAATAGTTCCCGTGCTCTGTCCAGCGCGTCGTCGATATTGCCAAACATATTTTCTTCACCAATTTCATCGTACAAATTATATTTGGTCAGTGCGTAGAGCGGCTGGGCATGAACTCCGGAAAGAATCAGCTGTATATTTGCTTTCTTATTTTCCCGGAAAATTTCATTCAATAAATTAAGTCCGCTGGCGTCCATGGCCAGAACATTGCGCATACGCAGGATTAAAATTTTTGGCGGATTTTCTACCTGCCGCATAATCTCTTTAAATTTAGCCGCGGCGCCAAAGAAAAACGGTCCGTTAATTTCATAGACCTCAACGCCGTCCGGAACGGTCTTCTTATGGATGTCACTTTTCTCTTCGCCCTCTTCAGAGTCCTGCAGCTCACGCGTAATAATACTCACATTGGCAACATTCGCCATACGCCGGATAAACAGGATGGCCGCCAGAATCATTCCAACCTGAATGGCAATTGTCAGATCGAATATTACAGTGAGTCCGAAAGTGGTTAAGAGAACGGCAACATCACTGCGGGGACTTTTTAACAACCGTTTAAATACATGATATTCGCTCATATTATAAGCAACTACGATCAGCACGGCCGCCAGGGATGCCATGGGTATAAGTTTAGCCCATTGTCCCAGCAGCAGCATGATACCCAGCAGGGTTACCGCATGAACAATTCCAGCAACAGGAGTTCTTCCACCGTTTTTAATATTGGTCGCCGTCCGGGCAATGGCCCCGGTAACGGGTATGCCGCCAAACAGAGGGGAAACGATATTAGCCACACCGTTGGCAACCAGTTCCATATTGGATTTATGTTTCGATCCGATCATACCATCGGCAACTACAGCGGAGAGCAGCGCTTCAATCGCAGCCAGAATGGCAATGGTGGTTGCCGATGGAATTAGCTGTTTGATAAGATCGTAATTTATTTCCGGTAATGAAGGCGCCGGGAAAGAAGAGGGAATGGATCCAAAGCGGGATTCAATGGTATCAACATTCATATTAAAGGCTTGAACCAGAATGGTTGATATTATTATCGCGATGATGGATCCCGGGATTTTCCGTGAGACCTTCGGCCAGAATAGAATAATCGCCAGTGATAACAGACCGATGAATAATGTCGGGTAATTAATAGATGATAAATGATTCAGGTACTCCACCCACTTTTCAATAAAATCAGCCGGCAGATTTTCTATTTTCATGCCGAAAAAGTCATTAATCTGGCTGGAAAAAATAACTACGGCGATACCGCTGGTAAATCCTACCACCACCGGGTAGGGTATAAATTTGATGATCGAACCGAGCTGGGCGAATCCCATGATGACCAGAATAACACCGGCCATCAGGGTAGCAACAATCAATCCGTTTACGCCGAACTGCTGAACAATGCCGTAAACGATAATAATAAATGCGCCGGTTGGCCCGCCGATCTGCACCCGGCTGCCGCCAAGGAAGGCAACAATAAATCCGCCGATGATAGCGGTGATCAATCCTTTTTCCGGGGAAACACCCGAAGCAATGCCAAAGGCAATAGCCAGGGGCAGGGCTACAATTCCGACAATAATGCCCGCGCTGAAATCATTTAACAGTTGAGTCCGCGTCATCCGGGGAAGCAGGGTGAAAAATTTGGGTTTAAACATTGTATTTACTTTCCATGCTTTTAAAACCTTATTCCATAATATAATTTAAATGATTATGTCCTTAGCTCAGCAAAAGTAATGGTCTGAGTGTTAAGACAGGCTTTAATTAAGTGTTTAAACATGTTATTTTCAA
>JAFGKZ010000210.1 GCA_016928315.1 Calditrichaceae bacterium
CAGGTACATATACAATTGAGTGGGATGCATCCGATGTTTCGAGCGGAATTTATTATTATCGCTTAACTACAGACAAAGGCTATTCTCAAACCCGTAAAATGATGGTACTTAAATAGCAGATGATAAAAATCACAGGTTATTTTTAAGAATTAATATATGTTGCTAAACATTTTTATTTCATCGTCGAAAGTATGACGTGAAGCCGGGGGATAACATTCCATCACTTCAGGAGGTTATTATGCGGTTGTCAATCCAAAAGATTTTTATTTTAATTTCTGCAGCCTTTATCTTTAGCTCTTGCGCTGCTGTTTATGTACCCAATGTTGCCCATACAACATTTTATGAAGAAAACGGTGATTTAAGTGTTTCAGGATTTGTTGGTTCTACGGGATATGATGGTCAGGTTTCATTTGCAATGACAGATAATTTATATTTATACGGCGCCGCATCCTATCTTAAAGAAGATAGTACCAATAACGAGAATAATGATGAGGACTATTTGAAACACAAATATCAGGAAGGCGCAATCGGGTTTTATCACTGTATGGGAAGCTCAGGTCGTTACACCATGCATATGGGCATGGGGCATGGAGAATCCGAAGCTTACGACAGCTATGTTTTCTTTGGCGATAATGAATTAATGGCAAAAGGAAAGTATCGTAAATATTTTTTCCAGAGCGCTCTTGGTATGAGTAAAGATATTGTGGATCTGGGTGGAGCGATACGTTACAATTATGTTGATTTCTATAAATTTAGCACCACAAGTGAGAATATTCCCGGTGTGGAACATATATTTAATCAGTTTATTGAACCATCGTTTTTCGTGAGGGTGGGATATAAATATATCAAATGGCATTTCCAGTATTCTGTTGCCATTGGGTTAAGGGATGAATCTCCATTTGATTACAGAGCCAATCGAATTTCAATGGGAATAACTTTTAAATACAATATACTGGGTAAGAATTTTTAAATAACTAATAAGCAGTTTAAGTATTAACCAAACTCTATTAACTCAATAGGCGCTCCATTATCTAAAATCATGGCAACACGGATTCCTTTCGATGGCGAAGTAATTTCATCAATTAGTTCTTTACCAATAACCGCTAATTCCAGGTCATCCACTTCAAAGGCGATGTGAGGAACAGTTTGGATAATTTTTGAAACCGGACTATCCAATTCAAAGCGCATCCATTCAATACCGTATGGACTGGCCTCAAATCCGGATACAAACATTTTATATTTCTCTATATATTTTTCATTTGGATGAACCTGTTCCGTTGGAATTCCTAAATGATGATAACGCCAGTTATTTTTGCTGATTGCAGATGGCGGTTCATGATCCATTCTTTTCTTATGCATATAGTTACCAGGATTATAATTTAAATTTGTTTTGAATTAAGATAATAGTAAGTCTTCCTTCCAGCCAATTGTCTGAATCTTGATATTTTTAAAATCACTGGTTCCCAGCCCATAAACTTTGTCAGCGGCTTCTACACATAAAGGCGGAGGCGATAAAGGCCAGGATTCGCCTTTAATTAAATCCCTTTTCGTGGATATAATTTTTAGACATATTGTATCAACGGCAACCGGATCGATACCGGCAATTAATCCCTTATACGCCCATTTATATCTTGGATCAACCTGAGGACCCTTATCACATAATGGATGCAGGGCATCGACCAGAATTAATTTTGTTTTTCCTTTTACTTCAGGCAAATGCCAGATTTCGCCAAGTTTAGCGCTATCCTGATTATGATAGTCTCTGGGCCGGCCGGAAAACATGATATAATTTTTTATTACCGTGCCAATACCGGTTAACCAGTGCGCTTTTAGCGCGGGCATACAGATCAGGGCTGTGCAATTTTCAGGTTTGTTGGAAACTTTAATATTTTTATCTGATATGCCAATTTGGTTTAATGATATTTTTACAATATCAACTAACTCTTTATGGGTAGGATTGAGATGAGGCGTCGTTACAATGCCAACACTATCATCCTTTTTAAATAGTGATAACCAGGATTCATTAACAGACTTTTGCCCTGTGATGGCTAACATGGTCTGATCAAGCATTTCTGCCAGCACCGTTGTATTGATATTGAGCTCATTGTCCATAACAGCTTTATTTCTTGTAACGATTACATTTGATACAGATGGTTTTTCACCGGCCTGAACAAATTTAGTGCCTGCAAGGGATGCTCCGATGGCTGCGGTTAAACTGCCACGGATAAAATCCCTTCTGGTTATGGCATTAACTTTCTGTTTTTGCATAATCACCCTCCGTTATATTTGACTAACTATATGTGATTAATAATCTGTTTTGCTGATAATTGATCGGGAATATTAAATACGATTGATACAAAGTTATTATCCAGTTTACAGACAAGCCAGCCTTCTTCAACTTTAAAATTATGTGAATAAGATGACTTCACTGTATCAATCATTATCGTATTCTCCGGCAGAAATTCTTCAATAAAGTGTTTTAATGATTCAGCCGCTTTTTTTTGATTTGGATATTCTGCTAGTAAGAGTTGTATGTATCTTGGTTTTACATTTTTTACCTGAGAATTATAGCTCACAGTTACTGCGCTTACTGAATGATCTAAATTGAGAAGATTTTGATGGCTTAAATAAAAAAGGGAATTGAGTACCATATAGGATCTGAAAAATGTAATTTTATCTGAGTTCATTATCCAGCCAATATCATCCATTAAAGGAATTTGCCGAAGAATTTCAGGTTCAGATGATAAATCTTTATACAGGAGTTTACCAAGCTGCATTATTACGCTTTTAGCATCGGTCGTTTCCCTGAATGCCAGAATCCGTATATAGTATTTTCCTGTGGCCATTCTAAGTAATCCGCCTCCATATAAAGCTCGCGCTTCAGGAGCGAGTAATTCATCCGAACTGATTGTTTGATTGAACATTACCTGCTCTCCGCTCCAATCAATTGATAGTAAACCAAAAGCATCATCACTGGTTTCCATTTGGTAAATTTCAACGAGAATGGTATTTTTATCCTCAGATGAATACTCTAAAACTTCTAAATGATTAAAGCGATAGCCCAAATACAATTCAGCGCCGCCATTCATATAATCAAAGATATTTGAAGAATCAATTTGCTGCACTTCTTTGCATTGCTGCCAATCGCCAATTGTTTCTGGGATAGATTGCAATAAAGTATTCATTTGAGAGGTAAATCCTATTTTAGCAAGTGTGAATAAGATATAACAGAAAAAAAAAGCCTTCATTCTACTCAATCTGAATTTATTTTTAGATTATTGTGCGAAAATATTTATTTTTAAAATATGTATCTTTCAAAGGAAAATCAATTTATTAAATCATCAGCAAGTATTTAAAAAATTCTTGTATTACTTAATTTTATTCTTATTTTTTAATAACTTATCAGAAATAATTAACCACTAAATATGGTTTAAGCTTTATTTCATAATATCGTCGATATGGAAGAGGAAAAATGCAAAAACCGGAATTTCTGAATAACGCCCACCCTGAGTATATTGATAAATTATATACGGATTATAAAAAAAATCCGGATTCAGTTGATAAAAGCTGGCAAGTCTTTTTCCAGGGATATGAGTTAGCACTGGATGAGCAGCCAAAATCTTCTGCTGCAAAACAGATTATTGATGAAACGCATCGTAAAGAAAACTATGTGATTAACCTGATTAATACCTTCCGTATGCGCGGACATCTGTTCACAAAAACAAATCCGGTACGAAACCGGCGCAAATATGAACCTGATTTAAACATTTATCAGTTTGGTTTAACTGATGATGACCTGCAAACAGAGTTTCAGGCCGGAAATGAAATCGGCATTGGACCTGCAACACTTAGTGCAATTATCGATCATTTAAATGCTGTTTACTGTAAATCAATAGGTTTTGAATATAAGTTTATCCGGAAACCAGATCAGGTGCAGTGGCTGCAGGAAAAAATTGAACCAAATAAAAACCAGCCTGATTTCGATATCAAAAAAAAGCGGATGATTTTACAAAAATTAAATGAAGCTGTTGTATTTGAGAACTTTCTGCATACTAAATTTATCGGACAAAAACGTTTTTCACTGCAGGGAGGGGAAACGTTAATACCAGCGTTGCAGGCGATTATTGATCACGGATCGAAACGGGGTATGGAAGAATTTATGATTGGGATGCCGCATCGGGGGCGCTTGAATGTTCTGGCCAATATCCTGAACAAAGAACATGAAGAAATATTTGCAGAATTTGAAGGTGCAGAATATGCCGATTCCATTTTCGCCGGTGATGTAAAATACCATTTAGGATTTTCCAGCCAGGTGGAAACCTCCGGCGGTAAACAAATTATGGTGGGATTAGCGCCAAATCCCTCACATTTGGAAGCTGTAAATCCGGTGATTGAAGGCATCGTGCGGGCTAAAATTGATAATTACTATAAAAACGATCATGATAAAATTTTACCCATTCTTATTCATGGTGATGCGGCTATTGCCGGTCAGGGTGTTGTTTATGAAGTGATACAAATGTCTTTATTAGAAGGATACAGTACCGGTGGTACCATTCATTTAGTCGTAAATAATCAGTTGGGATTCACCACCAGTTATCTGGAAGGACGTTCCAGTACGTATTGTACGGATGTAGCCAAAGTGACTCAATCACCGGTATTTCATGTGAATGCGGATGACGCTGAAGCGGTTGTTCAGGCTGTGGAGCTGGCTGTGGAATACCGGCAGAAATTTCATAAAGATGTATTTATCGATTTATTAGGCTACAGAAAATATGGTCATAATGAAGGCGATGAGCCAAGATTTACTCAGCCAAAATTGTACAAAACGATTGCTAAACACGATGATCCCCGTAAAATATATTACGATAAACTATTAGCTGGCGGTAAGATTGAAAAGGGACTGGCTGCCGAAATGGAAAATGAGTACAAGCAAATGCTCCAGCAAAGTTTTAGTGATGTAAAATCACAGAAAGTAAGTTCAAATTTTACGACCTACCTGGATCAATGCGATCGTAAAAAGAAATTTAGCCGTCATAGTCTGGAGCCAAAACCGATAACCAGGATTGAGCCGGAAAAATTAAATACAATCGCAGATAAAGTATTCTCAATTCCTGATTCGATAACGCCGTTGCAGAAAGTAGCTAAAATATATCAAGATCGAAAGCAACGTTATGCTGCCGGTAATAAATTTGATTGGGCAATGGGTGAATTTTTAGCTTATGGTTCACTGGTTTATGAAGGTTGTCCGGTTCGGTTAAGCGGCCAGGATTCTGAACGTGGTACTTTCTCCCATCGGCATGCTATCGTCCACTCCGATGATGGCGAAAGGGAATACAGCCCCATAAATAATATCAATGAAACGCAGGCAAAATTCACAGTGTATAATTCACCCCTTTCGGAATATGGCGTTTTGGGATTTGATTATGGATATGCATGTGCAAACCCTACGGGATTAACCATATGGGAAGCCCAGTTCGGCGATTTTTCAAACGGCGCTCAGATTATTATTGATCAATTTATCGCCAGCTCAGCCATTAAATGGAATCGATCTAATGGCATTGTTCTGTATTTACCCCATGGATATGAAGGGCAGGGACCGGAACATTCCTCTGCCCGGATGGAACGTTTTCTTAATCTATGTGCAAATGAAAATATGCGTGTTACCAATTGCACAACGCCTGCCAATCTATTCCATCTGTTACGTTCACAAACGAAGTATCCCTTCCGTCTGCCATTGGTAATATTCACCCCAAAAAGTTTATTAAGACATCCCGAATGTGTAAGTTCAATAGAAGATTTTACCAATGGTGAATTTTTAGAAGTCATAGATGATCAGGTTGCGGATAAGAACAAAGTGGAAAAAATATTATTCTGTGCGGGCAAAGTCTATTATGATTTAACGGCGCACCGGAAAGAGAATGGGAATGAAAACATTGCCATTATTCGCATCGAACAAATATATCCTTTGCCCAAACGCCAAATTGAATCCGTGATTCAGACTTATAAAAATGTAAAAAAATATACTTGGCTTCAGGAAGAACCCGCCAATGCCGGCGCTCTGGCTTACATGCTGCAACATTTTAAAATTGTTCCGCTGGAATTTATATCCCGACCGGCCAGTGCAACACCGGCTACGGGATTTTATAAACAACATAAAAAAGAATTGGACAAGATTTTGGAACAAGCGTTTGGTGGATAAAAAGAACTTGAATTTTGAATCTTTAAAATTAAACGTGCATCAAAAAATCAAATATATAAAACGGAAATCAAAATGAATTATGAAATTAAAATACCGACAATTGGTGAATCCATTAATGAAGTGACTATTGGTCATTGGCTTGTTAAAAATGGCGATCATGTTGATGAAGATCAGGTTATCTGTGAAGTTGAATCGGAAAAAGCAACCATCGAATTGAATGCCGAGAAAAGCGGTATTATTACTTTAAAGGTCCAGCAGGGTGATACGGTAACTATCGGTGCTGTCATTGCAGAAATAGAAACAGATGCTGAAGAGACACAGAGGGTTGAAACGGAACCGGAGGATACAAACCTGCCTGAACCGGAACAACAGGCTACGGACGAAATCGACTTAGCAAAAGAAATAAAGATATCCCCTGTTGCCGCAAACATGCTCAAAGAAACGGGTTTATCCGCAAATTCGCTCAGAGGCACGGGATCGGAGGGCAGAATTCGGAAAGTGGATGTCCAAAGAGCTATAGGCGCTCAAGAGGCGAAGGAAAAGCCTGCTGAAACCAAGCCGAAGTCAAAAGACATGAAACCCTCGGCTAGTCTGTCTGCAGAAACCGATTCTGAAAACCGCAGCGAACGCCGTGAGAAAATGAGCACACTCAGAAAAACAATCGCGCGGCGACTGCTCCAAGCTAAACAGGGTACAGCCATGCTGACAACCATGAATGAAGTGGATATGTCGGCAATAATGGATCTGCGTAAAAAATTTAAAGAAAAATTCAAAGAAAAATATAATGTCAATTTGGGCTTTATGTCATTTTTCAGCAAAGCTGTAGGTATGACTTTAACGGAATTTCCGGTTATTAACGCCAGGCTTGAGGACGATGAGATTGTGTATCATAATTACTGCGATATCTCAGTTGCCGTTTCAACACCGAAAGGATTAGTTGTGCCGGTTGTTCGTAATGTGGAAAAGCTAAGTCTGGCTCAAATTGAATTAAAAGTGGCCGAACTGGCAGAAAAGGCTCGTGACAATAAGCTGACTATTGAAGAAATGACCGGCGGAACATTTTCAATTACCAATGGAGGCGTGTTTGGTTCATTGATTTCTACGCCATTGATTAACAGTCCGCAATCGGCTATTTTAGGTATGCATACTATCCAGGAGCGTCCTGTAGTCCGGGATGGCCAGGTTGTTATCCGTCCGATGATGTATATCGCTCTGTCTTATGACCATAGAATTATCGACGGTAAAGAATCGGTTAGTTTTTTGGTGCGCCTTAAAGAAATGCTGGAAGATCCGAATCAAATGATTTTTTATATTTAAATTAAAATAGATTGTCGACTCGCCATGAACGGAAACATAAAACCGGTAGCTGCGGTTGGCGCAGTTGTTTTTAATAATGGTTGTGTATTATTAGTCAAGCGCAAAAATCCGCCGGCAAAAGGTCAGTGGGCTATTCCCGGTGGTAAAATAATGACGGGCGAGCGAATGCAGGAAACTGCTGAGAGAGAAATCTTTGAGGAAACAAGTCTGGTGATAAAAGCGGGCAACCCAGTATTTTCTTTCGATGTTATTGAGCGGGACGAGAACGGTAAACTACAATTTCACTATGTAATTATTGATTTGATAGCGGAATATCTGTCTGGTGATATTAAAGCTCGTGATGATGCAATTGAAGCGCGCTGGATTGCGAAAAAGGAACTGTCTGATTTAAAAATTAATCCGAATACCCGATACTTGTTAAAAGAGAAATTTGATTTTTATTAAAATTATAAGGTTTTTGTCGTTTATTTTTAACCACGACATCTATTACTACTATGGATAAAACTAAATTACGCATAGGAATTGCTTTGGAAAATGAAAACGCTGTCTGGATAAAAAGCGTTTTGTCTGAGGTATTTCATAATGATGTAATCTACTATCAGATCAATTACGATTTGTACTCGGAAAATATACATGCAAAAATAGATTTGTTATTAATGGATTTCGAATTTTGCAAAAACAGCATTTACAAAAGAGATTGTTTTAATAATCCTATTCCATTGATTATCTGTACGTCTTCTAATAATTCAGAAGAACTGATTGCCGCAATCGATTACCACCCCTATGATATCTGGATAAAAAACTCTTCTTCAAAAAAACGAATAATAAATTCAGTTAAAAAGATAATAGATAAAACCACTGCAGATGAACAGTTTAATCAATTCAAAGAAATTATAAAACATTTACCGATTTCTATAGTAATCACAGATACTGCAGGAAAAATACAATATGCTAATCCGCAATTTGAGAAAGTCTGTGGATATAGTTTGGATGAATTAATTGACCAAAACCCTAGTGTTTTAAAATCCGGTGTTCATGATGAAGAGTATTACCGGCATATGTGGCAGATCATTTCCGCTGGGGGAATATGGGAAGGCGAAATCTGCAATAAAAATAAAAAGGGCAGTCTATACCTGGAGAGATTGATGATTTTCCCCTATAAAAATAAAGAAGATCAGATTACGCATTTTATTGGTTTGCGGGTGGATGACACGGATCGCCGCAGGGCCGAAGCTTTAAAGAACATAAAAGAACTGGCAGGCGGGATTGCCCATGAATTTTCCCAGCCTTTGCAGGTTATCTCGATTAGTCTTTCAATGTTAGAGACCAAAATGCGGAACAATGATTTGTTTGCCCGTATTAAGAGGATGGTCGATAAAATTATTGAACTGGTTTCCAATTTGAAAAATATTACTGAAATCAGACAACAGGATTATCTGGATACGCAGATTTTGGATTTAAAAGCCTCTTCGCAAAAAAAAGAAGACGCTATATAAGTATAACTGGGAATTAACCCGGAGGCCACATCAAACGCCGGCCGTGCAGTAAATGCATATGCACATGGAAAATACTCTGACCGCTGTCTTTACCCTCGTTAATGACTAAGCGGAATCCTTTTTCCGTAAGCCCTAGTTTATCTGCAACCTGTTTAGCCGTAACCATCATTTTACACATCAAAGGGTTGTCATCCTCGGTAAAATCCGAAAATTTTTCGATATGTTTTCTGGGCACAATAAGCAGATGAGTTGGAGCCTGACGATTGATATCCCAGAATACGGCCAGGTCTTCATCTTCGTATTCCATTTTGCTGGGTAATTTTTTATCCAGCAGCTGGCAAAATACACAACTATCTATTCCCAATATTAGACTCCTTATGATATTGCAAATACGATTGTAAAACCGATACCCCCGTTATGGCAGCGGTTTCAGTTCGCAGTCGTGTTTTTCCTAATGAAACGAATGTAAAATTATTTTTTTTAAATTTTTCAAATTCACCCGGGCTAAATCCGCCCTCAGGTCCAATGCCAAGGATTACGGATTTAAGTTTACCAGCTTCACTATCTTTAAGCGTCGTTATAATACCGGGATCATCCGGACTGCGACAAATTAACCTTGCATCATAATTTGCTGATTGGTCAATAAATTCATCAAATTTTTCAATAACCTTAAGTTCAGGCAAATAATATTGTAAACTCTGTTTAACAGCCTGTCTTAAAATTTTATAAAATCGTGATAAATTGAATGATACATAATTTGTAAACTGACTGCGAAACAGGATGAACCTGTTCACTCCCAATTCAGTACATTTTTCAAATAACATATCCAACCGGTTAGGCCGGATAAAGCCAACAGCCAGCGTTATTTCCGGAACTGTTTTTTTAAATTTTTCATAATTGTGATATGCTAACCCGATTCGTTTTGCCGTCTCGATAATCTCGGCATGGTATAAATTACCCTGACCATCGGTAATCGTAATTTTATCGCCTATTTTCTTTTTGAGCGTATGGAGAATATGTTTTGACTCAAATTCATCCAGTCTAATCCTGTTTTCAGAAATCTGATCCGGTTCAGCAAAGAATACTTCCATAAGTGCTTAAAATTACAAATATAATTTTTAAAAGCAAACGATAGCCTATCATTTTTAATTGAATCCGAATCAAATTTTTAAATAGTTATGCCGATCGAAATAATAAAATTTCTTCCCGGTCCATTCATACCCGACCCGTGCTCACGATAATTGTAATCCAGAATATTTTCCACAGCAAATTGAGCGTTAAGAAATGCACTGATCTGATAGTTCAGTCTAAAATTGTAAGTCTGCCAGGGAGGTGTACCGCCATTCGGAATTCTGGGATCGTCCATATCATCCGCGGAAAGACGGTCCTGTTTAGCTGCAAACCGCGTGTACAAATCGGCCTTGTATTTATTATGCCTGTACTGAATTCCGAACAGACCAAATAAGGGTGGAATACCGCCGATTGGTTCGCTGAGAGTGGTGTTTTGTCCATAGGTTAAAGTTGCATTTCCCCTGATGTGCCAATGATCAGAATAGATATATCTAAATGCGCCTTCAATGCCGTATATATAAGCATTACCGATATTCTGTTTCGATTTTACTTTAAATTCAGTACTGTCGATTAGGATTATTGGTGAACCATTAAAAGCGGCGTCTGCGCTGGCAAGTAAATTGAATATATTTGAATAATACAAAGAACCATCTATTTTTAAACTGGATTGATTGATTTTAATGCCTAAATCTATGGTGGACATTTTTTCAGGTTCCAGATCAGGATTGGGTACTTCAAAAATATTGCCCTTAGATTCTCCAAATTTAGAAATATCACTCAAATTTGGCGCACGGAATGCCTGACCGAAATTTAAATTAATATGAAAATAGTCAGTCATTCGGTAAACGGCGCCAAGGCTAAACGTTAACGAGCTGAAGCTCTGATCATAAGAATTATTATTACTAAATAATGTAGAATCCATCCCAATCAATTTAAACTGGGTATCAAAATAAGAAAACCGGCCGCCCAAAGTAGTTGTCAGATTTTTAAATAATGTATATTCATCCTGAAGATAAAAACCATAGCTGTTATATTTAGCGCCATCAGGATAGCGCGATGTTGTACTTTTAGTTCGCACGCCAGAAATTGCATCATAATCGAAGTGTTCACTTTGTACTTTATCCAAATAAATTTCTGTTCCATAAATAAAGACATGTTTACGCAATATTGATTTTGCCTCAAAGGTTAAACCCAGTGTTTGGGCCTCGTCTTTTTCCTTCTGCAAATCAGAATTCATATGCCGCTGCGTTTGCCTGCCCTCAATCTGCTTATTAAAGGAAACGGTTGTATTAAAGGAATGGATATAATGCGAATTAAAACTTTGTTGATATTTTAAATAACCCAGTTGACGTTTCTGCGGATGATACTGCCATACATAGTAGTCATCATTTTCGTATTTGTCATATCGAGGGACCTTATCCTGATTTGCCAGTTGATAAGCCGCAATCAGACTGCTTTGTTCGGTTATTTTATAAGTTAACTTTGAATCAAAATCGTAAGCGGTATATGCATTGGGTGATTGCATAATGCCATCGGTTGAATTTTCGATCCGCTTATAATCACTGTTCCGCCCGCGTCTCATGTCATCATAATCTTTATAGCTAAAGCCGGCACTAAATGAGAATTTATCTATGCCCAATCCACTGCGCAGCGATATCGTTTTCTCATCATCGGCAGAAGCATAACGGCTCAATAATGAAAAATTAGATTCGAAATCGGAGGAAGAGAATTCCGGTACGCGAGTGCGTAGATTAATTGTTCCGCCCATGGCATCGCTGCCGTATAGAGTAGATGTTGGTCCCCGGACAATTTCGATCTGCTCAATGTTATTGTTATCAACCGTGGTTAGATATTGGTGATTGCCTAATCGATATAGCGAATTATTTAAGCGTATTCCATCCACCAAGATCAAGATTTGATTGGATGACAATCCCCGAATGATTGCCGATCCGCCGCCATGATTTGTTTTTTGAACAAAGAGCCCGTTTTCTTCACGCAATGCTTCGGCAGAAGTTTTTGCTGCCCTTTCTGTGATTTCACTTTGCGAAATTACATTAATGGCGCTGGATGATTCAAAAGGATCTTTTTCTATCCGGTCGGCGGTGATAATAAATTCTTCTGATAATAATATTTTTTGCGTTAATCGAATGGTATCCAACGAAGTCAGGCGCATTTTTGTAACGGTGACATGCTTGATCAATTTTGTTTGATAGGCAACATGTTGCAGTTTAATCTGATAATTTCCTTCAGGAATGTTATCAACGATAAAATAGCCGTTATGGTCTGTAATATCCGTATAATTTCCCGGATCAACTTGGACAGTAATATTAGTAATAGGCTCATTCCTATTGTTAATAACAATGCCTTCAATTCCACTGCCAATGGTTTGTGCAACAAGGGATAGAACACTGCATAATAGAAATAATAAAAAGTATGAGGATCGGTTTTGCATGAGATTTTTTTTACACTTTACATTTTACTTTAAACGAGAAATTAAGATTTATTTAAATATTTGCAAACAAATATTTTTGTCATTTTTAATATTTGTTCATCAACTATTTTTTTTAAATAGTTCACTACAACGAATTGAATATTCACTGGAAATGAATTTGTTTAATCACTATTTTTATAAATAATTCATTCACATATTTTTTTAATTTATTTAGGGTTTTTATGGAAAATTCTGAATGCCTAATTTCCGATAAAAAGGATATGTCTATCTCAATGTCAAAGGCAAATTTGCTTAGTATTTTTTTTATTTTACCGGTTATACTGCTTGCACTAATTTATATACTGGTATGGGGATTTGATAGTACCCTTTCGATTTTATCTTCAGTTAAGACTAAACCTAATCTTATATGGGTAATGATCAGTATATTTGCCGGTATTATTGTACATGAATTAATACATGGTGTCGCCTGGATGTATTTTGCGGATAAAAAAAACGGGCATATTAAATTTGGCTTCAATTGGAAATCATTAACACCCTATGCGCATTGTACCGAGCCAATGGCTATTTCACCTTATCGTTTAGGCGCGGCAGCTCCCGGGATAATTTTAGGTATTTTCCCGTATGTGTTTGGACTAATTCTTGGAAATCCGGTCGTTGCATTATTTGGACTGTTCTTCAGTATGGCTGCTTCCGGAGATGCTTTAATATTATGGATACTGCGAAAAGTGGAAAAAGGAAAACTGGTGGAAGATCATCCCACCAGAGCCGGATGTTATGTAATCGGCTAATGAACCAATTAATGATAATTTCAGACTGGACTTAGGTTGAAATGTTTCTAATAATATACATGTAATAAGCTTAAAAGGAGATAATTAAATGCAGCAAAAAAAATCAATTTTTTTTGTAATGGTGGTTTTTTTCCTAACCAATTCATATGCCGTTGATTCCTTAAAAACCGATCCCGATCCAAAACGTTTTCAAACAGAAATAGAAGCTTTTAAAAAGTGGGATCAAAAAAACAGTTTTCCTGAAGATGCCATTCTGTTCGCCGGCAGTTCTTCCATTCGTATGTGGAAAACGCACGATGCTTTCCCTCAATATCGTCTAATTAACCGCGGATTTGGCGGAGCGCATATTACCGATGTTCTGTATTATTATAATGAAGTGATTTTGAAGTATAATCCCCAACTGATCGTGTTTTATTGCGGAGATAATGATATTTCCAGTAATTTTCCGGTTGAGCAGGTTTACGAAGACTACCTCGAATTGATTTTAAAAATTACTAAGGATTTCCCTGAAGTGAAATTTGTTTATATATCTGTTAAGCCAAGCGGTAGTCGCTGGCAGCATTGGGACCGTATGGATGCCCTGAACAAAAAAATTGAAAAATATAACCAGCAACGCGAAAATTTGTTATATGTAGATTTAGCCACGCCGCTGTTGGATAAAGATGGCAAACCGGATACGGCTTTTTTCCTGAGCGATCAGCTGCATCTGAATGAAAAAGGATATGAAGTTTGGAATTCAATGCTAAGCGAAATCCTGGAATCGATATACACTAACAATTAGTTTTTCATAGTTTAGGTTGGTTACGCATCGTGACACACAAAAGAATAATATTAGGATATATTCTTACTCAATGTTTATTTTATACTATTTCTGCGGACGAGAATCAACAAATCATTAATGTTGCTAATCGTCAGACAGTCAGTTTAAATGGCGATTGGGAAATCATCATTGATCCGTTTGAGAATGGATATTATAACTATCGTTATGAGGAAAATCCAAATGGTTACTTTAAAAATCACCAGTTAGAATCCCCTCGCGATTTAGTCGAATATAAATTTGTATCTTCAAACACACTCACAGTACCCGGTGATTGGAATTCACAGCGGCAAGAATTGTTTTTTTATGAAGGCACAATCTGGTATAAAAAGTCCTTTGATTATTTATTCAAGCAAAACAAAAGATTATTCCTATATTTCGGCGCTGTTAATTATCATGCTATCGTTTATTTAAATGGTGAAAAAGTAGGGGAGCACACGGGTGGTTTTACACCATTTAATTTTGAAATTACAGACAAAGTAAAAGAAAAGGATAATTTTATAATTGTCAAAGTCGATAATAAACGGAAGCGTGAAGGAGTCCCAACTGTTAACACTGACTGGTGGAATTATGGCGGCATCACGCGTGATGTTGTTTTAATAGAAACTCCGGAGACGTTTGTTCGTGATTATCAAATCCAATTGTCTAAAGTAAAAGGCAATCATGCTTCCGGATATATCCAACTCGATGGGAATGAAACTAAACAATATTTGGAAATTAACATTCCTGAATTAAATCAATCAGAAAAAATTTCTACTGCTGAAAATGGCTATATTGAATTCGACTTTCCAACAGATGCAGAATTATGGTCACCGGATAATCCAAAGTTATATGAAGTTCAAATCAAATCTTCCTTTGAAATTCTGAGAGATAAAATCGGGTTCAGGATTCTTAAAACCGATGGAAATAAACTCATACTAAATGGCGATCCCGTATTTTTACGAGGTATTTCGATTCATGAACAGGCTCCAAACCGCGAAGGCCGGGCATTTAGCATGGAAGATGCGAAAATGTTATTGGAGTGGGCAAAAGAACTTGGCTGTAATTTTGTCCGGTTAGCTCATTATCCGCATAATGAAAATATGACTCGTCTGGCGGATGAGATGGGCCTCCTGGTTTGGTCTGAAATACCAGTCTATTGGACCATTCTCTGGGATAATCAAGCCACCTATCGAAATGCAGAAACTCAATTAAAGGAAATGATCACCCGTGATAAAAACAGAGCCTCGGTTGCAATCTGGTCGGTTGCCAATGAGACACCGCGCGGTAAATCACGTTTTAAATTTCTCACCGGATTAATTGATTTTGCCCGGACAATGGATTCCTCAAGGTTAATTTCAGCTGCCACCGAGCTGGATTATCATAATAACACGTTCATGATTAATGATTCACTTTCAAAGTTTCTTGATGTGATCGGGGTAAATGAATATGCCGGCTGGTATG
>JAFGKZ010000211.1 GCA_016928315.1 Calditrichaceae bacterium
AGGAATAATTATATCTTTTATTTTAATTTTTAAATAGAGATTTAATAATTTATTATCTTACTCAAATGCTTTTGTTTACTTTGAATCTGAATTAATATAAATTGATCCAATGTAAAAATTAGTATACAATCCAAGAAAATTTGAATGAGCAAAAATTTAATTAAATCTTTCCTAATATTTACTCTATTCTGCATCAGTTGCAGCGATCCTTCCTATACATATGACATTGATGATTTAAAGGGCATATCACAGACCAACAGTTCAGGTGAATTTGTCGGAGAATTAGATTATAGTGATTGGTCAAGTTGTTCATATAATGGAATTTATCAGGGTGATAATTTCCTTATATTAAATTATAAGGATAGCCTGCAATTCTGTTCTGATACTTCTTCTCTTGATACCGTTAAATTTGTGCGGTTTAAAAATATTAGTTCAAATCTTATTACAATTATCACTGAAATTGATACACCTTTTAGCTGTAAACCAGATACATTATTTTTACTACCGCAAATGGTTCAATCTATAACCATTACATTCAGTACTCAATTCGATACAACTAAAAGTGTGATTGATACTTTAACAATGAGGACATCTAATAATGAGCGTATAGATGTGGAGTGTGTTGGATTGATCGAAGGATCCGAAATAGCTCAGGTTGCTGTTCCGGAAGAAGTCGTTTTTTATCCGGCTTATCCCAATCCAGCATCAGACAATTGTACATTGAAATTTTCAATTCCCCAACAAACCTGGGTTGAACTGAAAATTATTGATGAAAACGGACATGTTAAAAGAACTCTTGCAACCGGAACATATCAACCCGGTATCTATAAAATTGATTGGGATCTGAGAACTTCTACATACATACGTTTTGCAAGCGATTTGTATCGTGCATTTTTGAAAGCAGGTGACGTTGAAATATATGGGGATATTCAAATTGAATAAAGAGGCAGGTCGAGAATTTATATACCTGCCTCTAAATTTAATCAGATAATTCTCATTTCATACCTTTATATTCAATAGGAGCAAACCAGGCACCCTGGGGATCCTGTATAACAGCAAATTTACCAACATTGGGTATATCCCTCGGTTCGACCAAAATAGTACCACCCAGATCTTTGGCCTTATTAACTGTTTCATCCATATTTTTGACCGTAATATAAATACCCCAGACAGGCGGCATGTCCTTGGAATCCTCAGGCATAGTCATAATACCGGCAACCTCATCATTATTGGCGCTTACAACCGTATAAGTAAATTTATCCATAGGCTGATCCTTCATTTCCCAACCGAAAAGGTTTTTATAAAATTCTTTTGCGCCTGAAACATCCGTGGTCATTAATTCAAACCAGCAGAATGATCCGTGTTTTAATAATTTCTCATCCATTGCACTCCTCCAAGAAAGATTAATTGAATAGTTAGCTTATTGTATGGTGTATTAATGTACACCTATAATAAATCAAATGCAATTCTTTTTTTCAGTTGAAACTTGAAAATTTGCATTCATTCACAAAATTAACATAAGATCAATTTGGTCAATACTTTTAAAAGCATATGATATATTGTTTTTAAATTTAGTTTGTTTCAGCTATTCTTGTCTTACATCACAGTCGATGTATCTGATAAAGTTGTATACATGCAATCATCCGAAAGTTATTAAGGAATAATGGTTGAAGCGTAAGATTCAACTTTCTACCTGTGGCATTTACCGCTAAAACCAAAAACGCCTAAATTTCATCTTACAATGGTGCCTTCAAAACAAATTAAAGCTTTTATTATCGCATCATTCAGATTAAAATTGCTATAAACAATCTTCCGTAATATTATAGACACAAATCTATATACCGGATCAGTATACTATATTCTTGTAAATGAAAATATTCCTGAAATAAACTTCTGGTACATTGTCGGGTGAACCGATAAATTATGCACGCCTGAATGAATATGAGAATGGTTGGATTTAGATAAATTTAAATAACCAATAATCTATTTTAAGCAGTATAATTCAATATTTTTTTATATATTGCTTGTATATGATTGACTTGTTGAATAGACACTATCGTAATTCATAAATCAAATAATGACAGGAGCTTTTGTATGTATAGAATCTATCTCTTTCTTTTATGTTATAGTCTTATATATGCTTCCACAAATCCATGCATATTATATTCTCCGAATAAAAACCTAACTTTAATATTTGATATTAATGATGCTTTTGAATTAGAGTACCAATTGTTTTATAAAAACAAAACCGTCATTGAACCAAGCCGGCTCATTATCGATTTAATGGATCAGCCTGATTTCAGAAATAATTTTATCGTATCACAAATCGATTCAAGTGGAGTAGATGAAGAATGGCATCCTGTATGGGGTGAGGTGAAATCCATTCAGAACTCCTATAACGAACTTGCGGTAACGCTGGAACAAATCGATATTGAAGACAGAAAGATCATACTTCGTTTTCGACTTTTTAACGATGGTCTTGGTTTCCGTTATGAGTTCCCCCGCCAGGATGCTTTACAATATTTTATTATTGCCGATGAACTCACCCAGTTTAATTTGACTGGCAATCATACTTTATTCTGGCTGCCGGGTGATTTTGATACGAATGAATATACCTACGGTACAACCCCTTTAAGTGAAGTTGATGCCACCAGGGGCATGTCATCCCAGGAAATTAGCACAAGAACAATTATTGCTGATAATGCAGTTCAAACACCCTTAATGATTAAAACGATCGATAGTTTGTATATCAACATCCATGAAGCAGCTTTAGTTGATTATCCGGCCATGCATTTGCTGGTTGATAAAGAAGAGTGTATACTGACATCTATCTTTGCACCTGATGCGGTTGGCAATGATGCTTATTTACAAACTCCGGCTAAAACACCCTGGCGGACAATTATTGTCAGCGATAAAGCCGAGGATATTCTGGCTTCCAAATTGATACTTAATTTGAATGATCCTTGCAGACTTGATGATGTCAGTTGGATAAAACCACAAAAATATATCGGTATCTGGTGGGGTATGCATGTAGGTACTATGAGCTGGAATTATGCCGATATCGGTAATATTAAATTAAATCAGGTTAACTGGAATAAACTCACGCCCAATGGCAGACATGGAGCCACGACAGAAAACACCAAACGTTATATTGATTTTGCTGCTGAAAACGGATTTGATGGTGTTTTAGTGGAAGGCTGGAATATCGGCTGGGAAGACTGGTTTGGCGCCTGGAAAGAAGAAGTGTTCGATTTTATAACGCCCTATCCGGATTTTAATGTGGCCGAACTTCAAGCTTATGCTGAAAAGAAAAATGTAAAAATCATTATGCATCATGAAACATCCAGTTCGGTTACCAATTATGAGCGAAGAATGGATAGTGCTTATTCATTTATGAACAAGTACGGATATAATACAGTAAAGACGGGTTATGTCGGCAGAATCATTCCACGCGGTGAATTTCATGACGGACAATGGATGGTGAATCACTACACCCGGGTAGCTGAAAAAACGGCTGAATATAAGATTATGGTTAACATGCATGAATCGGCCCGGCCAACCGGTATGCATCGCACCTATCCCAACTGGCTGGCTTGTGAGGCTGCGCGCGGCAATGAATTCAACGCATGGAGTTCCGGTAATCCACCCGAGCATGAAACGATTTTACCATTTACCAGAATGATGGGCGGTCCTATGGATTATACGCCGGGTATTTTTCAAATTACAATGGATTATTACGGTAAAACCAATGGCGAACAGGTACATACCACCTTGGCCAAACAGTTAGCACTTTACGTAACCCTGTACAGCCCTCTGCAGATGGCGGCTGATCTACCTGAGAACTATGAAAAACATATGGATGCTTTTCAGTTTATTAAAGATGTAGCTGTTGACTGGGATGATACAAAAATTATAAATGCCGAACCCGGTGATTATATTACTATCGCCCGAAAAGAAAAAAATAGTGAAAACTGGTTTATCGGATCTATTACAGATGAGAATGCCAGAGATATGTCAATTTCATTGACATTTTTAAACCCAAAGATTAAATATGCGGCCTCAAATTATCGGGATGCAAAGGATGCCCACTGGAAAAAAAATCCGATGAAGTATGAAATTGAGCATTTCCTGGTGGACAGTAAAACTGTTTTAGAACTTCATCTCTCTGAAGGCGGAGGTGCGGCAATCAGTCTAATGCCAGCGAATACATCGGAAATTAAAAAATTTAAAACATATAGATGATCTAATCCAAAATTCAGGATATGTCATGCCAGGTGAAACCAATTTATCACTATTGATTCAAAATATGCAGCCCGAATTACTACAAGGTGAATTTGTTTTTGTGAGGTTTAATAGAGATTTGATTGAAGCAATAAAATTTAATCCCATTTGCACATTCAATGAAAAAGAAGGTTTATCATTAATCCTTAATCGGGATGAAGCTGATTTACATAAAATTCAATACGAATCTGTATTTAAAATGATCACATTAAATATTCATTCCAGCTTAGAAGCTGTTGGTTTTCTTGCCAGGATTACCCATGAATTTGCAAAGCACAATATCAGTGTTAATCCGGTTTCCGCATATTATCATGATCATCTGTTTGTTCCGGCGGCGAAGACAGAAGAAGCGATGTATGTTTTACAAGGATTAAGGAAGTTAATTTGAGATGTTTAAATTATTTGGAGCTTTTTAAAGTGAATTTTGCTTTTTATGATTTTTTAGGTACAATCGGTGTCGCGTTTATAATTTTAATGTATCTTTTATTGCAATTAAATAAAATTAAAAGTACTTCTCCTATCTATTCATCGCTGAATGCACTTGGCGCTGGATTAATTATGGTTTCTCTGGTTTTTAAATTTAATATATCTGCATTTATTATTGAAAGTTTTTGGTTATTGATTAGTTTGTATGGAATAATAAACTATTTTATTAGTAAAAGTAAATCCAGGTAAACTCATGAGCGAAAATAAATCATTTCCAGGATTTTGGCAGTCTGTTTTATTATTAGGTATTGTTGTTATTATACAAATAATCCTACTGATTCCCATTCTTGTTTTAAATTTTGTTATGCAACTGGATTTAATTGCCCACCCAGCCACACTTGGATTTATTAACCTGATCTCTATTGGTATTGCTGTTTTAATTGGCAAACATATAAGTAAAATTTCTTTCCAGGAATTATTCCCGCTGCATAAAATTAGCGGCATTCAGCTTCTGACGGTTATTGTGACTTCATTGGGATTTAGCATCGTTCTTTCCGATTTGGATAATCTAGTACGCATTCTTATTCCTATACCTGATTTTATTGAAAAAATTTTCCTGGATTTAATTGCTAATCAAAAATCTTTATGGACGTCATTATTCACTGTTGTATTAGTTGCTGCATTCAGCGAAGAATTTTTATTTCGCGGTATATTTTTAAACGGGTACGAAAAACGATATGGCGCTAAAAAAGCAATTATATTCACGGCATTATTATTTGGACTATTCCATATGAATCCCTGGCAGTTTTTTGGCGCTGCAATTCTTGGTGCCGTTTATGCCTGGTGGTTTGTTTTGACGCGCAATATTACGCTTTGTGTTATTGGCCATGGTCTCAACAATTTAATGCCGATAATTGCATTGCGTTACTTACCTATAAAAGGATATTCCGATGGCCTCTCCAGTCCGCCAGAATTTCAGCCATTATGGTTAAGTACAACTGGTATTGGTTTAGCCGCCGCTGGTATATGGATGACGACCAGTTATTTAAAAAAAAGAATCCGTTGATACAAATGTAATTGATAATACACAGGCGTAAAAAGCAAATGTTATTTGATCAAAACCATCTTGCGTGTTTTTATAAAACCATTATCTGTTTTTAATTGATAATAGTATATTCCACTTGCATATTGCGTGGCATCCCATTCTATTTGATAAACACCTGCCTTTTGTTTCTTTGAAACCAACGAAGCTATCTTTTGCCCAAGGACATTGAAGACTTTCATTTCTACATGGCATCTAACAGGTAGTTCATATTGTATAACTGTTTTGGGATTGAAAGGATTTGGAAAATTTTGTGAAAGACAAAAATCCGCTGGATTTGCAATAATATCTTTTTCATTAATTACTGTTTCAATTGCCGGAATAAGAAAATAGATATCATCAAGATAAATAATGCCATCACCTGGTTCTGCCTCTCCCTGTAAAATGTTAAAAGAAATTTCGTCAATCGCATCGAGCCGTATGGATTGTGCCGTATCATTTGCTGTAAATTGACTTAATGGAATACTTAGAAACTCTGGTTCATTACCCAAAATAGGATAATTATACTGCCAGTAACGACCATTCTTTTCATTTAATAAAAGAGCCAGCGTTCTGCCTGATGCATCGCCTTTAAACCAGAATTCAAGATTTTCCGCTGCTTCCAAATTGTTCTCAATATTATAATAGACGCCGGCATACGGGGCGTGACTTTCACCAATTACATATTCTATTCTAAGACTTTTGGCTGCTTCCCCGGTCAGCGGATTGCCAAAAAACATTTGCGTTGAAGTTCCCGATTTTATAAACCAAAAATAATCCAGTTGTGATTTTAACGTATATTCATCAAAATTATCTATTAAAATGCGGTTGGCAATTTCGATACTCATGGTATCAGGCGCCAGTCCGGGTGATGAAGCAATAATTCGGCTTGTTCCGCTTATACTGTCAGATGTAAATTGGATGCTTGCCCTTCCTGTTTCTGCATTGATTAAATCCGATCCAATAAAACGGCCAGGCCCTTTTATTGAAAACTGAATAGTATTATTGGCATTGCGCACAAAACGGCCTTCCGTATCATGAATAGTAGAGAGAATATTCGCTGTTTCGTTCCTCCTCACATACAACCTGGTTGTTGCGGATCCAATTCGAATCCTAGCCGCTACTTCACCTTCCGCTGTCTTTTCGGCAAAAAATGACACATCGGGACTATCTCCGGCTGTTTCGGGAACCGATAATGTAATTATTGTATCGATCCCGACCATAAAATCCTGCGCAATTAAATCTCCTGTCCATGTATTATACCATTTAACCTGATAGGAAGTATCTTCCAATGTCCGGAATTGCAGTATTTTATTTTTGACCGGATATGCGTGTGCTTCCCGAATCCAGCCAAAAATGGATGAATCACTTCTCATGGCGTAAATATCACAATTCTGGGCTGTAATAGTATATGATTCGAAATTCTGATAAGCATAACTATAATCGCGGGCAATTTCTGAAAAAGTCCGTAATTGCTCCATTACATTCGCAGTCATTATTTGTTTGGAATTAAAATCCCACCAGACCGGAGTAGCCGCCAAACCGCTGGCCCAGCTGGCCCACAGGGCATTGTGAAACATCGACAGATAATCATCCGAGCCTGCGGCAAAATCACCATACGAATTCATTGATCCGGCTTCTCCGAAAATTGCCGGCTTATCAAAATCATTCCAAAGCTGCCTCGAAACGTGATGATAGGTATAAGCGCTGCTACGTAATGGATTTGCCGAATACTTAGACAACCAACCGGTCTCATACAGATGCACATTGGGGATATCAACCTCTGCATATCCTTCTGGCCAGTATTGCCCGCCACTCATAGACGCCGTGGTCGGCCGTTGATGCGGATCGTTAGCTTTTAAAAAGTCATGTACTTTTCCCGCCCAAATACGGGCTTCATTTTGTTTTCCGGCAACCCAGGCATCCGTGCCATTAATCTCATTGATAATCTCCCAGACACCAAGGGCACGGCTGTATCCCCAGCGAGCGATAAGATAACGATACTGCTTTTCCTGGTATTGCCAGGCTGTTTCATCTTCATAGATATCGTTTACATCGCAAATCGTATTGTAAGGATTATTAGCCCATTGTTTAGCCCATCCGGAAAGCGAATTACAGAATAAGTCGTGCGGCCAGATGGCCAGCATCATTTTAAGATTACGGTCTTCTGACCAGGTAATCAGCTGATCGATCCAACCGCATTTGGATTGATCGTATTTACCCAAGCCGGAATTCATCGACTCAATTATTTCTCCGACATCATACATAATATTCCAGTATCCCCAAAAATTACATCCGCTCGCCTCTAATTGCTCAAGTCCGGTTGAACTGTTATTAACATTCCAAGGATAATACGGACCCACTCCATAAAAGGAGGTGTCGTCATCATAAATAAAATAGTGGGGATTAACCGGTGAAACGCGAATCCAGCCATGGTGATCTGAATCGATACTTTGAAAGGAATAATCGGGACTTTGCGTATTGCCACTGGTCGAATTTAGAGTTAGATAAAAATCCCATGTGCCAATTTCATTAGGGGCAAATCGTACTTTCCATTGATCCACGTTATTATAATCATCATAAAAGCCAAATATTTTCCATATTTTACCCGACGGCGCGGTGAAAAACGCCTGCAGGTCTACTTCATCCGGATTATAGGGATTAGTATAACTGACATTTTCCAGACTAATGTTGATTTCAAATTTTTCATACAAACCGACGGTATCAGAGCTAACTTTCTGAACATATACCTGCGGCGTTTGTGCAATAAGTGTGATTGATATGAAAAAAATTATTAGAAAATAAAAACGCATTTAAATAATTCTTAATAAAAATTTCATGGTATTTTTTTTAGACCATTGTTCAGCACATATACATCAACCAAATCATCTGCAAAAACCGTGAACGGGTCCTGATAAAACGTAATAAAATCGGGCACAGATGCATGTCCGGGATAAGGCGCGAAATGGTGCCCGATACCTTCATTACGCCAGGTAGCCGCGTAAGCGATCTGTTTTGTAGTCGGATTATTTTTAACCGGAGCAAGAAAACAACGCGTATACCACTGTTCAATATCTACCAGCTCATCGCCAACTTCTGTCAATGCAGGCAGCTTTCCTTTTTCCTGAGCATTCTGAACTGTATAAACCAGTCTTTGTTGAAATTTTGTGATCAATTCGCTGCTGCCATTCCAGAAATAGTAATCAACACCTAAAATATCTACAAAATCATTACCCGGATATTCTCCGAAATACTCAGCTTTGGAATTAAAATGATGGCCATCCGGGGAAAAGGCGTAAATCAGATTATGTACGCGTAAAGTATCGCGCAGGTAATTGACTGTCAATTGCCATAAATCGATATAATCTTCTTCTGTACAACGCGTCCGCCCCCACCAGAACCAGTCTCCGTTTTGTTCGTGATATGGGCGAAATATAACCGGAATGGATTCCCCTTTAGGTCCTCGTAATTGTTTTAAAAAAAGAGCAAATTTAAACAGCTTTTGCAAATAGTTTTTGTGATATTTTCCGCCCTGCAGTAAAGTTGGCACTACTTCATAATTGACGTGATCATAATAAAAATGAAGGCCTTCCGGATCGTATTGATGCCAGCAGAGTGTATTGATGCCGTTTTCATAACCTAACTCAAGTCTATCCTTAAATCGTGACAAATTAAATTCATTGAAAACAGTATGAGCATCCCAGCTAAATACTGCCGGATAAGATCCGCAGACGTCTTTAATATCACTGCGCGTATCATTGCCAGACCAACCGACTCCATAGCCGGTGGCGTCATGCATGCCAAAAAGCATTTTATCCGGGGCATATTTTTTCAGGTTTTCATAAAGGTATCTTGTTTCTTTTGTTGCCAATGGATCAATCAAATCATCCAATTCAGAAATAACTGAAGCCTCATAATCCATGCAGGCGCTAAACCAGGCAAAAACCAGCGAATCCACTTCATCCTGATCGGCATCGGGTAAATCATTAATCAAATAATCACGAGCTTTTTTCAACTGATCCTGTAAACTAGTGCGTTCAGCAGATGGATACTGCCCTTCAGCGCTTCCGGCAACCGTGTTATCCAGTAAAAGATCTATGATGTCAACAGATTCCCGCAGATCAGCAATATACAGATTTTTTGGATTATTAAATTCGGGTTCGGTAGGATTACTTTCAGAGCAGGATAAGAGTAATAGTATTGGTATGAACAAAATAATATTATATATCTTCATGATTTAATTCCCCTCAGCAATATAATCTGTCTTTCACAAAAAAAGGACACCCATTATTATTTCTTTATGGAAATAATTTCATCCTAAAAAATTCTTTAACGTGCTGCACCCAGATTATATGTTTAATATCCATATTTTTTTAGTCAGTTCAGCAAAGACACCTTCTAAATCACTTTTTTTATTTTTAATAAAACAAATACCCGTTAAAGAAATTTTCATTATTTCAACAATACCATTTTCCGGATAAAAGAACCTTGTTTTGTAAATAGTTGATACAAATAAATTCCACTAGCCAGCTCATTACCGTTAAATTCAATAAAATGCGTACCAGCCTGCATTTTTTTATCAAGAACTTTGGCAATACGTCTGCCTGATAAATCATAAACCAATAATTTTACAGGTCCGTTTTCTGCTAAGGTAAACTTGATTGTTGTTGATGGATTGAAAGGATTGGGATAATTCTGGAACAATAAAAAATTTTTCAGTTGTCTATTTGTATTAGATAAGGTTGTCTGTGTGCCTTTCACAACAAGCGTATCTTTGGGTTCACTACCCGCATCAAAATAAATCCATTCTGATTCTAAAGGTATGTAAATATTAACCTGATCATCTATCAATTGTCCGTCAAAAGCAAGTCCTGCATCCGGATCAGAGCTGACATGCATTTCAACAGCAAGCATATTAATTGCACTTTTCAGATATTGAATGCCGTTATCTGCATTTATGATTACCATTTTATTTAAACTGAGTTGTCCTTCGGCATGGTGTTCATAAACAATTATCTCATCGTCGGGCAGATTAATTCGTTCAACTTCGTGACCATTTAAATAAACAATGGCTCCGCTTTGTCCTTTTACTAAAAAACCCATTCCAATAATAGAGGTATGATTATCAACAGAAAACGTTTGACGAAAATAAGCGGTATTGACATCATTCAGCGTTGTTCTTTTACTGCCTGTATGACTATTGCCAAAAAGCGCCGACGCCATTTTCCAGGAAGAATCCGGATATCCTTTTTCAGTCCAGTTGTATAATACTTTTGTAGTATCAAATGTAAATGAAATGGTTGCCGAAGTATCCATTGGATTGCCTGCAGCATCCATTGCTCTAAGATAATAAGTATAAACCTGTTCGTGTTCTCCCCGAATGATTGTAAAATGATCCCTGTCACCTGTTGTGGAAAATGTGTGAGCCATTAGATTATAATTTTGGTCTAACGTACTATATTTAACCGTTGAACGGCCGGCTGTTCGTACATGCACCAAATAAGCCGCTGAATCATAAATGGTAGTAAATCCAGCGGGAAGTTTAGTGAACCAGGTAGGCAGAGTATCCATAACAGCAGGTAAAGATTCAATGGCTGTTTTAAAAATACCAGCAATCTTTTCATGCCCGGCTTCATTCGGATGAATTCCATCGGGAAACAAATCGCTATCGTCTTTCATTGGACTGTAAAAATCAACGATTGTTGTACCGGTCATAGAAGCGACACTATCAATTAAGGGGATAATCTCATTATAAATAACTGAATCCCTGATACTGCCCAAATTACTAAAAGCCGGCGGCGGATAAGCCAGCAAGAATCGGGCATTATTATCCAGGTTTCTAAACGTCTGAATCATATCAATATAATCAGGAACAAATTCATTTTTGTAATCTTCCCAGTTCCAGGGCTTACTATCATTTGTGCCAAGCATTATTGTCACAATATCCGGATCAAACTCCAAGGCCCGCCGAAAAGCAACTTCATCCCAGATAGGGTAATCTCCGTTTTTTAACATTACCCTGCCGCCAACACCGTAATTATTTACATCAAAACTGTCGCCTAATTGAGAATTCAATAAAGCAGGATACGCATCACTTAAAGGTGTGCTCAACGTAGCGCCCTCAGTTATACTGTTTCCAATACAGGCAACCCGAATTGTATCAGCAGAAGAAGATGCTGTTATAAATAAAATCATTATAATAGTGGAATATAAAAAAGATTTCATTTAATCTTCCTTTTATAGGTAATTAAATTGAGTTTTATTTTAGCAGAATGATTTTCTGAACACTCTGAAATCCCTCGGCTTCGAAATTAGCCATGTAAATTCCGCTTGAAAATCGGCTGCCGTTCCATTTTATCTCATGCCGGCCGGCCTCCTGCAATTTAGAAACTAATTTATCTACCTGACGTCCCGTTGCATCGAATATTGTAATGCTCACTTTAGATCTTATTGGTATGTGATATGAAAAGTATGTTTCAGGATTGAATGGATTTGGATAATTAGGATAAAAATAAAACTTATCAGGTATACATGGTTCATTTGTAATTGTTGTTGTATAAGAAAATTCCATCCAGTTCAAATTAAACCCGCCAATAAACGCAAACAGTTTCAATTTTTGCAAACCTGAATCCAGCGGAAGTTCTGTACTTACCGTTTCCCAGGTTTGCCAGCCTCCGGTGATAGGCAAATCAACAATTTTAGCAACTACTCCATTAATGACTACCCCAACACGCCCAGCTGCTGAATTTGCCGCAACGCGTAAATCCATTTTGTAATTTCCGGAATCTGCAACAAGAAGATCATACTCCAGCCAATCGTTTTGATCAATCCAGCCAACATTGTTACCACCACCAATATCAGTTGTCTGTTCTAATTCTATACCAAACATGGATGAATAGTTTTCAGCTTCAATATGACCGGGAACAGCTTGTTCGGCTGAACCCTCATTTCTTAGATTGTAAACATCCATATCATAAAATGATTCCAGCAAGCTCCCATCAGCTGCTGTTACACTACCGGCCGTATATGATATAGAAAGGCTATCGCCCGCATTAGCTTCGTCGAATAACAGAATTTCGAATACAGATGAATCACCAGCCTTGATTGCGATACTATCGACACCTACAGAAATGTGATTGATTTCAACTGTAAATCCGCTTTCCCCACCCATTATTGTCATATTTTTACTGAATGCCAATTCTATTGTTTTTCCGTTTTTTTGCAGCAACGCCGAATGCACAATCGGAGCGATTTCACTGCCATAATCAGCCAACTCAGTGATGCCATGTGCATATGGGTAAAGCGGATCGTAACTAGAATCACCCATATTTATTGGTATTTGTTTCATACTTCGCGGCCAGGAATGCGTTAACTTCCCAGTGGGTTGAAAGTCACCAAAAAGAATATCCGCCACACCATCACCCTCGGTTCCGGGCAGCCAGGCGGTAAAAAGAACATCTGCGTAATGGATGATATTATCCAAAATCATTGGCCGGCCGGAAATAAGAATGACAATCGTAGGCATACCTGCCTCTTTAACACGACGCACTGTTTCAATATCATCCTGTTTCAAATGAAGGTCATCGTCATCGCCATTACCTTCGGCATATGGGGTTTCACCGATAACAACTATTGCCGCATCTGCATCTGTAACGCCTGTCCCGTCTTCGGAAAATTCAACCACCGCTCCGGACACTGCATTCTGGATACCTTCGAGAATGGTTGTCCCATCCGTAATATTTCCGCCGCTGCCCTGCCAGGAAATGGTCCATCCACCGCATTGGTACCCGATGTTGTCCGCTTTACTGCCAGCCACAAGAATTTTACCTGTGGATTTGTTCAGGGGCAGAATACTGTTTTCCTTTTTTAACAACACCATCGATTCACGAACGGCCTGCCGGGACACCGATCGGTGAGCTGCGGCGCCAATACTGTCTGTTAAACTGCGATTTGTAAACGGTCTTTCAAATAAACCCATTTCAAATTTTACTCGCAATATTCTTGCAACGGCATCATCAATACGCGATTCCGGAATTTCGCTCTTATCAACCAAATCAGTCAGATTAGCAATAAAATCTACATAGGTATCCGGAACCATTGCCATATCAATACCGGCATGAATCGCTTGTTTCACTTTGCTGCGAAAATCGCCATTCAGTTGATCAATAGCATTCCAATCCGAAACAACAAATCCTTCAAAGCCAAGTTCGTTTTTTAACAGATCGGTTAACAGGTATTTGCTGGCATGTACTTTTGTCCCATTCCAACTGCTGTATGACGCCATAATTGTTTTTACACCGGCATCGATAGCTGCCAGATAGCCGGGAAGATGAATCGCCCGTAATGTGACCTCATCCAATTCTGTATTGCCCTGGTCTTCTCCATCGGTTGTCCCGCCATCGCCAATAAAATGTTTGGCGCAGGCAACAATAGAACCATCAGCGGCCAGCGTATCGCCCTGAAATCCTTTCACCGCCGGTTCGGACATCATAACAGTTATTTCCGGCGTTTCCCCAAATCCTTCATAGGTTCTGCCCCAACGCTCATCACACGGAACTGCAACACAGGGTGCAAAGGTCCAGTCAATCCCGGTTCCGGCTACTTCCAATGCGGTGATCCGAGCCGCTTCTTTCACGAGTTCGGTATTCCAGGTACAGCCCATTCCAATATTATGAGGGAAGATAACCGCTCCCTTTACATTGTTATTTCCATGCACCGCATCAATCCCATAGATAATAGGAATTTTAAGCCGCGTTTCCAGCGCTTTTGTCTGAAACTGGTCATACATATCTGCCCACTCGGTAGGAGTGTTAACTGCCGGCGCTGAACCACCTCCGGATAATATCGAACCTAAAAAATAGGTTTTGATATTTTCTATATTACTTAACTGCCCGCGATCAGTTTGCGTCATTTGCCCAATTTTTTCATCGAGCGTCATCAGGGAGAGCAAATCCTGAACCCTATCTTCCACAGAGGCTGTTGAGTCCAAATAAGTCTGAGCTTGTATAATAAAGACAGATAGAAGTACATATGTTAAAATTCTACCAACATTCATATTTACTCCATTTTAAAAAGTAAACATCTTTTTTTGATCAGCAAGAAACTTGTCATTTTAAAAGTACCATTTTCCGAACAAGCGAACCCTGTTCTGTAATCAGGCGATACAAATAAATTCCGCTTGCCAATCCATGCCCATCAAACTCAACGGAATGCCAGCCCGTTTGCATTTTATTATTCAATAATTCAGCAACACGTCTTCCTGTTAAATCATATATAATTAAATTGACCGGTCCGTTTTCGGTTAGGGCAAATTTAATTGTAGTGGATGGATTAAACGGATTGGGATAATTTTGAGCTAATTCCGGCTGATTGGGTAATTGAATAAAATCTTCATTGATATCTGATGCATCCAGTGTTTTTATATCAGGCGCTTTACCTTCCGCATAGTAATACCATTCCGATTCATAAGCAATACGAACGCTTGGATCAATGAGTTGTAAATCAAATTTCAAATCGCTGCTGTCACTCATACTCTGGTGGACTTCCAGCGCAATAACATTATCACCATCATGCATATAGCCAAGTATAGTCTTATCCAGTGTAACATTTATCGATGTTTGTGTACTATTTTCTGCCCAAGTATTATAATCTACATCACCATAAGACATATAAACACGGCGTACTTCCTGACCATTAATATACATCACAAAGCCATTGTCAAATTTTATAAAAGCAACCATCTGCAATAGAGAATCAATATTGTTAACAGAAAATGTTTTTCGCAAATAGACAGTTCTTGAATATTCTACGGTAGTACCGGTTTGCGAACCATCCTCAAAATGAAAGGGAGCATGGCCTGATTGCCAATCTGATGTGGCATATCCTTCTTCATTCCAATAAACCGGACGCTTCAAAGTATCGATGCTAAATGTGACTTCAATAGATTCATCCATAACATTATCATTATAATCAGCCGCTCTGATAAAAAGATGGTACGCATCTCCCTGATTGCCTTTTATTACTGTTGTATGATCAAAACTGCCTTGCCCGGTTTCAAAACTATACGGCATATCTGAATATAACTGATCGGTAAAACTATATCGTAAAAATGCCCGTTCATTCGTTTTGATATCAATTGGCACTTCGGTGTAATAGGCTGTAAATGGTTCATCCGGATAGGAAAGCACCTCCGGCGGCGTTTCATCCATAGTAATTAGAGAATACATATCGGGTAAATTATCTTCAAAAAGTGTAGTTGGATCTTCATAAAATTTAATAAAATCCGGAACGCTGGGATGCCCGGGATAAGGGGCAAAATGATGTGTGGTAGTTGAATTTCGCCAAACAGCTGCATACGAAATTTTGGTGGTTATTGTATCTGTTTGCACCGGATCAAGAAAATAATGCGTAAATAAATTGGTCGTGGGGATAGCTTCCTGACCGACTTCGGTTAAAGCAGCAACTTTTGCCTTATCATCCGCATTCTGTGCAATACGCTGCAAATCGTAAACAAATTCATAATATTCTGCTGAGGTAATTGGATCACCAAAGTATTTATCCATTCCAAATATATCAACATAATCATCTCCGGGATAAATATTATAATAATCATTTTGTGAATCGATATGCTGAGCGCTTGGAGAAATGGCATAAATAAGATTATGAACATTGAGCGAATCACGAAGATATTCAACAGTAAACTGCCAAATTTCATTATATTGATTTGTTGTACAGTTCCCAACGCCCCACCAAAACCAGGCCCCGGTATGCTCATGATACGGTCTGAAGATTACCGGAATTGATTCGCCATTGGTCCCCCTTAGAGTCTTTAAAAAAAATGCCATAGTGTGAAGCTTATCTTTATAAAACTGATGATAAACTCCGCCGGGAAGGATTGTGGCAACCACATTATCACCCTGGGTATCTTCTGCATAGAATCCACGAAATTGCGGATCAAACTGATGCCAGCTCATAGTAATGATCCCGCCACGGTTATATGCAGTTGTCAAACGATAACGCATGCGGTCAACCTGTTCGTTCTTTTCCAATTTATTAAAATCTTCACTGTAAAGCGCCGGGTAAGAGCCACATACATCTTTGACATCACTGCGATCATCGTCGCCGGTCCATCCCACACCATACCCGGTGGCATCATGCATACCAAAAATTAAAAATCCGGATTTCAAATCATCAAGATTCACATAAAGGTATTTGGTCTCTTTTGTTGCCAGCGGGTCAATCAAACCAATATCAGAAGCATTTACTCCGGTTTCAAAAGTAACACAGGCATCTGCCAACACCCAGATGGTGCTGTCTATCATATTCATAGTTATATCTGCGCGGTCTATAAAATTTTCAGCGGCAGATATATACGATTTTAACGTCGTTTTTGAACCCGGTTCAAACTCACCTTCACCGCTGCCTTCAATTGCGTTATCATAGAGAGCGTTAGCGTTAATAATTAAAGCTTCAAGTTTACTTTTATCCAGCATATCAACGGCACGGACAGAATCCCCCATACGCATATCGTCAAAATAAATCACGCCACTTCTCAACTCGGTACTGCCGCCATCAAGATACATATATATACGGTCAATCTGCACGGGAGGCGCAGCGGATATTTCAAAGGTATAGTTGTGCCAAAGTTCATCGCTGGGCAAAGTCACCTGCAGCCAGTCAACCTCTTCACCAGCAAAGGCAGGCTTAAATGTGAGTACGGTTCCGACATTGGATTTTGCCCGTAAAGTAATAAGCGGTTTAGTGGTTACCTGGATAGTTGAATCAGGTGTAAAGTTAAAATTATCCCACTCATAACTTTCAGCATTGCGGTTATAATCAATCCTTAAAACACTGTCGGCTTCAGTTAAAGAAAATGTACCGGCTGTTTGGCTGGCTGGTACCTCCCAACCAGTTAATGTATTATCATTAAAGTCATCGACCAAACCCGTAACTTGTGCAAATGTTGCTAAACAAAATATTATAATCAATAAAAAACAATTATTTACTAACTGCATGTGGATTCTCCATTAATAGATTAAATTAAATCATAATTTATTTCATCATCGGGAATACGGTTTTAACCTTTCTAATAATTCAATGCAAGCTCTACCGTTATGATACGGTCCTTTCCATTCAGATATTTTATATTGTTTCATTTCCGGCTGCCCTTTCGCATCTATTTCATAAAACCACTCGCCATTTTCCTGATCAATGAAATATTCTTCAACCGCCTGCCAGCATCTCACCGCCAGATTTAGAAAATATTCATCCTTGCTTATTTCAAATGCATTTACAAATCCAACTATCATTTCTGCTTGCTGCCACCAATCTGATTTATTATAAATAGCACCATCCCCATTTCTTTCTGTATAAATGGTATAACGATCACTCAATCCTTCTAAAGCCGTTGTTTTCGCCATATCAATAGCTAATAGGCGTATTTGTTTCTGCAGGTCTTCATCATTTAGAGCATCTGTTGCTTCGCATAACAGCCAGCTTCCTTCAATATCATGACCAAATGAAACCGCCTTTGATTTTGAACGCCATTCATCATCAAAGAACAATTTAAAATGATGTGTTTTTGAATCAAGAATATGGGTTTGAAAAACATGAATTAAATCTATAAGCTTTTGCTTCAGCCGGGCATCCGGCCATACTTTATATAAAAATGTATATGCCTCCATTAAATGCAGATGCGTATTCATGGATTTCATTTCATTCATATCCACTTCACTCAATCGCAAATCTTCAGCAATAGTCCAATCACGGTTTGAAGTTTCAAAATAGCCTTTATTTTTTTTATCGTAATTGTGTTTTTCAACTAAGTTAAAAATCTCAACAGCTTCACCCAGAATTTGCGGATCATTTGTAATAGCATAAAATGCAGATAAAGCATAAATAGAAAATGCCTGACCATACATTTTTTTTTTATCGCTTATAACCTTACCATCACAGTCCACCATCCAGAACATTCCACCGTATTGTGTATCATAAAAATGTTTTTTGATATATGAATAAGCCAATTGAGCTATTTCCATATATTCCGGTTTTGCTCTAAAATCATATAAGTGTGAAAATGTCCATAGAATTCGGGCATTCAAAATCAGACTTTTGTGAGCATTTTTATCAATATGTAAATCATTCGATATTCTGCCGTAAAAACCTCCTTTTTCTTCATCCTTAGTATTATTTAGCCAGAATGAAATGATATTTTCAAACAACTCCTTTTCTACACTTTGATAAAATTGCTTTATTGTCTTAATTTCCATTTTCTACCTTACCAATCATATCTGTAATTCATCTCTGGACTGAATTCATAAGTTATTATTATTTCCAAT
>JAFGKZ010000212.1 GCA_016928315.1 Calditrichaceae bacterium
TCACAGAAAAATATTTTTATTGCCAGAGAACTTGATGAGTTAAGTTATGAGGAGTTAGCGCAGAAAAGCAGATTATCTCAGCCTGCGGTCACTTCGTTATTAGACAGGGCAAGAAAAAATTTTTCAAAAGCTATACTGGTAGAAATGATGCCGGATGAATTAAAAAGAAATGCTGATAAACTTGCTTTAGAAGATCTAGCCCGCTTTGTTGATTCGTTTGAATCGCTTGATACTTTGCTCTCAAGAATTGGTAAACGAAGTCAACGCTACTTTGCTGATATTTACAAGAATTGGGATGAGATTCGAAATAATTTTATTGATAATTATAAACTCAATCAGATTTTGATAAGATTAGGCAATCAGCAAAATGTGCAAACAGCCGATCTAGGTTCAGGAACAGGTTTTATCTCGTTACACTGCGCATTGCAGGGATCAACAGTGTATGCGATAGATATTAATCCGAAAATGTTGAAGCAGCAAAAGAGGTTTAAAAATAAACTTGGCTTGCACAACCTGAATCTTATTAAGGCAAATGTAAGTTATTTGCCATTTAAAAGGGGACAATTCGACCAGGTATTTTTAACTTT
Organism: Calditrichaceae bacterium; assembly: GCA_016928315.1. Lineage (GTDB taxonomy): Bacteria > Calditrichota > Calditrichia > Calditrichales > Calditrichaceae > JAFGKZ01. The sequence continues at coordinate 588 of JAFGKZ010000212.1, forward strand.
AGTCTTGCATCACATCGATGATCCACTGACCATGTTAGAGCAAGCAGCTGTAATTTTAAATACAGGTGGTAAATTAATCCTGATTGATTTCCTCCGTCATCAGGATAAAAAATTTGCGGATCAGATGCATGATTTATGGCTGGGATTTGAACCTGAAAAAATACAGAAATGGTTAAAAAAAATTGGTTTAACGTTGAGTGTATCTTCCATTTGGGATAGCAGTTACCATATACGTGTTTTTTATCAGATTTATACCAAATGATTGCATTGGCTATTTTAACTTTTTCCATTATTTCATTTTCACTGCAAACGCATGTATAAATAATCAAAATAATCAGAATAAATTAGTCTTATAAAATTAATTTAGAGAGGATTTAACTATGGTTAAAAATCATATCAAAGATATCAATCTGGCCCCCCAAGGCAGAAAACGCATAGAGTGGGCCGATAACGATATGCCTGTATTGAAAGCAATTCGCGAACGATTTGAAAAAGAAAAACCATTACAGGGTAAAAAAATGTCTGCCTGTCTCCATGTGACGGCGGAAACAGCTAATTTGGCACGCACTTTAAAAGCCGGCGGCGCCGATCTGGTTTTGGTCGCCTCAAATCCATTGAGCACCCAGGATGATGTAGCCGCTTCACTGGTTAAGGATTATGATATATCAGTTTATGCGATCCGTGGCGAAGATAATAAAACTTATTATGATCATATTCGCGCAGCCATTGAACATGGCCCGGTAGTCACTATGGACGACGGCGCCGATCTGGTTTCGACCATTCACTCCGATTACCCGCAGATTATTGATCAGATTTTAGGATCGATGGAAGAAACGACGACCGGTATTATCCGTCTTCGTGCGATGCATAACGATGGCGCTTTAAAAATCCCGGTATTTGCCGTGAATGACGCCCAGACAAAATATTTATTTGATAACCGCTATGGCACCGGTCAATCAACGGTGGATGGCATTATCCGGGCTACTGATTTTTTGATTGCCGGTAAAAAAGTTGTAGTTGCCGGATATGGCTGGTGCGGCAAGGGATTTGCGAGCCGGATGAAAGGAATGGGCGCTAATGTGATTGTAACCGAAGTGGATCCGATCAAAGCTTTGGAAGCCAGCATGGACGGCTTTATGGTTATGCCGATGATCGAAGCAGCCAGAATTGGCGATCTGTTTGTAACAATAACCGGTGACATTCATGTCCTGCGTAAAGAGCATTTTGAAGTAATGAAGGACGGGGCTATCGTTGCCAACAGCGGACATTTTAATGTTGAAATTAACATTAATGATTTGGAAACCATGGCAAGAGACAAAATACTTGGCGTACGTGAAAATGTTGATCAATACAATATGGCAAACGGCAATCGCATATTTCTTTTAGCTCAGGGTCGATTGATTAATTTAGCAGCAGCAGAAGGACATCCTGCTTCTGTAATGGATATGAGTTTTGCCACACAGGCTTTAACTACCGAATATATGGTCAAAAATAAAATGACTGTTGATGTTCATGAAGTGCCCGATGAGGTAGAACACTGGATTGCCATTGCAAAACTTAAATCTATGGGAATTACTATTGATGAACTCACTGAAGAACAAAAAAAATATCTGGCATCCTGGGATATGGGTACATAATATTTAAAATGAGTTTATGGATATTAAGCATTGTCTATATCAGGCAATGCTTTTTTTATATATATTTTTTCTTTGTGTGATGGTATATCTAACTTTGTTATTATATAATATACCATTGATAGAAATATAAACTAATGTTAATCGGTTTTATCAAGATTTATTGAATTTAACCGATCATTATTTGAATTAAGTCACAGGCAGGACAAATATGAAATTAATATTATTTTTCTTTCATATTTTGATATTAGTTTTTAATTTATCGAAAAAGAAAGTTTTCATAATTATCCTATAGAAGCGGGAGGATTTTTGATGAATATTATACGTATTTTTTTGGTGATTTCGTTGGTTGCAGTCATCTTGAATTGTGGCGGCAGTTCAAGAAAAGTTACCCGGCTTCGGGTTGATGAGAATACAGACATTACCGGACGCTGGAATGATACAGATTCTCGTCAGACAGCAAATGCAATGGTGCAGGATTTATTGACCAAACCATGGATTAATAATTTTATCAGTGATAATAGCCGGAAACCATTTGTCATCATTGGTGATATCCGTAATAAAAGCAGTGAACATATTCCGGTTGCAACCTTTGTAAAAGATATTGAAAAGGAATTAGTCAATTCAGGTCAGGTATCTTTTGTGGCATCAGCCCGTGAACGTGAAGGTATTAGAGATGAGCGAATGGATCAGCAGGGCTATGCTTCGTCAGAGACCGTAAAGGAATTGGCAAACGAACAGGCTGCTGATTATATGTTACAGGGTGTTATCAGTTCTATTGTGGAATCATTTGAAGGACAAAAAGTAGTATATTACCAGGTTAATATGGAATTAGTCGATCTCGAATCGAACACAAAAGTCTGGCTTGGTGATAAAAAAATTAAAAAAGCTATTTCACAAAAAAAGCATGACTGGTAATCTGTTTTTTTAAAGAAACGATTTTTTAAAAACACCGGGATTTTGTTCTATGATAAAAAATAGTATAAACGTATTTCTTACAGTCTTACTCATTATTGTCGGTTGTGCTTCTGTAAAAACGAATGTAAAATTTTATAATCCAGTCCTTAAAGATTTGCAGGTTGAAAAATATGCCGCTGCAGTTAAAAAAATTGATAAGGCAAGAGCTAGTGATAAATATACAAAGAAAGATCGTGTACTTTTTTATTTGGATAAAGGTATTGTTCAATATTATAAAGGCGATTATGCACTGAGTAATGAGGATCTTCATAAGGCTGAAAACTATATGGAAGAACTTTTTACCAAAAGCATATCCAAAGCAGCCTTATCATACTTATTAAACGATAATGCCCTGGATTATTATGGCGAAGTCTATGAAAATATTTATGTAAATGTATTCAAAGCTCTAAATTATGCAAATCTTGATCAGTTTGACGATGCCTATGTTGAAATTAATCGAGTCAATGATAAACTGAGAGAGCTGGATGTCAAATATGGCCAAATGATTGAGAGTTTAAA
>JAFGKZ010000213.1 GCA_016928315.1 Calditrichaceae bacterium
AATTTTGTTAATAAAATATACTTTGGTTTCCCCCCATATGCAATAGTGCATTAACTATGTACAGAAATAAAAACTCCCCCGGACATGCGGGGGACGAAATGGTACTATTCAGTTTGTTAGAAAATATCTATTCAACTCTGCCGGTTGCTTTTTCCCAGTCAAAATAGGCATCCAGGTAATCATACACAGCTTTGTAATAATTCAGATTAGCCTGATCATTAAAAATGCGGGCGTCTTTTAATTCCAGTTGGGTGATCAAACCATTATCCGCGCTGACCTCGGCAATCTTAAATGCTTTTTGCGCAGAATTGAGCGTACCTTTGGCCGAGGTTATCCTTTTTTCAGCTTCATCCAGTCTCAGAAAAATATTGGTCAGTTCATTGGAAATATCATCCTTGTTCTTCTCAATATTTATTCTGGCTTTTTCCAGTTCCACTTTGGCTTTTTGTGCCTGGGCGCCGATATATCCGCCAGTATAAATCGGAATAGTTAGTGATAATCCCAAGATAAAATTATTGTTACGATTTTCCAGCTGCCAGGTATCAGTTTGTGATGAAAAGACATAGACAAAACTGCCGTCCAGAGTAGGAAAATAATCGGCGTTGGCAGCCTTGACACCGGTTTCGCGAAGCCGACTTTGCCATACCATAGCCTGGAATTCCGGATGGATGCCAAGTACACTTTCTGTGGACACGCGGTCCGGTTTAACAGGAAATGTTTCCAGATTGCCAATCAGTATTAAATCCTGCTCTTCCGAAATACCGGCAAAATTTTTTAAATTAGCCAGAAGCAGGTCATAATTTCGTTTTGTTTCCATCGTTTCAGGAATTTTATTTTTCCATGCCACTTCCGCCTGAAGCAGTTCGAATTCTGAGACTAAACCATTATCATATTTATTCTTGATATTATCGTAATTTTCTTTGGCGCTTAGTTCTGAAGCTTCTGCAATTTCCACCACTTTATTTAAAAGGAGCAACTGATAGAATCCTTTTTTCGCAAAGGTGACAATTGCCTGTTCGCTTGCCGTAAAAATAAAATCGGTCATCGATTGATACTGGGAGGCTGCCGTAAGGGCGTTTCCAATTTTAAAACTGAATAAGGGCTGCGTTAAGGCTGCGTTAAAAGAGAATTCATTATCATAGGAAATTTTGAACTTTTGTTTTCCCTGACCAGGAAAATCAACAAAAAGGTAGTTTTCCAATAAATTCCTTCGGTAGTCACCCTGGGCACCAACTTTTGGCAGGGCGCTGGCCCAGGCCTCTTTTTTTACCGCATCAGCCATCTTTAGTTCTTGTTTGGCAAGTTTCAAATCCTTACTGTTTTGTTTAACCAGTTCCAGAAAGGCATCCAGATCATACTCTCCTGCGAACAAGGAATTACCAATCATAAGAAAAAATAACAGCCATAGAGTATTTATCTTTAACATCGTTTCTTCCTTCATTATCTATTAATCATGAACCGTTTTCGATTTTGAAAACAAGTAATAAAACGCCGGGATTACGAATAATCCCATGGTTGTGGAAATTAGCATACCGCCGATACTCACTAATCCCATTGGCTGCCTGAATTCCACACCGGATGAACCAAAGCCAATAGCCATCGGCATCATACCTAATACAATTGCTACCGTTGCCATAATAATTGGTTTGAGTTTGGTCGGACAGGCTTCGAACAGGGCGTCTTTAACCGATTTACCCTGCCGGCGCAGCTGATTGGCATAATCCATCTGCAAAATAGCATTGTTGACTACAAGTCCAAGAAGCATTACAATGGCCATCATGGATATGATGTTCATAGTTACCCCCGTAAAAACGAGCGCCGCCACCACGCCAATCAACGCTAAAGGAACCGTCGCTAAAATCATTAGCGGCTGGGTCAGACTTTCCAGAATCGCGGCCAGTAACATATAGGTCAGCAGAAAAGCAATTAAAAAAGTCCGTAACATATCCACAACCGCTTCTTGCATCATTTTCGCGCTGCCTTTCCACTCCATGCGGTATCCCGTATCAAAGTCTATTTTGGCGACTTTTTCATCAATGGCGCCGGTGATATCACCCAGAGGGACTCCCGGAGCGTTATAGCCATCAAATTGAATAGATTTGTATTTATCCGTATGCATAATTGTCGAATAACCGCTGGTAAATTTTACATCGGCTAATTGCGAAATCCGATAAAGGCCGGTCGGACTTATAATAGCTATATTACCAACCTCCTCCGGTGTATCCACAGATTCTTTGGTCAGTTTTAAACGAATATCATATTCATTGCCCGCTTCACGATATTTTCCGGCGATAACGCCTTCCACGGAACTACGCAAAGCCATAGCCAAATCGTATACCGTTAAACCCGCATTGGCAATTTTAACACGATTGGGTACCAGCGTAATTTCCGGTTTACCCGGACGCGAACTGGTGCTCAGATTAAGCAAACCGGGAATATTTTTAATGCTATCAATCAATTGTACCTTATAATATTCCAGTTTATCATTCTCTTGTCCAAGAAGACTAAATTGAATAGGCGCCTCTCCGGCTCCGCCGGCTGCGGATACAGCCGATACCCTTATTTTTGCATTGGGCATGGTAGACAGTTCCTTAATAAAAATATTAGCCATTTCCGCGCTGGAAAATTCACGTTTATCCACGTCCACAAGTTTGACATTAGCGACAGCCATATTGGCGCCCTGGGTTAACTGATTGAGATATCCGATGTTGGTAAGTATATGGCTTACTTCTTCATGCCGGCTTACCCGGGCTTCAATTTCCGAAAGCAGATCGGCGGTTTCATCCAGATTGTATCCCTGAGGCAGTTCCACTTCGATCAGAATATCGCCTTCGTCCAGCAGCGGCATAAATTCAAATCCGATAAACGGTCCTAACAATCCCATTGATAACACAAAGAAAATAAGAGCTCCCATTAACACTAAAAAACTGCGCATTTTATTAGCTAATATCACCTTCAGCCAGTTCAGATATTTGGTTTCCCAGATATGGAACATTTTTTCCAGTCTTATGCCAATCGGATGCTTTTTTGTATCGCGTTCCGGTAAAATCAATGAAGCCAGCATCGGCGTTATTGTAAAGGACGCGATAATAGAAAAGACGGTAGCGTAAGTTACGGTTAATGCGAATTGTTTAAAAAACTGGCCAACCATACTGCTCATGCTGGCGATGGGCAGGAACACTGCGATATTGGTAAGCGTAGATGCGATAACCGCTACAGCGATTTCGGAAGTTCCCTTATCCGCGGCTTCGGTTCGGGTATGCCCCATCTCTTTATGACGGAAAATATTTTCCAATACCACGACCGAGTTCGTCACAAGAATTCCCACTGCCGTTGATAGTCCCATCAAAGTCATAATATTTAAACTGAAGCTGGACAATTGTAAAAATAAAAAGGTAGATATAATAGAAAACGGCATTGCAGTCGCCACAATGATGGTCGAACGCAAATCGTGTAAAAAGAAAAGCAGAACCAATCCGGTTAAAATAACGCCCATAATAATGTTGCTAAGCGTATCGTTAACTGAGCTTTGGATAAATATAGAAGCATCGCGTACAATGGTTAAGCTTGTAGAAGCGGGTAATTCTTTTTCCAGCAATGGTATTTCTTCTTTTACTGCATCAGCCATTTCAACCGAATTACCATCAACACTTTTAATTATACTCAGCGTAACAACATTATCATCACGAAGGTTTTCAGCATTATTAAAATAAATAGATCGTTGGCGGACCTCAGCACCGGCATCGGATATTTCTGCCAGTTGTCCCAATCGCTTAACGCCAAAAGCAGTGGGAATCTCAAGATTATCAAGTTCATCAACCGATGAAAATTGCCCCTGAAACCGTACAGAAAATTCCTGATCACTCTGCATAAACCGGCCGCCGGGAACATCCATATTTTGTACGGCTAAAATCTGGGCTAACTGCATTAAAGAAATCTTATTCTGATATACCACCCGATCGTCCAGCTCCACCCTTATTTCACGTTCCTGCCCGCCGATTAGATTTACCCGGCCCACACCCTCGATTTGTGAGAAACGGTCTTTAAGCTTTTTATCCGCTAAATCATAAAGTTCTTTAATATCCAGATTTCCGCTGAGTACAATTTCCAGAACCGGAAACGAACTTACATCAAATTTTTCTACCACCGGAGTTTCCGCATCCTCGGGCAGCTGCATTATAATCGCGCTGACTTTATCTTTCACTTCCTGATTAGCAATATCCGGATCTTTGCCCAGATCAAATTCGATTACAACATAAGACACACCTTCCATGGAATAGGAATTTATTTCTTCGATCTTACTGATTGTAGAAACAGCGTCTTCAATCTTTTTGGACACTAAAGTTTCCATTTCAGCCGGGCCGGCTCCCGGATATATCGTTTGCACCGTTACATAAGGAATGTTAACATCAGGCATCATATTCAGATTTAATGTAAAATACGCCAATATTCCGAACAACAAAAATACCAACAGCCCCATACTTATCATAACAGGACGTTTTATAGACACACTGGAAAGAAACATCGATTAGCACCTCATTCAATAATTTTTATACGACTGCCTTCATCTAACAATAACTGACCTTCAACGATTAACTGATCGCCGGCTTGTAAACCATCTTTAAGCTGCACGTCCAAATTTTGGCGCGCTTCCTCTACAACTGCTCGTCTCTTGGCTCGTCCATCGATATTCACATACACATAATCACCGTCAACACCTTTCAGGATGTCTTTGATATTGACAACGATAGCTTGAGGGTTTTGTGTGGTGATAATATCAATCTGAGCCGTCACCCCGCAGTGGCAGCCTTCGCCATTATTAACAAATTCCAGCACAGCGCCAAAAGCCTGGTGATTCTGATTAATGGCCATATCCACCTGCACAACTTTTCCCTGCATCAATGAACCATTCCATCTAGCTATGGCAGGCAATCCAACTTTAACTTCATAAATTTCCTTTTCAGAGACCCACACCTTGGCTTTAAGTTTATCTGTACGTGAGACTGTTACCAGATCATCGTCATGTTTTACGTTCTCCGATTCAACCACGTTTATTTTAGTAACATATCCATCCATCGGCGCCATTACTTTTACAATCCGGGAAACATTTTCATAATTTGCCCTGGCAACTTCGTACTGAGTTTTGGCATTATCATAATTTTGCTGGGAAAGACCGCCTGTCCCATAAAGATTCTTAATCCTGTCAAACGATGCTTTTGCATTTTCAAAAGCTACTTTTGCCTGCTGATACTGAGCAGACGGATTGTCCGTGGGAAATGTAATCAACACCTGGTCTTTTTTAACATAATCGCCGATATTAACCAAAACCCGTTCAACCCGATCGGTTAATTTGGCGCTAACTGTCGTTTCTTCGATACCGGTCAGAATAGCATGATAGGTATGTTTCTTTTCAAAAAGCTGCGGTTTAATTTCTTTAATCTTAACCGGAACGCCTTCCTCTTTGTATATTTGTTCCATGCTTTTAGCTTCTTCAGCTTCGCCTGAGCAGGCAGTAAGAATCGCCAAAACTATTATTGATTTAACTAACATTAACAATCGCTTAACCATTAAATCACCCTTTCTGAATTAATCTATTGTTTATCTCTTTTTATCCCGTTAAATAAAATATTGTAGTACTCATCCAGCAATTCATCCCGCGAAAAACCTAATTCTTTATGCAGTTCACATTGCCAAACGGAGGCAATTTTCAATAAACCGGATAATTGCATCCAGATCAGTAAAACCGTTCGGATCGGATCCAGGCTATCCCGGATAAGCCCCTCTTTTTTACCCTGATCAATTAACTCTGTCCAGTGGTTAATATAAATCTGATCGCGCCTTCTGTTTTCAATCATCAGTTCATTATCAGGATCCAGCTTAAACGGATGTGTCTGTAAATAGAAGAGGGCGTCAAAATGGTCCTTGTTTTTTTGTTGAAATTCCACAAACGCATTGAGAAAGGCCCGTATTTTTGTTGATGTGTCCGTTGCCTTTTTAATGGCTTTATCCACTTTTTCAAAAAGCATTCCCTCAGCCCGCTGACAAACGGCATAGTATAACTCTTCCTTACTTTTAAAATACAGATATAAGGTTGCCTTGCTCAGCTCGGCTGCTTCAGCTACTTTTTCTACGGAAGAGTTTTCAAATCCATTCCTAAAGAAAATATTTTCAGCGGCGTCAATTATTTCATTTTTCCGCCGTTCACGATCTCTTTCCCTTCTTTCTGATATTCCCATCACATCTCCATTTTTCCCAACTATTATACCAAATAATAACCATTGGTCATTAAGTGGACGGTCAGTTTAATAAAAAGTTTCGGTCTGTGCAAAAAAAATGTTGAGAATTATTTATAATTTTGAATGGAAGAGATACAGGGTTAATAAAAATTTAGTTTTTTTTCAGTCTTTTGCAATTTCACGTTCTTTAAATATATTATGTAATAAAAATAATGATTATGTCCTTAGCTCAGCAAAAGTAATGGTCTGAGTGTTAAGACAGGCTTTAATTAAGTGTTTAAACATGTTAT
>JAFGKZ010000214.1 GCA_016928315.1 Calditrichaceae bacterium
GATTTACACAATCACAATTTTGAGTTAAAAGGAACATGATGTACTCAAAAACCGGAAGAACCATAAATATATTATTCAACTACGTCAAAAATTAAATCATATTATTTTCTTATCTGTATAAAAGAACCTTCTTATATACAAGATATAACCAAGATAAATTAAAAAAATAATAACCAAAAGATAAATAAGATTTTCAAACATACCCATTGATTTGAGTTGAGCCAACTGCATTTCATTAAAATTCATTTTCTCATACATATCATAAATACTATGACGGCTGAAGGTGATTATAAATGAAATACACCAGAAAGCATTATACCCAATGGCAAGCATCCACGATCTTTTATCCAGATTATAAAATTGAAAGGCAAGATAGGCATATACTAAAGCATTTAATAACAATATTAAAGCGCCAATCCAACCTGAAAATATAAATCCCATAAATGGCACCACCCAGCCGTATGCGCCATTAAATACTGAAATGACAGCTGTATATCCAAACATTAAACTGGCTGCCAGGACCGGAAGCGGGCATTTATCCGTCCAGCGGATTTTAGTATCAAAGTGTTCAACGGTTTTTTTAACATGTTTGCTATTGTAGAAAAGGATAAAACCAACCGGTAATACGACCATAAAAATTGACATGATAAACGTCATCACGACCATTATTACTTTGAATATAGCAGGATCGACGGATTGACTACTTTGAAAGAGATCATCCATTCCACCATTTATTAAATAAATCATAATTATAAGAACAATGAAACCGGTAATCAGCCAAAACCAGGATAGAATCAATGTTAACGCCCGAGCCCAGCGTTTTGCGCCAATTGACCCTACTCCAAGCCAGATTAATATGACCGCTATGATTAAATAGAAAAATAAACTTATGAGTAATTGGATAGGTTGTATTTGCGATTGAGCTGCCTGATTGATATAACTGGTCAATAGCAAAGAGAATACAGTAAATATGAAAAATATAAAAGACATTCCACCCATAATTATCTGTATAATTCCAAATAACATTAAACCGGTCTTTCGATTCTTAAAATCGGGCGTTGATGGAGGCATCACTTCATCATTCATAACCATTTCCTTCAATTTAAATTTTGGATTCTACTGATTATTACTCATTTGAACAATTTCATCTGTATCCAGGGTAAGCGTATCGGTATATGCAATCGTAGTTCTATAACGAACACTGGCTAATTCCGATTCAACCTTTAAATCTACCGGCAATTGGGTGTATCGAACACTGAGTTTTCTTATGACTTTAGCTTTTGGATCACATTTAAAGTTTCCAGCTACCTTTATAGAATCGCCCAGAAATCCATACCAATTATAGTCTATTTTATTTTTCTCATGCACAAATGGTAAGCAAGATACCGGATCAACAATATTAGCAGTATCTGTTTTAATGGTATAATAAATCCGGAAATATGGATTTTCGCTATGAATTACCCAGTTATAATTTACTGAATCCATAAGTACTGAATCTTTTAATACCTGATTTACTGATTCTGTGCCGGATACACTAATCCATTCTGCAGTGAACTCCGTTGGAATTTCAACTTTATGTGTACGCGTATTTATGAATTCCATAAGGGTATCACCGGATATTTTGACATCCTTAAAATATTCATTACCCAAAATAGTTAATTCAGCGGTGCTGTCAGGCATTTCATAGGTAGCATCGACATCGATTGAAGGCCGCCACATATCATCATAGGCCGGCAGCATACCTGCATAAACACCAAAACCTATCATAAATACCAGAAGTTCAATAGCGACAACTGGTTTCCTGTAAAGTAATAAATATTTTTTAATCGACTCATATTTTGCCGCTAAATAGGCATAGGCATTGAGCATTGGTAAAAATAACAATGATAATAATGCAATTAATACACCATTGGCAACGAATGCTTTTAGAATATTATCAAACTGAAATCCGGTATTGATAAGCGTTCTCATCATAAATGTAAGTTCTTCATTAAAGAACAAAAGAAAGATCAAAATAGGTGATATCAGTATTAACAAAATGCTTACCCATTCTTTTTTAATCAGCATTCCAAGACTTACCAGCATCAGCATAAAACCCGGATAAAGTGCCAATCTTGAACTTAATAATAATGATCCAATTGTAAAAATGAACAATACGATCAATGCCCTTTTGGAATAGATATACGGATCGGGACTGAATTTCCATTTTCTGGTTAACTGCAATCCCACCCAAAGACCTGCAAAAATCCAGATCACAGCATAAAAAAAATAGGTTCCAATGTGCAACGTCCAAGGATATCGATACCCCTTGAACAACTGTACTACAGCTTCACCGAACTGAGAAAATATTAAAATGATAATGAGTATTATAAATGCTTTTAATCCTGAAATACGGATGCGCTTACTTTTATCTACAATAATCCGATTTTTTCTTGCAATAATAAAACTGACAATGCCGAGCGATATGGCAATCAGATTAAAGATGGTAATTAACCAGATAGGCACATATATATTTATTCCGGCTAATTGCCAGAGCATAAAGCTTTCATCACTCATCTCTGACTGTACAATCCCGCCATTTTGATATTCCAATAATAAATTATCAATCAAATTGCCGTATCTGCCGAGCGCATCTTTATCAATAAAATTAATAATATCCTGTTGAGTATGGATAGGAGAATCATTTACATCAGAAGTAAAATCGATAGCCGGAATACCTTTGTTCAGAAACGGCATATGATCCGAACCAGATCCCCGGCTCGAGAGATTATTTTGTGTTGAAAAATGCGTATCATAAAAGAGTCTATTATAATTGGTCTCTGAATCCACTTTAAAAGCATCCTTGACTAACCATTTTGGCGCCTGCATGGAATCGGTTTCAAACATAAGCCCAATCTCAGAATCTGTACCGCCCATATCGGCAGATACCATAAGAACGACTTTATCAATCTCTGGAAAATCGTTTACAAAATTTTCCGAACCATTCAAACCTGTCTCCTCACCGCCAAAAGAGCAAAATACCATCGTATAATAATGGGAACGTTGACTCCAGAGCCGAGCCAATTCGATTACAGTAGCGGTTCCCGAGGCATTATCATTGGCGCCGGGATATTCCGGCCCGGCAGAATCCAAATGGCCGCCAATTACAATAATGGAGTCGCTTTTACCCTTAAAAACGCCAACGGCTGTTCCGCTGTTAGTGATCATTTTATCAGCATCCGGATCGGCTATTGTGAAGGGTAAAATAAAGGCCGTATCTACCCCGAGGGATTCGTATTTAGTTTTTGCCCAATTCAGAGC
>JAFGKZ010000215.1 GCA_016928315.1 Calditrichaceae bacterium
ACTGTATGTAATCATCTCCAGAATAAGTGTCTATCCATTTCCGGTAAGGATTATTGTCAACAGTATTATTAAAAACATATTGCCCAGTTTTATAATAAATCCAGAAACAGGGCAACAAAGCGGCTACTGCAACGGGATAGGGTGAGTTAAAAGCATTATTAATTAAAAAATTTGCATAAGCATTAAAAGCCGGTGATTTTTCTATTGCTTTGGGAATATTGAATAATTGAATAAATTCCTTTTGCAATGCTCGTTCAATGTCCAACCCGTCTTTCGCCAACTTAAGAAAAAAATACATTTCCTCAGGATTTTGGGCCCTTGCTGCAGTAACAGCAAGAGCCCTGGAATCATCAATAAGGTATAAAGCATCCTGTGAAAGATAATGAGCAAGCCAATTACGTGGCAATGTTCCGTCTGCCAGGCGTTTTACATATATGCAATTAATAATTTGTTCATAAATCGGCTGAACAGTCATCCATAACTTTCGGGTAAATGGTCCATCAGCTTCCATTATGTCCAGAATTTATAAAAGTGGTACACAGGGCCATGTCCTTTTCCCGTTGTATAGTCTGCTCCGCTTTTAATAGCCCGGTGAATATAATCATTTGCATTCCTGACTGCATCATTTAAAGATAATCCCAGCGCTATAAATGATGCAATAGCCGAAGATAAAGTACAACCTGTTCCGTGTGTGTTTTTTGTATATACTCTTTTTGATGCCAATTCAAGAATATTATCATCTTCAGCATTATAAAAAACATCAATTATCTTATCATCTGTCAAATGACCCGCTTTTAAAAAAACGGAAACTCTCCTATTATTGGATAATTCCTTAGCTATACTCGGTAAATCTTTTTGCGATTGTATTTTTTTATCAAGTAAAATATCCGCTTCCGGAATATTTGGGGTGATGACCCTTGTAATAGGGATTAATTCTTGTTTTAAAGTTTCAATTGCTTCATCCTGTATAAGTTTATCACCCGAAGTAGCGACCATTACAGGATCTAAAACAATATTTTTTATATTATACTTTTGAAGAGTGTTTTTTACAGTTTCAATGATCTCCGATGAATGTAACATTCCAATTTTTATCGCATCTGAGCCGATATCATCAAGTACTGCGGAAATTTGGCTACTAACAATTTTTGACGGGACTGGATGTACATCAATTACACCCATTGTATTTTGTGCTGTTATGGCTGTTATAGCCGACATGGCATAACAGCCGCATGCAGATATGGTTTTTATATCGGCCTGGATTCCGGCTCCTCCGCCTGAATCACTGCCGGCAATTGTCAATACCTTTTTATACTGTTTTTCCATGTTATTCAACTATTAAAATGATCAAAACCATACTGGTTTAAAAATACTTGTTTCCCGTTTTTTATCCATTTTATTAAATTTTCTCCATCTGTAATTTCACCAATCGGAAATAAATCACTGCCAAAAATTCCGCGAAAGTCACCATTTAATTTTTCAAAATCACCAGCTTTAACCGTACATAGCAAAACATAATCTTCTCCCCCTGATGTTGCCAGCTTATCAATATCCCAACTTTGTTTAGAAGATACTCTTTTTAAGGTATCCGAAACGGGCAGTTTATCGAGGTCAACAATAGCTGATTTTCCTGACATTCTTAAAATATGTGACAAATCGGAAGAAATTCCATCCGAAACATCTATCATGGCATGTACCTCCGGATGTTGCGCCAGCCAGGTTCCTTCCTTTATATGCGGTTCGGGTAAATGATGACTTCTGATTAATTGAAGATGATCTTTTGTTTCAGGAAGCTGATTCAATATAACTTTCAAACCGCCTGCCGAATCGCCCAGAAATCCGGTTACACATATAATATCTTTACTTTGCGCCATTGACCGCAAACGGGCTTCCCCTTTTTTGCATACCCCAATCACTCCTATATTTATTACAAGATATTGTTTCGATTTTGTTGTATCCCCTCCCAGAAGCTGAACCTGGTATTTTTGAGAAAGATCATGATAGCCTTTCATTACAGCATCAAGATACTCGACTTCGGTTTCGGCCGGAATACCTATGGAAAGGTAAGAGCCAAGAGGTTTACCTCCCATAGCAGCGATATCGCTTAAATTAACAGCCAATGATTTATAACCCAATTGCTCTGGAGTAATACGATCTTTCAAAAAATGAATATCTTCAATCAGCATATCAGTTGTTATCACATAGTCTTCTTTGTTGTTGTATGGTATAATAGCACAATCATCGCCAATCCCCAGAAATCCGTGTAGCAATAAATCCTTAAATTTCCCTGAAATACGGTCAATGAATTTAAATTCTCCAATTTCATTTATTCTCATAGTAATAATAAATAAAACGCTAAATTACAATTTTCAAATCTTCCTAACCTTCAAATAAGTAACAAATATCAATTCATTTTCCTGTGTTTCTGAATTCATCAACTTTTTGCCTGATCTCATTAGCCGCTTTCATGGGATCATCGGCGGAAGAAATAGCCGATACCACAGCCAAACCAGTTGCCCCTGCCCGTAAAACATCCGCGGCATTTTGTGCACTTATACCTCCGATAGCTATCGCTTTGTGTTTTGAAAATGATGTGATTTCTCGAACTCCTGCCAACCCTAAGGCATTAACAAGCTCCGGCTTGGTGCCTGTTACAAATACAGGTGATAATCCGATATAATCCACATCTAATTTGTTTGCTTCCTTTGCCTGTTCCATATTTTCAACTGACAGACCAATAATTTTACCGTATCCAAATATTTTACGGGCAATTACATAAGGCATATCATCCTGACCTATATGTAATCCATCTGCATCCGAAGCCAGGGCAACATCAAGCCGGTCATTAATAATCAAAGGAACATGATAAGAAGTAAGCAGTTTCTTTAACTGGATAGCCATGCTGACAAAATCGAGTGTGGAACAATCTTTTTCCCTGAGTTGTACCATGGAAACGCCGCCTTTTACTGCCTGTTCAACAATATATTCTACAGGACGGCCTTTAGAAAGTTTTTGATCGGTAACAAGGTATAAAGCGGGATCAAATTCCTTCATCACTCCACATTTAAATGTTGGATAATTTCTTTTTCCGAGAGCTTATATAAGGCATCAAGGAAATGTATTTGCATTGTTCCGGGACCTTCTGATTTTTTAGCTGCAAGTTCACCTGCGATACCCATCACTGACATAGCATGTGCAGAAGCCAGTACAAAATTTTTATTAACAGCAATAAATGCGCCAACCAGGGCGGTAGCCGTACATCCCAGTCCTGTAACTCTGGACATCATAGACGAGCCATTTTTAACTTTTATTACTGATTGCTGATCAATAACATAATCTACAGGACCACTAATTACAATTACTGCTCCGGTGTCCTTTGCTAGAATTTTTGCCACATCCAGGGCAGAATCGGAAGATGCAGTACTGTCAACTCCTTTTGTATTTGATTTTTCATTGACCAGCGCCATAATTTCAGATGCATTGCCACGGATTACTCCGGGTTTGCATTCCCGAATAATCTGCAAGCTGGTTTCGGTGCGGTAATTAGTGGCCCCGGCGCCAACCGGGTCGAGTACAACAGGGATACCTTTTTCTTTAGCTGCCTTTCCGGCTTTTATCATAGCATCAACCCAGTTTTTGCTTAATGTACCAATATTAATAACCAGTGAAGATGCAATTTTTACAATATCCTCAACTTCATCAACCGAGTGTGCCATTACAGGAGACGCTCCAATAGCCAGTAAAGCATTTGCTGTGGTATTCATTACCACGTAATTCGTGATGTTATGCACTAATGGCGATTTTGATCTGACTTCAGTCAAATCATTAATTAAAGATTCTTTTGTTATCATAGTTTATTTATTTTTATAGGCACATATTGCAACATAGTCGCCGCAATCATAACCTTCTTTTGGTTCTTCCAGTTCATAATCTGAAAATACAGGGTGTTTTGTAAGGGTTTGGGCAAAAGCAAATTCCGTAAAACCTGCTTTTTTTAACATATCAACTTTTTCATTTGTAGTTCGCCAATTTGCGAGTTTAACAAATTCAATCGGATAGGGATCTGGCGGTTGCACGCCTTTAAGCAAAGGATGATCCCACGAACCAAGAACATTGGCTAAAGAATAAAGCAAACCATACGAACTTTCTTTTGCAATATCAATTACTACAATTTTTCCTCCATTGCGTAAAGCCGCATAGGTTTTTTCGAAGGCTTTTTGTAAATCGTTGATATAACTTGGCGTACCATTGAAAAGAATTGTATCAAACCGGTTATTCCCAAAATCAGCCTCTTCGGCAGTTATCAATTCTACGATCATGCCTCTTTTTTCAGCAATTTCCGCCATGCCTTTCGAAGGTTCTATACCGTTTTTAATGGTTACGTTATATTCTTTTTGAAGTAGCATTTCAAAAAGACCGCTCCCGCAACCAACAGATAAGCCGTCGCCTGCATTTTTTAAAAAATGCGCTACTAGTATCTTGACAATTTAATTTTGAAACATTATATTTGTAAATATTAATCAAAATATTTACAAAAATGAAAAAAATACAAGTAT
>JAFGKZ010000216.1 GCA_016928315.1 Calditrichaceae bacterium
AAGAATATTTTGAAATAGAGGCCTAGGTCATCCCGATTCTCGGGACAGCAGGGGTTCGAATCCCCTTGGGTGTACCAATTAAAGCCATCTTAAATTGAGATGGCTTTTTATATTTAATATTCCCGGGAAGATATATATCTCTTTTTTTAGGTCAAGGAAAATCATATATTTGTGCTTTTTAAAATAGAGTGAATATGAATATCAAAAATAATAAATATCTACCTTTTCTAATTATAACGATTTTATCATTAATTTGGGGTTCGACCTGGGTTGCTATTAAAATCGGACTTGAGGATTTACCGCCATTTTTAAGCGCAGGTTGGCGATTCCTGCTGGCATCGATAATTCTATTTGCCTATGGCATTAAAGCAAAACTACCGTTTCCAAAAGATCTGCGCAGTCATCTGTTTTTACTGACATTTAGTGCTATTAATTTTACAGTAAGTTATGCACTGGTGTATTGGGGAGAACAATATATTAATTCCGGTTTAACCAGTGTTTTGTTTTCGGTGATGCCCTTTTACACAGCCTTAATTTCCATGAAAGTACTGCCATCCGAACAAATCACTCTGAAAAAGATGTCAGGCATTACCGTTGGATTTCTTGGTGTCGTTATTATTTTCAGTGATCAGCTTTACTTTACCCATCCATTATCTATTTATGGTATGATTGCGGTGTTGGTCAGCCCAGCCTTTTCTGCCTGGGGTACACTGCTTGGTAAAAAAGCCCGAACCTCGTATCATTCCATTACACTGAATACACTACCCATTTTCTATACCGGGTTGAGCTTCATGATAATCCATTTGATTTTTGAACAGGGTGTAAATTTTCAATATACCTGGAGCGGCGTTTTATCCATGGCTTATCTGGGTATCCTGGGAACTGCTTTCGCTTTTGCCCTGTATTTCTGGTTGCTAAAATCAGTCTCGGCCGTAATGATGTCACTCATTACCTACATCACGCCGCCGTTGGCGCTACTCTGGGGTTGGATTATTTTTGATGAGGCGATCAGTTTGAAACTGATCATCGGTATGCTGGTTATTTTCAGCGGGATTGCTATTGTGCGTCGCTGGAAATAAACTGTTTTCCCTGCCAACTGTCTTTGTCTTCCATTTTAGATTCCAGCATTTGTACCAGTTGTGTATTTCGTATTCCCCAACGCGGAGCAATCAATATTCTCGGCGGCGCTTCTCCAAATAACCGCTGAATTACAATCTCAGGATTTAAGCGTTCAAGAAATTCAATAATCAAATCTATATATTCATCCGGTTTCATAAATTGAAAAGGTTTCTTTTGATACATATCTGCAAGAACTGTATTTTTGACGACATGCAGCTGATGAATCTTTAAAAAATCAAAATCCAATGCTGATAGCTTATCTGCTGTTTCCAGCCAATGATCTTTATTTTCCCAGGGAAATCCAAAAATCATATGGGTACAAATTTTAACATCACGATCTTTAGTTAATTCCAGAGCATTCAAATAGGCTTGAACATCATGGCCGCGATTAATTTTCTTTAAAGTATCATCCGAAAAAGATTCCAGACCATATTCAATAGTGATATCATACAATTTGGTCAATGATTGCAGATAATTCAACTTAGCTTCATCCACACAATCCGGCCGCGTTCCAATGGTTAAACCAATAACTTCCGGATGAGATAAGGCTTCTTCATAATATCGTTTTAGTGTATCCAGAGGCGCATAGGTGTTACTGTAGGGCTGAAAATAGACAATAAATTTCTTTACTTTATTATATCGCCGTTTTAAAAATTCCACACCTTCATCGATTTGCCGGCGAATAGTTTTTTGAGGACTATTATATCCGGGATTGAAGCTTTCATTATTACAATAGATACAACCGCCTTTGGCCACGGTACCATCGCGATTGGGACAGGTGAAACCGGCATCGACTGTTACCTTTTGTACGCGTTCGCAATATTTTGCCTTTTGATACTCAGTATAGCGATTATAGCGCTTATTATGTCCCCAAAAATATTGTCTTTTTATTTCAATCATATAATTAATCTGTTTTAAAACTTAAAAGATTTCTGAATTCAACATTATTCCGGTTTAAAATTTTTTATACTATCTCCGTTCAATTTATAATAATCAATCACTTTTTCTTTTAGATAGTCACGGATAACTAAAAGCAAATTGACGTCCTGTTTTGTTTCTAATTTCTGGATTAATTGGGAGACGGCAGGCTCAAATCCCTGATCATTTAACTCCAGAAATCCAATTTCATCAACAATAATCCATTTTACATTCTTATCAATTAAACCCAATAAATAATGTTGGATATGTTCAAATACCTCCGACCGAAATTTGTACTTTCCAATTATCTGGACTAAATCATGATCATTCGAATCGGTCTCCAACTTAAGCATCTTACCGGAAGAAATAGACTTTACATACCGTTGATTATTTATTACAGGCATAAGGATACCATCTACCCCTTCATTTTTTTTAATCCAATTTTCCAACCGGGTAGTTTTCCCGCTGTGAGTCGGTCCTGAATAAACATATATCTGCGCCATATTTTCAAATATATCATAAATCTCATCATTTATCCAAAACAGAATCACCCACAAATACTTCTCATTATAGCCGGAGTAAAGCCTTATGTTGCAAAAACAGAACGGGTAAATTAAATTTGATTGCCAAAACACCTTAATGAGTTTAACGTGATTTGAAAAAACGGAGTATATTTTGCCAGAAAAAATTTTAGTTACCAGCGCATTACCTTACGCAAATGGACCAATCCATCTGGGTCATTTGGCCGGCGCTTATCTGCCCGCCGATATTTTTGTACGTTATCATCGGCTTAAGGGATCAGATATCATTTATATTTGCGGTTCGGATGAGCACGGCGTGCCTATTATGCTTAAAGCCCGGACAGAAAATGTATCGCCTCAGCAGATTGTGGATCGTTATCATGAAATGAATAAAAAGAGTTTTGAAGAATTCGGAATGAGCTTCGACTATTACGGCAGAACTTCTTCTACTGTACATCACGAAGTCAGCAGCGACTTTTTTAGAACGCTGGCAGAAAAAGGTGAATTTATTCTTAAAACAGAAGAACAACTATATGATCCTAAAGCAAAAATATTTTTAGCGGATCGCTTTATCAAAGGAACCTGTCCCGCCTGCTCAAATCCAGATGCTTATGGCGATCAGTGTGAAAAATGCGGTACTTCGCTCAGTCCAAAAGAACTTATTAACCCCCGCAGCGCCATAACCGATGCTGAACCTGTTGCAAAAGAAACAACGCACTGGTATCTGCCCCTGGCCAAATATCAGAAACAACTGGAAAAATGGATTGATGCTCATCCGGAATGGAAATCGAATGTTTTAGGACAGATACAAAGCTGGTTTAAATCGGGACTTAACGACCGCGCCGTCACTCGCGATCTGCCCTGGGGTGTTTCTATCCCGGAAGATGTGGCAAAAAAATATAACGTGGATGCAGAGGGTAAAGTGCTGTATGTCTGGTTCGATGCACCGATTGGTTACATCTCAGCAACTAAAGAATGGGCACAGGCTAAAGGCAATGAAAATTTATGGAAAGAATACTGGCAGAACAAAGATACACGCCTGGTGCATTTCATCGGCAAAGATAACATCGTATTTCATTGTATCATTTTCCCGGCTATGCTTATGGTGCACGGCAATTTTGTGTTGCCTCAAAATGTACCGGCTAATGAATTCTTGAATCTTGAAGGTAACAAACTATCCACCAGCCGTAATTATGCGGTATGGCTCAATGATTACCTGCAGAAATTTGAGGTAGACTCACTGCGCTATGCCCTGGCCTGCAATCTGCCGGAAACAAAAGATGCTGATTTTTCCTGGAAGGAATTTCAGGCTCGGCATAATAATGAACTGGCTGATATTCTGGGAAATTTTATTAATCGTACTTTGATCTTTGCACATAAATATTTTAAGGGTAAAGTACCGGAAGCCGGACAAACCGATAATCTGGATAAAGAACTTATAGATAAAATAATTCATGCGCCTGCTGCACTTGGCAAATTGATTGATAATTATCAGAATCGGTTTTATGTACGTGATTTAATGGAATTAGCCCGGTTCGCCAATAAGTACTTTAATGATAAAGAACCCTGGAAAACGAGAAATTCCGATCCGCAGGTATGCGCTACCACTATCCATTTATGTTTGCAAATGATTCGTTCTTTATCTATTCTTGCAGAACCGGTTATTCCCAACAGCGTGCGCAAAATCTGGAAAATTTTAAATATAAGTGATAATCCCAATTGGAATGAAGCCGGACAGTTAAAATTACAAGCCGGTCAGCAAATCAATCAGCCCGAAATTCTATTTACTAAAATAGAAGATGAAGCGATTGAAACCGAAATTGAACGATTAAAAAAAGCACAGACCTCATCGACGTCTTCTCAAACACCAGAGGCTGAACTTGAATCGCTGATCACTTTTGAAACATTTAAAAAACTCGATCTGCGGGTAGCTAAAGTCATTGAAGCTGAAGCAATAAAGAAATCCGATAAACTATTAAAGCTGCAAATTGAAATAGGTCATATCAAAAGACAAATTATTGCCGGTATCGCACAGCATTATCAACCAGAAGATTTGATCGGAAAAAAAATAATCGTTGTGGCAAATCTACAACCGGCGGTCATACGGGGGAATCAGTCCGAAGGAATGCTTCTGGCAGCTTCAAATGAAAATCAGCTTACTTTATTAACCGTACTCGAAGATATTCCGACCGGTTCAAAAATCAGCTAAAAAATTATTTTTGTACTATTTGGATTGTTTTCTTAATATGAAGCTACGTTGTAATTAAAATCCGGCAGGAATTAAAATAGACTATGTTTGTCGATACACATACACATCTTGATTTTGATATCTATGATGAAGATCGCGAGAAGGTTATACAACGGGCGATCGAAAACCAGGTGATAGCTATTATCACTATTGGCACTGATGTTGAGACATCAAAACAAGCCATATTGCTTGCAGAAAAATATGCTTCCATCTTTGCCTCTGTGGGTATTCATCCCAGCGATTGTGCTAATGTAAAAAATAAAGACTTTCAATTTATCCGGGAACTGGCTTCGCACGAAAAAGTGGTAGCAATCGGTGAAGTTGGTCTGGATTACTATCACATGCATGCTGAAAAAGAGATTCAGCACAGCGCCTTTAAAAATCAAATTCAAATTGCCAGAGAACTTAATTTACCTTTAATAATCCACAATCGTGATTCTCACCAGGATATGCTGAAAGTTCTAAAGGAAGAAAATGTCAAAGATATCGGCGGCGTAATGCATTCATTTACAGGTGATATTGATTTCCTCGAAAAAATTATATCCATGAATATGCATGTCTCATTTACCGGCAATATCACTTTTAAAAAAAGCACATCTGACGATTTGGTTAAAAAGGCGCCGGTAGAAAACCTGCTGCTGGAGACGGATAGTCCATTTATGACGCCGGTACCTTTAAGAGGCAAACGCAATGAACCGGCTTTCATCGTTCACACAGCAAAGCGTATAGCAGAACTTAAGGAAATTGATCTGGAACTGCTCGGTCGAATTACAACAGAGAATGCGAAAAATTTATTCAAAATAGATATTTAATTATAAAACCGCTGCAACATTACCTGTATGAATATTTATAACAGGCCTAAAAAACGATTCAGCCAGAACTTTCTTCAAAATCCTCACTATCAAAAAAAGATCGTTGACGCACTGGAAATTAAACCCGATGATATTGTTATCGAAATTGGCCCTGGGCAGGGCGCAATAACACAACATATTATTAAAGCCAAACCCCGGCAGTATTACGCCATCGAAATTGATACAACGCTCGCGGAAAAACTAACGGCAAAATTTCCAGATCAGATTAAAATAATAACACAGGATTTTTTAGAATTTGAATTTAATTCGATTGCCGAATCGGCTGATTCTAAATTAAAAATCATTGGAAATCTTCCCTATCATATTACCAGCCCCATATTATTTAAGCTGATTGAAAATTATACAATAATTGGCCGGGCTGTTTTGATGATTCAAAAGGAAGTTGCCAGGCGTATATCGGCCGCCCATGATAATAAAGAATATGGAATTCTATCCGTTATCAGCCAGGTTTACGCCCAGGTAGAATATTTGTTTGAGGTCAAACGCGGTAATTTCTATCCGGTACCGGCAGTAGATTCGGCTGTTATCCAGTTAACTTTTTATAATGAACTCGAAGGCATTGAAAATGAATCATTATTCAGAAAAATTGTCCGGGAGACTTTCAACTACCGCCGTAAGATGCTTCGGAATAGTTTAGGTAGAATTTTTGACAAAACTGTTGTATATTCGATCTCGTCCGATTATCTCGGCC
>JAFGKZ010000217.1 GCA_016928315.1 Calditrichaceae bacterium
ACGCTGTCCAATGCTATGGATGTGGGCGACCCAAGCAACTTTGTCCGGATTGAAGCCTTATTCGATAAAAATATTAATCGAATTCGACAACATATTTACAGTGATTCGGCAACCGATCAGGAAACGATCGCAACCATTAAATCGATTTATGAACAATATAAGTATATAATCGATCCGCATGGCGCCGTCGGTTGTTTTGTAAATGAAAAATACAGAAAAATAAATCCAGGGCCGGCACATGCTGTTGTTTTGGAAACTGCCCATCCCGCTAAATTCGCTGATTGCGTTGAACCGGCATTGAACATGAAGATTGAAATGCCGGCAAGATTGGCAGCATGTCTGAATAAGCAAAAAAATGCTCTCAAAATATCCTCGGATTTTAATACCTTCAGAGAAGGGCTTATCGCCGAAATGAAGTAAGGGAGAAGCATTCCTTGCGCCGTTTATTTGAAAAGATATAACTTGTGTAAAAATGCTTTATCCCTAAAAAATATCCCTAAATTTTTATTAAATATCTTGCATATTTATTTGCGACTGAGCCAATATTTCATTAAACTATAATCCCAAAAAACGTGCTTTTTTAAGCAGAAATTTTATACCAAAAGAGTGAAACGGGAGGTTGTTTATTACTCAAAAATCTGCAAAATTAATTCTTGAGGATAATCTTGTTTTAGAAGGTACTTCATTTGGTTTTCCACAGTCAAGAGCGGGTGAGGTTGTTTTTAACACAGGGATGGTTGGTTACCCCGAAGCTTTGACTGATCCATCATATAAAGGTCAAATTTTAACATTCACCTTTCCCCTTATTGGAAATTATGGCATTCCGCCCGGAAAACAATCGGCTGATTGGGAACGCTATTTTGAATCCATGTCCGGGATGGTCAGCGGGCTGATTGTATCTGACTACTCGGATGATCATCATCATTGGAATGCCGATACCAGTCTGGCTAACTGGTTATACAATCAAAAAATACCGGCGGTTACCGGGATCGATACGCGGACATTAACACGGCATATCCGGGAAAAAGGTGTGATGCTTGGAAAAATAGTTATTGATGACAGTGATGTTGCGCTGTATGATCCGAACATTGAAAACCTGGTTGAGCAGGTTAGTATATCGAAACCAGAAGTAATTGGAGAAGGCGGCAAGCGAATCCTGTTGATTGATTGCGGCTGCAAACACAGCATTATTAAAGAGCTGTCCCGGCGTAATGTGGAAATCTTCCGCGTGCCCTGGAATTATCCGATCCGCGAAGAAAAATTTGACGGATTGTTAATATCCAGCGGCCCCGGCGATCCCAAAATGTGTAAAGAAACCATAACTGAGGTGCAATGGGCTATACAGCAGGATAAACCGACATTTGGAATCTGCCTTGGGCATCAGCTTATGGCATTAGCTGTCGGCGGGGATACTTATAAAATGAGTTATGGGCATCGCAGCCAGAACCAGCCGGTTATCTTAAATACGGGCCAAAAAAGTTATATTACCTCACAGAATCATGGCTTTGCGGTCGATGTGAAATCACTGCCCAGGGGTTGGGATGCTCTTTTTAAAAATTTAAACGATGATACCTGTGAAGGACTTATTTATAAATCGGGGAAATTTATAAGCAGTCAGTTTCATCCTGAAGCTTCTCCGGGTCCGGTGGATACTTCTTTTTTGTTTGATCAATTTTTAGAAATGATAACATAATATTAGATAGAAAATAAAATTAATGGCAAAAAAGGTATATAAAAAAATTCTTATTTTAGGCAGCGCGGCCTTAAAGATTGGTGAAGCCGGTGAATTTGACTATTCCGGGAGCCAGGCTATAAAAGCTTTAAAAGAAGAAAATATTGAAACGGTTTTGGTTAATCCAAATATTGCAACCATACAGACTTCAAGACATCTGGCCGATAAAGTATATTTTATTCCCGTTACAGTTGATTATGTGGAGCAAGTAATTAAAAAGGAAAAACCACAGGGAATTCTGCTAAGTTTTGGCGGGCAAACCGCTCTGAACACTGGTTTGGATCTTTTCCATAAAAGTATACTGAAAAAGTACAACGTGGACATTTTAGGTACTCCGGCCGAAACAATCATCGATACGGAAGATCGTGAGAAATTTATTCAAAAACTCAATGCCATTGATGTTAAAACTGCCCGCAGCGATGTAGCAACTTCCACAAAAGATGCGTTGGCAGTGGCAAAAAAAATTGGTTATCCGGTGATGGTGCGTGTGGCTTATGCCCTCGGTGGTTTGGGATCAGGTATCTGTCAGGATGAGGATGAACTTAAGGAAAAAGCTGATAAAGCTTTTGCATACGCACCGCAAATATTAATTGAAGAATATCTTTCCGGCTGGAAAGAAATTGAATACGAAGTTGTTCGTGATCGGATTGATAACTGTATTACGGTTTGTAATATGGAAAATTTTGATCCGATGGGCATTCATACCGGTGAAAGTATTGTTGTGGCGCCCAGTCAGACTTTGACGAATCGCGAATATCATCTGCTGCGCGAAATATCCATCCGGGTCATTCGCAGTCTTGGCATTGTGGGTGAATGCAATATTCAATATGCGCTGGATCCAAAATCGGAAGATTACCGGGTTATTGAAGTGAATGCCCGCTTATCCAGGAGCTCTGCGCTGGCATCAAAGGCAACCGGCTATCCCTTGGCTTTTGTTGCAGCCAAGTTAGCGCTGGGTTACACACTGCCCGAATTAAAGAACAGCGTAACGAAAACGACATCAGCCTTTTTTGAGCCGGCCCTTGATTACGTGGTGGTTAAAATTCCGCGCTGGGATTTGAAAAAGTTCAGACTGGTGTCTCACAAGATCGGTTCCGGAATGAAATCAGTTGGTGAAATTATGGCTATCGGCAATCATTTTGAAGAAGCCCTGCAAAAGGGTTTGCGCATGCTGGAAATCGGAGCTGTGGGATTGGTTGGTAATACTAACTTTCACTTTAAAAATATATCGGATGAACTGGCCGCGCCAACTGATGAACGTATTTTTGCGATCATGCAGGCATTTCAGCAAGGATTTACGGTTGAGGATATTCATAAAATATCGCACATAGACAGCTGGTTCCTGTATAAGCTGGAACGGGTTGCAGAAATTGCCAATCAGCTATCCTTGTTTGATATAAGTATGCCGCCGGAAAATTTATTGCGTAAAGCTAAACAGTCGGGTTTCTCAGATAAACAAATTGCTTTACTATGCAAAAATGATATTGCTAAGGTGAGGGATTGGCGCAATCAATACAATATAAAACCCTTCATCCGCCAGATCGATACGATGGCAGCCGAGTACCCTGCGGTGACCAATTATCTTTATCTGACTTATAATGCCGTTGCCGATGATGTATCCAAACCGGAAAAAGAGTCCGTGATGATTTTGGGTTCCGGATCGTACCGAATTGGCAGTTCGGTTGAATTTGACTGGTGCTGTGTGCATTCTGCTCTAACCTTAAAAGAATTGGGATATTATACCATCATGCTGAATTATAATCCTGAAACCGTCAGCACGGATTATGATCAGGTGGATATGTTGATTTTTGATGAGATTAGTCTGGAAACAGTGACCGATATATTTGATAAACTGCAGTCCAAAGGCGTTATTATATCAATGGGTGGGCAGATACCCAATAATCTGGCTATGCCTCTGAAAAAAGCCGGCATAAATGTGCTTGGCACCGATCCAGATAAAATTGATAATGCTGAAAATCGTAATAAATTTTCCAGTATGCTCGATAAATTGAATATTAACCAGCCGGTCTGGAAGGAATTGACTTCCATTTCAGGCGCTTTCGCGTTTGCTAAAAAAGTGGGTTATCCTGTGCTTGTGCGGCCATCGTATGTGTTGAGCGGCGCCGCTATGGCTGTAGCCTCTAATGATGAAGAATTGGAAAGATATCTCAATCGGGCTGTGACTATTTCTCCGGAATTTCCAACGGTTATCAGTAAATTTCTGCTCAATGCTAAAGAAATTGAATTTGATGCAGTTGCTCAAAATGGTGAGGTTCTCATCTATGCCATATCCGAACATGTGGAAAATGCCGGTGTGCATTCCGGTGATGCTACATTAGTTTTTCCTGCTCAGCGATTGTATCTGGAAACTATTCGAAAAGTGCGCATGATATCCAGCAAAATTGCTAAAGAGCTGAAAATAAATGGCCCGTTTAATATCCAGTTTATCGCCAAAGATAATGATGTTATGGTTATTGAATGTAATCTGCGGGCTTCGAGAAGTTTTCCCTTTGTATCAAAAATCCTAAAATTCAATTTCATCGATTTTGCCACTAAAGTGATTATGAAGAAACCATTTTCTAAACCGGATCGATCTGCATTCGAATTAAATTATGTGGGTGTTAAGGCGCCGCAATTCTCTTTTACCCGTCTGGCTGGCGCCGATCCGATTCTTGGTGTGGAAATGACTTCTACAGGCGAAGTGGCCTGTATTGGTGATGATTTTAATGAAGCTTATATAAAGGCATTACAGGCGGTTGGATTCCGATTTCCCTTTAAAAATGTACTGCTTTCAACCGGCTCAATTGAATCCAAAGCTGATATGCTGGAATCGGTGCGCATGTTGTCAAATCAGGACATTAACTTTTATGCGACCCACGGCACAGCAAAATTTTTACGTGATAACAATATACCCAATACAGAACTCAACTGGCCTCTGGATAAAGAAGATCCCAACGTGATTGATTACATCAAAGAGGGACAAATTGATCTGGTGATCAACATTCCAAAGAATTACCAGAAAGATGAATTAACAAACGGTTATTATATCCGCCGGGCTGCCGTTGATTATAATGTGATGCTGATATCCAATCGCCAGATTGCCATGCGTCTGATTGAAGCTATGGCCCACACACCGCTCGATAAGCTGCATGTAAAAAGCTGGGATGAGTATCATTAGTATTATGTGTATTTTTTATTTTACTTCATAAAGAGTATTTGGCTTAAAGGCAAATGTAATTAAGGTTCTTCTTCTAACCCCAGCCTTAAGGCTGTGATTTTTTATGGGCTTGAGCCCTAATTCAACCCGTGGTGTTTTCAAGAGATTCTTCTATGGTTTGTCCCTCCGAATGATATAATTAAAAAAAATACTTGATAAAAAAAAATTTATATTGTAGTTTTAACCATACGGTTAAACAAAAAGGTTAAAACTAATGGTTAAACCAGATGATAAAGAAGAAATTATCCTGAAAGCAGCCATGGAAGTCTTTGTGGATAAAGGACAGTATGGCGCTAAAATGCAGGAAATTGCCGATAAAGCCGGCATAAATAAAGCGCTGCTTCATTATTATTATCGAAGCAAAGAAAAGCTGTATGTTCATATTTTCAAATTTATCTTTAAAAAAATTATGGATGAAGTAGTGGAGTTACTTCATTCTGATCTGCCGTTTGAAGAATTTTTAAAAACATTTATCTCAAAATACATTGATGTTCTTATAAAAAATCATCGTTTTCCCATGTTTATAATGCGGGAGCTGAGTCAAGGCGGTAAGATAGTTAGTAATGCCTTGAAAGAAGCAATACCAAGTGAACTATCTGCACATTCACCCGGGATTGAAATTATAGAAGAGGCAATGAACAGGGGAGAGATTGTTAAAATGGATCCACGACAGATTATTCTAACCGTAATTGGTTCCAGTCTTTTTTATTTTATGGGCGAGCCCATAATTCGAGTACTTTTGCTCAATGAAGAATCTTTTGATCGTGAGAGATTTTTAGAGGAAAGAAAGGAGGCTATTTTTAATATTATTTATTATGGCCTTGCGCCCCGGGGAGAGAAACAATGAAATATAAAATATCAATGGTAATATTATTTTTATTATTTGTATTTATATGTGCTGCAATACCACAATCACTAAAAGAGACAATTGACTTCGCTTTGGGAGCAAATCCGGTTATTGCTGCGGGTAAATCTCAGGTTGAGGAATCCAGACTGGATGCTAAATCAACCAGCCGGTCCACATTGCCGCAAATTGATTTTGATGCTTCTTATCGCCATGTGAGTGAGATAGCGCAGTTGAAATTTCCGCCAGCCAATCCATTAGGTTTAACGAATGTAAACTTAGGCGTCTATGATACTTATGAAACCGGATTAACGGCCAGTTATTTGTTATTTAGTGGTTTTGCGCAAAAAAATCTTGTTGCCATTAAAGACCAAACATTCAAATTAAACAATCAACAATTAAAAAAGACCGAAAAATCTATTGCTTTGGAAGTGATCGTAAAATATCGTCAGGTACAAAGTTATCAACTGGAAGTGGAAGCGCTCAATACAGCTAAGCAGCGCATTAATCTGCAAATAAAAAGAATCAAGGCCCTGGTAAATCAGGGTATGGCATTATCACTGGATACACTTTCACTTTCCTTGTCAAGATTAAATAATGATCAAAAAACAATTGCGGCCCAGGCAAACCTGGAAACGGCAAAACAGGAACTGACTTCATTGGTTGGTCAAGAAATTATACCTAATAAAGAAATAGGTGTAAATGAAGGTGATATTATTTCTCTTTTTAATTCAGAAATGAATAATGATCTGCAAATGTTGAATACCCGAAAAAGCATTATGCAAACCAGCCAGGCCGTCACAAAGTCCGGTTATTATCCAAAGATCGGTTTATTTGCCGGAGTAAAATATGCCAAACCCGGTGTGAATTTTATTGAAAATGACTGGATGACTTATGGCGTTTGGGGTGTTAACCTGAACTGGAATTTGTTTAAATGGGGGGCCGATTATTTAAAAAGTCAGTCCCAGAAAGCCGCAATCAAGGCTATTGAGTTTCAATATCAAAATCTGATCAACCAACTAAAAACCAAATACGATGCAGCTATCCGTGAATATAAAGCTCTGCAGAAACAGACTAAAGTTGCAATGACTGCACGAAATCTGGCGAAACGCAAAATGGAAATTATTCAATCCAGGTATAATGAAGGTATGAGTTCTGTAACTGAATTCAACGACGCTAACCTGGAATTGACCGACGCTGAAATCAATATGCAAAGACAGTCCATTTTGTTGGCAATCAAGCGCGGCGAAATTGACTATCTTAGCGGAAAACCCATTAATGAATGGAGTACAGAGAAATGAAATATTTAAAATACGCTGCCTCACTTATAATAATTTTTTTTATTCTGCATTGTACTGATGCTAATGATAACAGCATTACCTACAATGGCCGCGTTGAAGCCGATATCATCAGTCTTTCTGCTCAAGTGGGCGGAACGCTGGACATGGTTAATATCGAAGAAGGCGATGTAGTCAAGAAAGATCAGCTCTTAATGAAAATTAATACTGATAAAATTGAGCTTCAGATTAAAAGCCAGCAAGCGCAGATTATTGAACTGCAGGCAAACCTGGCTGCGAATACGGCACAAGTTAAGCAGGTAGATGCCCAATTAAAACTGGCGCAGCAGACTTTGGATAAAACTAAAACGCTGGTAATCGAAGGCGCTGCCACTGAACAACAGCAGGATGAACTTGAATCCAAAGTTGATGTTTTACGGGCTCAAAAAGAGGCCTTGTTAACCAATAAAAAAATGCTGCAAGCTAAAGAACAACAACTGAATGCTGCAATAGAAATGACACAAATTTCTCTTAGTGATGCAAGTATTACTTCACCGATTGATGGCGTTATTTTAAATCGATTTCTGGATAAGGGCGAGCTAGTTGCTCCTGGACGAGCATTGGTCGAGCTTGCGGATTTATCGAAAATGAAGATAACTATATATGTATCAACAGAACAATTAAGTCGGATAAAAATTGGTGATAAAGTAAAAGTCCGTGTAGATGGCGTTGATGAATTGTTAGAGGGTATGATTTATTGGATTGCCAGCGAATCTGAATTTACACCAAAAACCATTTTAACGGAAGAAACAAGAACAACACTGGTATATGCAGTAAAAGTAACAGTGGCCAATCCGGATGGCGTTCTGAAAATTGGCATGCCGGTGGATGTAATATACTAGCAGATGGTAGTGGCAGGTGCAGGTAGCAGCAGAATCTGTCATACTAAACGGAGTGAAGCATCTTATAAACAAAAAAGAGAAATAGAAATATTAAAATGATAAAAAATGATTCCCATTGTTATAAATAATCTCAAGAAGTCCTATGGAGCAGTTCAGGCAGTAAAAGGCGTTTCCTTTGAAGTGGAAGTTGGTGAAGTATTTGGGTTGATCGGTCCTGATGGCGCTGGAAAAACAACTATCATCCGAACACTGGTGTCTTTACTGGATCCCGATGAGGGTGAGATTATTTTTATGGGTAAAAATGTTATCGGCAATACTAAATTTGTCCGTTCCAATATTGGTTACATGCCCCAGCGATTCAGTTTGTATCGTGATTTGACTGTAGAGGAGAACCTGAGATTCTTTGGTGATCTGTTTAAAGTTTCTACTGATGTACAAGATAAGTTGATGAAAAAACTATATGCCTTCTCTAAACTGGCACCCTTTAAAAATAGGCGAGCCGAGGCTCTATCGGGTGGAATGAAACAGAAGCTGGCTTTGTCCTGTATGCTGATGCATCAGCCGAAAGTGATTGTGCTTGATGAGCCCACTTTTGGCGTCGACCCGGTTTCGCGAAGTGAGTTCTGGGATATTCTAAAATCATTAGCACACGAGGGAACCAGTGTTCTGGTATCCACAGCCTATATGGATGAAGCAGAATTATGCGATAAGATAGCTT
Organism: Calditrichaceae bacterium; assembly: GCA_016928315.1. Lineage (GTDB taxonomy): Bacteria > Calditrichota > Calditrichia > Calditrichales > Calditrichaceae > JAFGKZ01. The sequence goes on from JAFGKZ010000217.1 coordinate 8,691, forward strand.
TAATGTTTCAGGGTAACTTTTTAGCTTTGGATAAACCCGATAAACTGCTGCAATCGTATGAATTTCCTTTATATCTGATTGAGACAGATCAGGTGCATACAGCATATAATAAATTATACAAACTGGAAGAATTTTCAGACTGTAATTTATTTGGTAATGGGCTGCATGTATCGGATAAAAACAATTATGGAGAAGCCGGGATTAAAGGAATTCTTGATAAAAAACAGGTCGAATACAAATCCGTTCATCGTATCGAAGCAGATTTGGAAGATATCTTTCTTAAATTGATAAAAGACGGATCAGAAACCTCTGGTCGGGAGCAGAGATGACTAATAGCGGTTATACAGTACATGTAGAGAATCTGACTCGGATGTTCGGTACCTTCAAAGCGGTAGATAACGTGTCTTTTCAAGTAAAACCGGGAGAAATTTTTGGATTCCTTGGGGCAAATGGAGCTGGTAAAACAACAACAATCCGCATGCTCTGCGGTTTATTGCTTCCAACCTCCGGTAAGGCAATAGTTGCTGGTTATGATGTTTATAAAGATACTGAGGCCATAAAGCGCCATATTGGTTATATGGCTCAGCGATTCAGTCTGTATGAAGATTTGACTGTCAGGGAAAATATTGAGTTTTATGGCGGTGTGTATGGACTGAATCGTAAACAAATTAAAACAAAAACGGCAGAATTACTGGATTATTTAAAACTATGGGAACATGCGGATAAACTAACAGCCTCGCTTCCTTTGGGGTGGAAACAACGTATGGCGCTTAGCACAGCGCTTCTGCACAATCCGGATTTGATATTTCTTGATGAACCGACCAGTGGTGTTGACCCTGAATCCAGGCGGAACTTCTGGATGCTGATATATGAACTTTCTGAACAGGGCAAAACCATATTCGTCACTACTCATTTTATGGATGAAGCGGAATACTGTCACCGGCTGAGCATTATGCGGGATGGTAAAATTGTGGAGCTGGATAAACCGCAATCATTAAAACAAAAATATAAAGCTGACACCATGCAGGATGTATTTATGAAAGTAGTTCAAAAGGTAGAAGCATGAATCAGATTTTACTGAGTATTATAAAAAAAGAATTCTGGCATATTCTACGTGATCCGCAAACCCTGGTGATCATTTTATTAATGCCTATTTTAATGCTCTTCCTGTTTGGCTACGCCATCACCCTTGAAATGAAAGATATCACTACAGTAATTATCGATCATTCCAAAACGCCGCATAGCAGGCAATTTATTGAAAAGATCAGGTCTACGGATTTTTTTAATATCACTGGTTTTAATATTCCCGAAAGCCAGATCGAAGATATCTTTTTCCGACGACAGGCGCGATGTGTATTGGTAATTCCTTCTGATTTTGCTTCCGATCTGCAAACAGAGATGCGCACAAAAATTCAACTTATAATCGATGCCAGTGATCCCAATGCAGCCAATTTTATAAATAATTATTTTGCCCAGTTGAGCATGCGATATAATAATGAAAATAATCCGCGGCTGGCCATGCCTTTTAGTGTTGAGCCGAGAATATTTTATAATCCCGACTTGAAATCTGATTACTTTTTTGTTCCCGGCTTGATAGCTGTTCTTATCCTGTTGATCAGCGCTCTTTTAACAAGCATAGCCATTGTGCGTGAAAAAGAAATTGGTACGATGGAACAGATACTGGTAAGCCCGGTGCATCCAGTTCAGATTATAATTGGTAAGGTCATTCCTTATACCATTCTCGGTTTTATTGACAGTATCCTTATTCTGCTGGTTGGACATTTTTGGTTCGGTGTTCCTGTGATTGGTTCAATTGTTTTTTTGCTGTTTGCGTTGGTGATATATATTCTAACCGGTTTGAGTTTCGGTTTAATGATATCTACCATCACAGACTCCCAGCAAATGGCCATGATGGCTGCCTTGCTTTCAACCATTCTGCCAACCATTATGCTCAGCGGATTTATTTTTCCGATAAAGAGTATGCCGCTCATTTTTCAATATGTCAGCAAGATTGTACCGGCAACCCATTTTCTGGAAATCATTCGGGGTATCATGTTGAAGGGAAATACATTACTGGATTTAAAAGTTCAGCTTGGATATTTATTTGGCCTGGCCGGATTGTTAATTTTGGTTAGTGTCAGAAAATTCAGTACGAAGCTGGAGTAATTATGCACCGGATCCTATATTTAATACAGAAAGAATTTCGTCAGATTCTGCGACAGCGTGCCTATCTTGGTTTAATTTTTATAATGCCTTTTTTACAAATAGTCGTTCTGGGATTTGCTATTACAACGGATGTTAAGAATGTACCAATTACCATTGTGGATGAAGATCATTCGGCCATGAGCCGGCGGTTGGTTGACGCCTTTTCTGTGACACAATCATTCGATTTTCAGGGTCTAAGTCAATCCAGCAATCAGGCTAAAGAAGTGATGAAGCGTGGCCTGGTAAAATTAATCCTTCACATTCCTCCTGATTTTGAAAAAGATTTGAAAAATAATGTACACCCGAAGGTCCAGGCTATTGTGGACGGTGTGGATGGGAATACAGCCGGTATCGCTCTGGCTTATGTTAATCAGATTGCTGTAAAACTACAGCAGGAGTGGTATAGTGAGATGGGTTTGCATCCTGAAGAATTATTAGAGGTGCATCTGACCGAAGTGGAAACACGCATGGCTTACAATGCTGCGCTGGAAAGTGTTAATAATATTGTTCCGGGTATATTGGCTGTGCTGCTTATGGCTGTCACTGCATTTTTAACTGGAATGAGTATTGTTAGGGAAAAGGAGATCGGCACCCTTGAACAGTTAATGGTCACTCCAATCCAAAATATAGAGCTGGTTCTTGGAAAAGTAGTACCCATGCTGGTGGTCGCATTTTTGTTATTTAATGTGGGGATGCTGGGAGCGGGATTAATTTTTGGTCTTTGGATGAAAGGGAATTTATTTTCACTTTACCTTATGCTGGTATTTTTTTGCCTATCTACACTGGGTCTTGGAATTTTTGCTTCCACAATTGCAAAAACTCAACAGCAGGCTATGTTTATCGCCTGGTTTTTTATGGTTTTTGCCATTCTTTTATCCGGATTTTTTGTCCCGATTGAAAATATGCCTGATTTTATACAAATGATAACCTACCTGAATCCGGTTCGATACTTTATGGTGGTCATTCGCGAAATCTACTTAAAAGGAACAGAAATACAGTTTTTATGGAAAGAGGGTTTAGCTATGTTAGTTTTTGGATTGGTTACTTTTATTTCTGCCAGCCTGCGTTTCCATAAACGGTTGAACTGACGGTTTTTTCTAAAGAGGATACTATTTATAATTTTTTCATTTTTCTTTCCAATAATTAAGAAATAACACTTTACTTTTACAATATCTGGGAATAAATTCACAATAACAGAATTGAATATTATGTCGAGTTCACTGATGCCATGCTATTACGACTTGATGTTATATTCACATTGTGGCACAAAAATTGTAAAACAGGCATCAAACACTATGTGGGGATTCCTTATGAGTAAAGAATTTAATTCAAAATTAACGGATCTAAAACGCTACTTCTTCAATGAATCTGATGTCAGGAAATTTATAGATTTTCTTATGACAAAAGCAGAGGTAATTGCTCCCCAAACAAAAGGCGAGCAGTCTTTCGCTTACAATGTTGTAAAAAATAGTTCAGACGTGGCGCTTGAATATCCGCGTACCATGCAGCCTCTGAAGAAATATTTTTTACCGCCGGTAGAAACATTGCTTACTTTTAAGATGAGTTCAAATGAATTCAGCGAAGAAGTCATCGAGGCCAAAAAGCAGATTTTTTTTGGCATTCATTCTTATGAAATGAAGGGCATTCATTTGCTGGACTACTGTCTTGGAAAAGGAAAGCCCGAATCAAATTATCTAAAACGACGCGCAAATGCACTGATTATCGGCATCTCATATAAACCAGATAAATATCATTTTGCGACTTCTCTGGGGATCGATATTGAAGAAACAGAAGGATTTGCTTTGTTTTTTGAAAAAGTTACGGAAGGATATCTGGTATTTGTGGTAACGGATGAGGGGGCAGAGCTGATTAAAGATTTTAGCGGCGGTAAACCTATTGATGAGCAAGTTAATATTGAAGAATTACCACAGCAGGCTAAGATCAAATATCACTATAATCGTTTACCGCAGGTCTTCGAACATGTTTATAATTCCAGAGTATGGGATCATTTTGCAGATAAATGTGTCGGATGTGGAACATGCAATTTATTATGTCCAACTTGCTACTGCTTTGACGTACGTGATGAAGTCGGATTGAATGCGGATGATGGAAAGCGTCAGCGGTTTTGGGATGGTTGTATGTTAAATTCATTTGCTGAAGTTGCCGGAGGCGAGAATTTCAGGAATAAACTTGCTGCGCGTATGCGGCATCGTCTTTATAGAAAATTCAGCTACATTACAAAATCTTCGGGTGAATTACATTGCGTTGGTTGCGGCCGTTGTACAAGGTATTGTCCAGCCGATATTAGTATTGTAGAAATTATTAATAGTCTAATCGAAGATTACAGCGCACAACAGAAGAAACAGGCTGTCTAGCCCTGGGGTGAGGAAATAATATGTTAACAAATACCACAGAAATGAAAGATTTATATTATCCGCTGATGTCGGATATTATTAAGGTTGAGCAATTAACGGCTACTGAAAAAAGGTTTGAAATTGCTCTGCCTGACAATCAGGTTTTAAATCATAAACCTGGCCAGTTTGTGGAAGTATCCCTGTTTGGTTTTGGCGAGGCTCCAATTTCAATCAGTTCTTCTCCGACCAAAACGCCTGCGTTCGATTTAACCGTTCGGCGGACAGGAAAATTGACTGACAAGATGCATGAATTGGCGGTCGGAAGCAAACTAGGCATTAGAGGTCCGTTTGGCAATGGATTCGATGTGGATTTTATGAAGGGCAAAGATATGCTCTTCATTGCTGGCGGCATTGGGTTGGCGCCTCTTAAATCATTAATAGACTATACAATTGATAAACGCAAAGATTTTGGCCGCATTATAATTGTGTATGGAACCAAACATCCTTCTGAGATACTTTTTTCCAATGAAATAGAAAAATGGAAAAATTTGAAGGATGTTGAATTTCACATGACGGTTGACCGGCCGGATGATAATTGGAAAGGCAACATAGGCGTTATTACAACGTTAATTCCACCACTGGAAATTAATGTGGAAAATACCATTGCCTCCATCGTTGGCCCTCCTATTATGTATAAATTTGTTTTAATGTCACTTAATAGTAAACGAATACCGGATGAAAATATTTACATGTCACTTGAACGCAGAATGAAATGCGGGGTTGGTAAATGCGGTCATTGCCAGATCAATCATAGTTATGTATGTCAGGATGGTCCGGTCTATCATTATCCGAAAGCTAAAGAATTGGAGGAAGCGGTATGAGCGCGCAGGCAGTTAAATCCAAACCTAAAGTAGCTTTCTTCGATTTTACTAGCTGCGAAGGTTGCCAGCTTAATAAATTGAATTTTGAAAATGAGTTGCTGGATATATTAGAATTGGTTGATATTGTTGAGTTCAGAGAGGCCATGGATGATAAAGCGGATGCGTATGATATTGCTTTTATTGAAGGCAGTATCAGTACGCCGACCTGTATTGAACGGATACATGATATCCGCCGTCGTTCCAAAGTATTGGTTGCCCTTGGTCAATGCGCCGTGACCGGAGGAATAAATGCTATGAAGAACTCCCATCCATCGGAATGGGTGCAGGAAACAGTTTACGGAAAGGATAAATATCTTTTTCCATCGATACCTGCCCAACCGGTGAGCGCCATTGTAAAAGTGGATTATGAAGTACGCGGCTGCCCGATGAGCGCGCCGGAGTATCTTCATGTCTTTAAATCGTTAGTTTTGGGCAGAAAGCCTGAACCGCCTGATTATGCAGTTTGCGTTGAGTGTAAACTTAAAGAGAATGAATGTGTACTGGAAAAAGGCATGTTTTGTCTCGGGCCAATCACACGGGCTGGTTGTGATGCCTTGTGTCCTTCGAACGGACAGTATTGCACCGGTTGCCGCGGAATGGTATCGAATATTAATGAAAAGGGCGCTGTGGATATGTTAAAGAAACATGGTTTTTCTACAGAAGAAGCGATTAAAAGAATGAAGTTGTTCAATACGAATGAGGTTGATAAACAAATAAGTTGGGGGAGAAAATGAGCAAAGATCTGACTATTAATGTTCATCATATAACCCGGGTCGAAGGTCATGGTAATATCGTAGTGGATATGAAAAATGGCGCACTGAAAAAAGCACAACTTGAGATTGTTGAAGCCCCCCGCTTTTTTGAAGCGATGTTGAAAGGCCGTAATTTCCATGAAGTAGCGATCATAACTTCCCGAATATGCGGAATCTGTTCATTGGGCCATCAGATGACTTCTCTAAAAGCTACGGAAGCTGCGTTAGGCCTGGAAATAAGCGAGCAGACGGAAATATTGAGAAAAATTCTGGTTAATGGTTCAACCTTTCAGAGTAATGTGCTGCATGCATTATTTTTAGCAACACCCGATTTTCTTGGCGTCGGTTCCGTATTTCCACTGGTTAATACACATAAAGATGTTGTTTTAGCTGCTCTGCGCTTGAAACGTCTGGCTAACGAAATTGGCGAGATTGTAAGCGGCAGGGCGGTTCATCCAATCAGCTGTGTGCCCGGTGGTTTTACAAAATTGCCAAGCGAAAAAGAATTGGCTGCATTAAAAGAGAAAATCATCAAAGAAGGTCTGCCGGATGCCAATTTTGTAATTGATGTGGTCGCTTCGCTGGCAGATAAAATTCCGCAGTTCGAACGTGAAACAGAATATATCAGCGTTTATAACGATAAAGAATACGGCTTATACGACGGTGTGATCCGCTCTTCTGATACCGGTGATACGCCTGTGGAAAACTATCTTGACGTAACAAATGAATTTGTTGTTCCGCACTCTACCAGTAAGCATGCTAAGTTTAACCGCAGCTCCTATTTTGTCGGCGCATTAGCGCGGTTCAACAATAGTTATAATTTGCTTAAAAAAGAAGCTAAGGATGTTGCTGCAAAACTTGGATTATCTGCGCCGAATTTTAATCCGTACATGAACACAGTCGCTCAGGTAGTAGAAGTTGTGCATTGTGTTCTTGATACAATTAATCTGATTGATACGTTACTTGAAAAAGGTATAAAAAACGAGAAGCCGAATCAGGAACCGACAAAATATGGGCGTGGTATAGCCACCACCGAAGTTCCGAGAGGAATATTATTTCATGATTATACCTATAATCGGCAGGGAATGATTGAGACGGCAAACTGTATTATCCCAACAGGCCAGAATTTAGCAAATATTGATGATGATATGAAAAAATTGGTTCCTGAAATTATTGATGAAGGTAAAGAAAAAATTACCCATAAACTGGAAATGCTGGTACGGGCCTATGATCCTTGCATATCCTGTTCGGTGCACATGCTGGATGTTACATTTGAAGAATAAGTGATTCATGCTTAAAGTAATCAGTCTCGGAAACGAGCTGCGTGGTGATGATAGTGTAGGACTTGTGGTTCTAAATGAATTGCGAAGTATGGAGTTACCGGCACCTTTAATGCTTATCGATGCGGGATCAGACGCTTTCATTGTGCTGGAACACTTGATGGCAAGCGATCCGATCCTTCTTATAGATTGTGCCCGGATGGGCAGGCAGCCGGGAGAAGTGATAAAATTTAAAGTTAATGATTCAAATATAAAATCATTTGAAAAATCGATTTCGTTACATGGTTTCAGTTTTGCCGAAGTATTTAAAATGGCAAGACAATTTGGTTCTGTCCCAGATTGTTCAATTGTTGGGATTGAACCAAAATCTATAGAATTTGGACAAAAATTATCCGATGAAGTGAAGCAAAATCTTCCTTCAATCATAAAAATGGTTATCGAGGAGGCCAAACAATATGGCAACTAAAAAAATTCTCATCATTGATGATGATATCGATCTGGTTGAAGCAATGCGCCTAACGCTGGAAAGCGCAGGTTTTGAAGTTATCGATGCGCAGGATGGGAAGAAAGGTCTGGAAAAAATAACATCCGGCTCGCCCGATCTGATTATTTTGGATGTAATGATGGGAACGCAGGATGAAGGTTTTCATGTAGCCTATCAGATAAAAAATAATCCTGATACAAGTGATATCCCGGTGATAATGGTTACCGCTGTAGGGCAGGAAACCGGGTTTTCATTCGATAAAGAAAAAGATGAGGACTTTTTACCCGTCAATGAGTTTCTGGAAAAACCAATTGATCCGGATACATTAATTGAACTGGTAAAAAAGAACCTGGGACAATAAATTATACTTACATAAAAATACCTCTGTTATTAAGCGCAGAGTTGATTATTTATTTTACTGAACACTTTGCGCTTTTTTCTATTTATTATAGTAATCGTTTGGGCATGACTATTTCATTATATTCATAATATTCCTATATTTATTGAGAACTATCTAATTGTCAATCGGGAAAGTAAAATTGAAATTAAATTATTACTCGCTTGATCGATTTCCATTTTTAAATACGGTTATTTTAAAATCACGGTTAGCGTGGTCCATCCGCCTGCGCTGGCTGGCTGTAGCCGGGTATTTTTTAGCAACCATAGTAACTGAAGTTTTTTTTGAGATTTCCCTGCCGTACAGACAGATATGGATCGTACTTTTTAGTCTTGCATTTCTAAATCTTATTTACCAAGCTTCATTATGGATACAAAAAGAATTTTCGTTTCCTGCAGAAATTATCATACTTCATATTCATATTATTATAGATTTAATTTGTTTAACTCTATTGATACATTATTCCGGAGGGATAGAAAATCCCGTATATCTGTTCTATATATTTCACATTGTTATTAGCAGCATATTATTTTCAAAGTCTTCTCCATTTATAATTGCGACGCTGGTTGTAATTCTATTTTTTTCCCTGGTTTATCTGGAATATAATGGTATAATTGCACATTATTGTTTATATGAAATCAGCATTCATGATAGTTTATTAGCTGTTGTTCTTATTTTAATTGTATTTTTTATTACCGTTTATGTGACAGAATATATCTGTACTACATTTATGCGTATTTACCGGGACAGTAAACGGATTATCGATAAACAAAATAAGCAGCTCATTGAAGCGGATAAAGAAAAAACGCGATTTTTCCAATTTGCATCGCATGAATTAAAGGCGCCTGTTATTGCTATTAAATCAACATTGGATGGCGTTACCAAGAGTTTTGCCGGCAGCCTCGATCCAAAGATACTTGATTTATTGCAGCGGGCTTCGAAGCGGTCGACACAGCTTCTTACCATACTAAAAGAGTTATTGGAGCTATCCCAAAAACGAAATATCAAAACGATTATGGAAAATGAGAAAATAGATATCAATAAAATATTAAATGATACGATTAGAAATGAAAAAACCTCTGCCGAACAAAAAAATATTACATTAAATTTGGATCTGAACAAGAACGATATCACTACCTGCGGCAGATATGAGGATTTTGAAAAAGTATTTGGTAATCTTATAAATAATGCAATCCGATATAGCCCTAATAACAGCGTTATTAATATTAAATCTGAAGTTAATAATCATAATTTTATTTTTGAAATTCAGGATACAGGTATCGGTATACCCGATAATGAAATACATAAGATATTTGAAGAATTTTATCGGGCTGAATCGGCTAAGAAACTGGTTAATTTTGGGACAGGGCTGGGATTAAGTCTTGTTAAGCAGATTGTAGAAAATTACAGCGGTAAAATATCGGTTAAATCAAAAGTGGATCGGGGTTCGACGTTCAGAGTAACTATTCCCATCAAAACGTGTTAATTAACTTCGCGGAGCAAAACTATAATGAAAATTGGCGGGCTTGTAGAACAGGGAAATCTGGTAATGTATACAATTACTTCGCTTGCAGATCAACCCGGTGTTGCCGGCCAGGTATTAAATGCTTTGGCGGATGCTAAGATCAATCTGGAATTTATTACTGAGATTTCATATAGGGATAATTCTGCGGTGATGTCATTTTGCATAAATGCTGATTTAATGGATGCCGCTGATAAATTAATCCAGGAAAATGTGAATGTGAAATCTTTAAAAATCAATAAAATTGAGTATGTTAACATCCTTGGTGTGTATGGACCTCATTTTCGGGAAAAACCGGGTATTGCCGCTGTTTTCTGTTCATTACTTGGTGAGGCAGAAGTAAATATTCTTGGTATATCAAGTAGTATTTCGACCATATCCTGTATTATTGATGTGCGTGATTTTGAAAAAGCGAAGAGTCTGCTTTTAACCAGATTCGAACTTCCATAAGCGGTTTTAAAAAAAATATAAAGAAAATACAATTTTTCTTTATATTTGATATAGACAAATTTTATGATTTTTGATAAATTTCCAACTTTATTATGTCATAATCATCGCACTTTTTGCAAATTTTTTGTTTCCTATACTTAAAGATGAGTTATGAATAAAAAACGGGCAATTGTAATAATTATTGATGGCGTGGGGGTTGGCGAAATGCCTGATGCATCCAATTATGGCGATCAGGGTAGTCATACGCTGGCTAATATGGCCGCAGTTGTTGGTGGCTTGCATCTGCCCAATCTTGAAAAGATGGGATTGGGTAAAATTGCACCCATACAGGGACTCAATGGTTCTTTAAAAGCTTTAGCCAATTATGGTAAAATGGCGGAAAAATCGAAAGGTAAAGATTCGACAACCGGGCATTGGGAATTGGCTGGATTAATTGTCAACCATCCTTTTCCCACATATCCTGAAGGATTTCCAAAAGAAGTAATCAGTCAGTTTGAGCGGAAAATAGGCCGTGAGACACTAGGGAATAAACCAGCATCGGGCACAGAAATTATTAAAGAATTAGGTGAAGAACATATTAAAACAGGAAAACCAATCGTATACACATCGGCGGACTCAGTTTTTCAGATTGCTGCACACGAAGAAGTAATTCCCCTGAATGAATTGTATGATATGTGTGAGATTGCCCGGAAAATGCTGACCGGTAAGCATGCTGTTGCCCGCGTAATTGCAAGACCCTTTATTGGAAATACCGCAAGTGATTTCAGCCGGACTAAATACAGGAAAGATTTTTCCTTGAAACCTTTTGGTAAAATAATGCATCAAATATTTCAGGATAATGAAATAGCAACTGTCGCGATTGGTAAAATAAATGATTTATATGCTTTCACCGGAATCACAAAAAGTACACATACAAAAACTAATACGGAAGGGATGTCTGCTCTTTTAGAAGAATTGGATGAAACTGAATCCGGATTTATTATGGCCAATCTGGTGGATTTTGATATGCTCTGGGGACATCGAAACGATCCGACCGGGTTTTATGAGGGGCTTAAGGCGTTTGATCAATGGCTGCCGCTTTTTATTGAGAAATTAAACGAAAATGATTTACTTATAATCACAGCAGATCATGGCAATGACCCGACTACCATAAGTACCGATCATTCAAGAGAGTATGTCCCCGTATTGGCTTATGGTCCAGGATTGAAATCAGATCAGAATATTGGCACGAGGGATACTTTTGCTGATCTTCAGGCGACTTTGGCCGAATATTTCACTGTACCGTCAACGGGAGCCGGAAAGAGTTTTTTAAATCTGCTTAATTAGATAAAGGATCAAATTTTGCTTTTAGGAAAAGTAATAGGAACCGTTTGGGCAACACGCAAGGATGAAAAGTTAACCGGCTTGAAACTCTTGCTTGTTCGTCACGTTGAACTGGATTATAGCATGAAAAAATCCTATGTGGTGGCGGCGGATACGGTTGGCGCAGGCATTGGCGAAATCGTATTGTTAACAACCGGCAGTTCTGCCCGCCAATCCAAATTAACGGAAGGTAAACCGGTTGATGCTGTGGTTTCCGGGATTATAGATAAATTAGATTTGGCAGATAACTAACATGAATTTAGCGCGCGTAATCGGGACAGTTTGGGCTACCCGTAAAGACCCGAATCTTGAAAACTTAAAAATGCAGATTTTGCAGCCGATTACGGTTAGCGAAAAAGATATAGGGGCACCAATAATTGCCGTTGATACAGTTGGCGCAGGCGCAGGCGAAACGGTTTTCTATGTTACTGCTTATGAAGCTGTTATTCCTTTAGAAAACAAACCAGCCTTATGCGACGCCTCGATTGTGGGCATTGTAGATCGAATTGAAATGAGAGAATGAGTTTATGACACTCTGGAACAATATTAAAAAAGGTCTCATGGAAGGGATTCATACAGCAACAGATAAAACATCAGAGTACACAAAAATTGGCAGAATAAAAATTGATATATTAGGCGTAAAAAAAGAGATTGAAGAAAAGCTGCTCGAACTTGGCGGACGCTTGTATGATAAAATTGTTGAAAAAGATCAATATGATATTCAAAACGATAAATACATAATGCAGCTCATTGAGCAAGTTAAAGAGCTGGAAAATGAATTAAAAAAATATAGTCAGGAATTAAATAGAATTAAAATTGATGATGGCATCGATCTGGATTGAGAAATAAAATATTTATGATGCACGTTTTGAAATAGAAGGAAATAACTATAACGATTTAAATAATCCGGTATTGTTGCCTGATCATTTAAAATTAACAGTTCGAGGTAAAATAAGTGAGTGATTTTTTTATTAGTAAAAATCAATCGTTAGAGAATTATTTACGAGAAATCGGCGAAGTCAGACTTTTAACCCCTGAAGAAGAAATTGAATTAGCCCAAAAAATTAAACAAAATGATCAAAAAGCTTTAAAAAGACTGGTAAGCGCAAATTTACGATTTGTGGTGAGCGTAGCAAAATCATACCAAAACTATGGTCTTTCGTTAGAAGATTTGATTAATGAAGGTAATTTGGGTTTAATGAAAGCTGCATATCGTTTTGATGAAACCCGTGGATTTAAATTTATTTCCTATGCGGTGTGGTGGATTAAACAATCCATTTTACAGGCCATTGCCGAGCAGTCCAGGCTGGTTCGGCTTCCGCTAAACAGAGTGGGAACATTAACAAAGATTGGTAAAGTTTATAGTATGCTTGAGCAGGAATTTGAACGCGAACCTACGCCGGAAGAAATTGCCAGTGTGCTGGAAGTGGATAGCGGCGATATCACGGATACTATTAAAATGGCAACGCGATCTGTATCTATGGATTCGCCTTTGCAGAAGAACAGCGACAGCCGATTAATTGATATTATACAAAATCAGCAGGACCCCGAACCGGATTCCGAAGTTATGGGCGAATCGCTCAAAGAAGAAGTCAATCATATCCTTTCCACTTTAACGGCCCGTGAAGCGCGCATTTTAAAACTATATTTCGGTTTGGATGGAGAAAAACCGCATACGTTAGAAGAAATTGGCGTAAAATTTAAACTTACCAGAGAAAGAGTGCGGCAAATTAAAGAAAAAGCCTTACGTAGATTACGTCATAGTTCCAGAAGTAAAGTATTAAGGTACTATTTAGGTTAAAAAAAATACATTTTAATGAAAAAATTCCTAAACTCCGCTTGATCGCGGAGTTTTTTTTTTATAATTTTGATATAAATCACAACTTGCCTGATAATTTATTGACCAGAAGGCTAAGATTATAATTGTTCGTGACGATTTCTAACCATAGAAATCATACGGGGTTATACTGTCTTCTAAGTGAGGATTGATGGATGAAAGATGAATCAAGACTAATATTTATTTCAAGAGATCAAAAAAAGTACAAAGAAATTATTGTATCCCGCGTAAAACTTTTTACTTATATATCAATATTTTTAATCGCCTTTTTAGTTACAGGTAAGTTTGGTTTAGATTTACTGATCAATTTTAGCCATAATTCCAAAATTGAACGGTTAGAGAGAACCAATATGGTTTTAGAAACACGTATCCAGGAAATGTCCTCAAAAATTAAGAATATTGGTGAGAAGATTGATATTGTAGCTAATATGGATGATGAATTACGTACTCTGTTAGGAATGGAAAAAATTAGTGATGATATTAGAAATGTTGGTATCGGTGGTTCTAATTACGAAATTGATTTTACTGATGAAGTGTCCGGTTTTGATCAGAACTTCGAATTAGGACAGCAACTGATGGAATTATCCAGATTTGAAAGAGAAGTTAAGCTGGAACATAGCAGTTATGAAGATTTGTACTCCACTTTCTACCATAAACAGGATTCTATCGCTTTTTTACCAGCTCTTCGTCCGATATTAAAAGGCGTTGTATCAAGTAAATTTGGCATGCGTACACACCCGGTTTTAAAGGTCCGGCGCCATCATGATGGTCTGGATTTTTCTGCGCCAAAAGGTACGCCGGTTTATGCTACGGCGGATGGCGTGGTAAGACATGCAGGTAGAAATGGCGGTTATGGCAATATGGTTATTATTAATCATAAATATGGCTTTGAAACCCGTTACGGTCATCTGAATAAATTTGTAGTGAGACCCGGGCAAACGGTTAAACGTGGCGATAAAATAGGCGAAGTTGGAAATACTGGTTTAACTACGGCATCTCATCTGCACTATGAAGTAAAACATAATGGTAAAGTAGTGGATCCCAGTATCTATTACTTTGATGATAAAATTTTAAATGAACAGGTTGTTCATAATTAAATAGCTGACTCTATTAAAACCAAAAAAACCGCCAACAGGCGGTTTTTTTTTATCCAAACTTAAAAAAATTGCGAAAAGAATAATCTATGAAAATTAATTTTATAATTTTATCGTTTGTGGTGGTTCATTTTGCCCTTTCACAGGAACTGGATGTTGTGCATGTACCTATCGGGATCAATTCGGAACCGGCTAATGCTCCGGTTAAGCTTGAGCTCATTCACAGGAAGCAGATGTATAATACCAGACCGGACTCAGCAGCCGATGTTTACGATGGCAGAGTGCATTCACCCAAATCAGCGATATTTAATGCATTATCCCATAAACTCTATATAAATGCTCTGGAAGGATATGTAACATTAGTATATAATGACAGCACTTTTAAATTTATAAATAGAATCGATCACAAATTCCAAGCAGATGATTCCAGCTTATTCAATAATGAATCGACAGTGTTTGATTATAAATATGCCTACCGAAAAGACAGCTTTAACATATTTAGTGGAAAACCCGTAGAATCTTGTTTATCGCATAACGGCAAATATCTATGGGTAACTTACTATCGCAGAAGTTATGATGCCAATGCCATCAGCCCATCAGCTGTGGCGATTATTGATACCGAAACGGATAAAATTGTCCGGGTAATGCCATCAGGGCCATTGCCTAAAATGATTGCCGCTTCGCCGGATAACAAATACATTGCAGTTACACATTGGGGTGATAATACAATTGGTATTATTGATATTCAAAGCGACACGGTTAGTCAGTTCCGCTATATTAAACAGTTTATTGTCGGTTATAAGCAGACATTCGATTTTGAACCAGGTGAAAAAATTGATCGCGATAATGATTGCGGCTATTGTTTAAGAGGTACCGTATTTACACCCGATAACAAATACCTGCTGGTATCCAGGATGGGTGGCGGTGGTATCGCCATATTCGATATGGTTAATCTGAAGTATTTAGGCACGGTGTTCGGGATGAAATCCAATCTTAGGCATATTGTAATTAATAATGATGATATTTACATCAGTTCAAATTTAACCGGATTTGTACAAAAAGCGAAATTGCAGGATGTAATCGAAAATAAATTAAAAAATCCCGGCAAGGATACTCAGTTTACTGACTGGCAGAGCTGTTATACCGGTGGTGTCGGCGCACGGACTATCTGTGTGTCGTCGGACGGACGATATATTTTTGTCGCTGTCAACAATGACAGCAAAATTGCAGTGATCGATTCTCAGACGATGCGTTTAATTTCTAATATTTCTTGTGATTCTTATCCGGTTGGTATGGCATTGTCTCATAATGATAGAACGTTAGTGGTAACTTCTCAGGGTAAGCGGGGACAAGGAGGACACTCGGTAATGATGTTCAACATTGAATATGTGGATAAATAGTACTCAGACTAAAAAATAATCAATTTTCCGGCAAATATTATAAAAATAAAGCTTACAAATACTTGAAATAGTTATTTCCTGATATTATACTACTTTTTTATTTGAAAATGAAATACAGGAGATAGATGTGTCCGTATCGAAGGAAGAAATTGAAAAAATTGCCCAGCTAGCCCGGCTTAATTTAAAGGATAATGAAATTAATCAAATAGAAGGACAAATAAATCAGATATTAGAGTATGTGAAAAAACTGGATGAACTGGATACGGATCATGTCGAACCTTTATCACATACGCTCGATCTGAATAATGTTTTTCGCGAAGATATTGTCCGTGAATCTCTTCCTCGTGATAAAGCTCTGGAAAATGCTCCGCTTAAGTCGGATAAATTTTTTAGAGTGCCTAAGGTGATTAAAAAGTGACATCAGTTTGTGTAATTCCGGCACGTTTTGCATCTTCCAGGCTGCCAGGTAAACCGCTGGCTTTAATTGCAGCCAAACCCATGATTCAATGGGTATATGAACAAGCTGTTAAGGCTAAGAAAATTGATCGTGTGATTGTTGCAACCGATCATGAAAAAATTAAAGAAACCGTCGAATCATTTGGCGGCGAGGTCGTTATGACCTGTACGGATTTGGCATCCGGAACCGACCGGGTTGCGGCGGCCATACAGAATATTGACGCCGATATTGTTATAAATCTTCAGGGAGATGAACCCTTTGTTGAGCCGGAATTATTAAATCAATTAGTATTAGTATTTACAGATCCGGAAATTGACATGGCAACGCCTATTAGGAAAATTAAATCAAATAAAGAAGTAAATAATCCCAATGTGGTTAAAGTTGTAAAAGATAAAAATAATTATGCTATTTTTTTCAGCCGAATGGCTATTCCTTTTTTAAGGAATTATAAAAAGGCGGAATGGTCTGATCACTTTGCATATCACAAACATATTGGCATTTATGCTTATCGGACAAATTTTTTACATAGATTAACCACGCTGCCGGTAAGTCCGTTGGAAGAGGCTGAGAAATTGGAGCAGTTACGCGTACTGGAGAATGGCTACAAAATTTATACGATTGAAACAGAATACGATTCCATTAGCGTAGACACGATGGAAGATTTGGAAAAAGTAAATAAAATGATAACTAACTAATGATCGGGCGAGTATTGGGATGAAAAAAAACAGGAAGTACATATTTTTTACAGGCGGGGTAGTATCCTCTCTGGGTAAGGGAATTGCGTGTTCATCATTGGGTTTTCTTTTAAAATCGAGAGGTTATTCTGTTACAATATTAAAACTTGATCCCTATATCAATGTTGATCCTGGTACAATGAGCCCTTATCAGCATGGCGAAGTTTTTGTTACAGATGATGGAGCTGAAACCGATCTGGACTTGGGCCACTATGAACGTTTTTTAAATATCAATATGTCCAGATATAACAATGCAACTTCCGGTCAAATTTATTATGAGGTAATACAAAAAGAACGTACGGGTGATTATCTTGGTGCTACCGTGCAGGTTATTCCGCATGTGACGGATGCCATCAATCAAAAAATTATTGATGTTGGCGAATTGAGTAATTCGGATATAGTAATTGTAGAAATTGGTGGTACCGTTGGTGATATTGAAAGTCTGCCCTTTCTTGAAGCGATCAGACAATTCCGGCTAAACAATGAGCCGGAAGACACCATGGTTATTCACCTGACTCTGGTGCCTTTCGTTCCGGGCGCCAATGAACTTAAAACTAAGCCGACTCAGCATTCCGTTATGCGTTTACGTGAGATCGGTTTGCAGCCGGATGCACTACTATGCCGTACGGATCGGCAACTTCCCGAAGGCGCCAGACAAAAAATCGGTTTGTTTTGTAATGTATCGACAAAAGCGGTTATTGAAGCGTTGGATGTTAAAACGATTTATGAAGTACCATTGCAATATGCCGATGTTGATTTTGATGGTTTAGTTCTGGATAAATTGAAACTGGATCACATGACTTTAAAAATTAATGATTGGCGTGATCGTGTAGAACGATATAATAAAGTTGATCGTTCAATTGATATTGCCATTTGCGGTAAATATGTTGAACTGCAAGATGCCTATAAAAGTATCATTGCCTCATTTCTCCACGCGGGGATGGAAAATGATGTTCAAGTTAATTTAATCTGGATTAACAGTGAAGCGCTTGAAAGCAAAAATACAGCTGAAGAATTAAAAGGTATTTGTGGCTTGTTAGTGCCAGGGGGATTTGGAGACCGGGGCATTGAAGGTAAACTTTCCGCTATCAAGCATGCCCGCGAAAATAAAATACCTTTCTTTGGCATATGCTTGGGATTACAGTGTGCAGTGATAGAGTTTGCCCGAAATGTATTAAATAAACCGGAGGCAAATAGTACTGAGTTTAATCCGAAAACACCAGATCCGGTAATACATTTAATGGAAACACAGAAATCGGTGAAGCGGCTTGGCGGCACAATGCGTCTGGGCAGTTATCCATGTAATTTAAAGAATGGTACTAAAACGCGCGCTGCTTACGACGTAGCGAAAATTAATGAACGCCATCGTCACCGCTATGAATTTAATAATGATTATCGCGATGAAATAGAAAAAGCCGGTATGATTATCAGCGGCCTCTCGCCGGATGAAACCCTGGTGGAAATGATTGAGTTAAGCGATCATCCCTGGTTTGTTGGCTGCCAATTTCATCCTGAGTTAAAATCGCGGGTTGTCAAAGCGCATCCATTATTCAGAGAATTTGTTGCGGCTAGTCTGAAATATTTAGATAATAAAAGTAACTGATCTTGTCCCGGTCTATTAATCAAACCATAAATATTATCTTTTATAATATCTGGCTTCTTCTCTAAAATAATTTGTTTCAAGTATAAGATAATATTAACTTTAGCTTAAATATATGGATTGCAATAATGAGCGCTACTTTTTGGGACTTGTTTGATAATCTGCTTAAACAGGCGGAAAGTGAATTTCTAAATTTTAATTATGATGGAGCCGTTGCCGCTTGGCAGAATTATTATAAAATTACAGCAAAAAAAGAATATATAAATATTCTTCAGGAACTGGAAGAAACATGGTCTGCAGAGACATTCAAAGATATTCCAACACTTCAGCGGCTTTTCACATTATTACAATCATATAAAGATAAATTCAACAAGAAAGAAATAAGTAACTATACTTTTCAGCTTTATAAAAAATTATTGATTAAAATTTATAAGCAGAATTTTCAGAGTACGGCTCAAAATGAAGTAACTACAGAGGCGGGAATATTTGAATACCTGGCGGGTAACAATCAGGCGGCAGCAAGTATTTTATCAGCTGTAATCGAATCGGATCAGGAATCAATGATCGCCCGTATCTATCTGGGACACACCTTAATTGCCCTTAAAAACCAGCGTGATGCTATTGCAATTCTATCACAAAATCTTATTTTAAATGCCGATAGACTTCACGCTGATGATCTGTATTTGTCTCAGTTTAAAATGTTATATGGCAAATTATATTCTTCTATAAGTAATGCAGAAGAAGCTGCCTGGTTGATGCCGTTCGAATCATGGTTTCGCAATTGGCTGATTTTCGATGAAGATAAAGTCTTTTATAACCTGATCAGAAAGAAAGAAACCAATGAACGCATTGTCCAGGTTAAGTATTATTCATATGAACGCTATCGGCATTTTGCACGCTGTTTATATATTGCCGAATATGCGCGGCATCATCTAAAAAAAGAAGCAGGCCTCGTGCTGGAACAGGAAAAATACATGGCCAGGCTGGACAGCCATTTATTTAACCGGTATCGAAAAAAACGTAAAGAAATCAAACCGCCTATGCGAAAAGTGCGGTCAGTTTAAAGTATATTTTTTATAATTTAAAGTGCGGTTATCGTAATTATTTTCATTTTTTATATTTTAGCAGGGAGTTTAAAATTTGATTAAAGGAATTCTTTTTGATTTTGACGGCGTTGCAGTTAAGAGTATGGAGCAGCATTATGAAGCCTGGAGCAAGGCGTTAGCGGACAAAGGGTGTTCTATTGAAAAAGAAGATTTTTATATGCTCGAAGGCCAGGGGGTGAAAGAGATTTCAAATGCCATTGGCCGAAAATTTCATCTAAATCAAAAAGACATGAATGAGCTTGTTGAAAAAAAAACATTTTATTACAATCAAATTATGAAGCTGGAGTTTTATCCATATTTCTTTGAATTACTGGATGTTCTTAAAAATAAAAAGTTGAAACTGGGCGTTGTGACGGGTGGGGCAAAATCTCGGGTTGCAGACGTAGTCAAAAACCATTTTAGTGAATATTTTGAATGTTTAGTCACCGTAGATGATGTTCAGCACGGTAAGCCATATCCTGATCCGTTTTTAAAGGGGGCAGAAATTTTGGGCTTGAAATCTGATGAATGTATTGTAATTGAAAATGCCCCAAAAGGCATTGAAGCGGCGGTAAAAGCCGGGATGACGGTGATTGCCGTTAAAACGACGCTTACAGAAAAATATCTGGATCAGGCGCACTTTATAGTTAATGATTTTCGGCAGGTTGAACAGACAATTCTATCTTTGCTTTAATCCGACTATAACTTGATTTTGATCTGAAGAGAAATATTCGCTAAATTCCCGCACTTTTAAATTGAAAAGTATTAAATAATAAAATGGTGTTCTTCATTTATGTATAAATTGTCCGCATTACAGAATTTTTCATCAGCGCATTATTTGAATGATTATAATGGTGATTGCGCGCGTTTACACGGCCATAACTGGAAGGTTTTGGTGGAAGTGTCGGCTGCTAAATTAGATGCCAGCGGGATGGCTGTAGATTTTAAGGATTTAAATGAGATAGCCTGGAAGGTAATTGGAAAATTTGATCATCAGGTTATCAATGAAATTGAACCATTTAAAACAATCAATCCCACGGCTGAAAATCTTGCCCGTTATTTCTATGAAGAAATTAAGAATTACCTGCCTGATAACGTAAAAATGGGAAAAATCGGGCTGTGGGAAACGGAAAAGTATCTGGTCGAATACTGTGAATTATAAGCCGCTGGTTGAAAAGGAAAACGCTTTACGAATTAATGAAATTTTTTATAGCATTCAGGGTGAGTCCACCTATGCTGGAATGCCCTGCGTATTTGTGCGATTAACTTACTGTAATTTACGATGCAGTTTTTGCGATACCGAATATGCCTTCTTTGAAGGCGATTATAAATCTTTTGATGATATTTTTTCTGAAATAAAAAAATATAACTGTTCTTTAATAGAAATTACCGGCGGTGAGCCGCTGCTGCAGAAAAATGTAATGCCATTTATGACTATGCTCTGCGATATGGGCTATGAAGTCTTAATTGAAACCGGCGGTCATATGGATATTTCCGGCATTGACGACAGGGTGAAGCGGATAATGGATATCAAATGTCCGGGCAGCGGTGAGTCGGATAAAAATTACTGGCAGAATCTGAATTTGATCAAAGAGTCTGATCAGATAAAATTTGTAATCAGCAATCATGAGGATTATAAGTGGGCAAAGAACATTATAGAAAAGTATGATCTGAATAAAAAATGCCAGTTATTAATGTCTCCGAATTTTAACAAAACAAAGAATAAAACCTTAGCCGAATGGATTTTAGCTGATCAATTGGATGTGCGGTTTCAAATACAGATACACAAATATATCTGGCCGCCGGATCAGCGGGGCGTATAAAAGAGAGGTTATATCGTGGCAGAAATAGAAGTTTTTAAAAATCAATTTCCCGAAAGAGATTATTTTATTACACATGTGAACGAAGAGTTTACGTCGGTTTGTCCGAAAACAGGTTTACCTGATTTTGGTACTATTACCATTAACTACATTCCGGATAAACTATGTCTGGAATTAAAAGCCCTGAAATATTATTTCCTGGAATTTCGCAATCAGGGTATTTTTTACGAAGCCGTTACCAATACCATTCTTGATGACCTGGTTCAAGCCTGCCAGCCGCGCTATATGGAAGTCAGAGGTGATTTTACAACACGGGGTGGATTACATTCCACGGTGATTGCAGTTCATGATCCTGATAAACGGGGTTCGTTTAAATGAGCAAATCCAAAGCGGTTGTTCTTGTCTCCGGCGGGATGGACAGTTGCGTCACAACAGCCATCGCTGCACAGGAATATGAACTCGTATTTCTGCATCTCAACTACGGGCAGCGTACTGAAAAACGTGAGCTGCAGGCGTTTAATGACATCGCTGATCATTACGGTGTAACGCAGAAACTGGTGGTTGATGTTCAGTTTCTAAAAGAGATCGGCGGATCGAGTTTAACGGACAGGCGCATCGAAGTAAGTAAAGCGGATCTGGAAACAATAGAAATTCCAACCAGTTATGTACCCTTCCGCAACGGTAATATTCTTTCCATTGCAGCCAGTTGGGCGGAAGTTATTGGCGCAACGAAAATATTTGTCGGGGCGGTGGAGGAGGATTCTTCCGGCTATCCCGATTGCCGGCATACTTTTTTTGCAGCCTTTCAGCAGGCCGTTAATCTCGGAACCAAACCGGATACCACCATCGAAATCATAACCCCGCTGATCCATTTAACAAAGGCTGAAATTATAAAAGAGGGGCTGCGCTTAAAAGCCCCCCTGGAAAAAACCTGGTCCTGCTATCAAAGCGAAGACCTGGCCTGCGGCGTGTGCGATAGCTGCGCATTGCGGTTACAAGGATTTCAACTGGCCGGGCTGGAAGATCCAATTGAATATAAAGTGAGGCCAAGATATACCCGGGTATAAATTCCAAATTTCAAATCACAAATACCAAACAAAACTCAAGCACTAATTTCCAAATGCCGGACAAACGGTAAATATCAAATCACTCATTTCATAAAAATCCCAACTAACAAAAGCCAAATTCCAAAAATCAAACAACATATTCCAAACAACTTCAAAAATTAAAACCTTATTAAACAATAAAACCTATTGTCCTAAAACCTTGTTATACCAACTCATAAAGTAAAAAATGATTAATTCATTTATGCTGCTAAGATTATGCTTCTAAGAAGATTGTTTAAGAAAATAGAAATTAACCTTCAATAATTTTAATAGAGAAACAATACGATAATACAGTTATTAAATTTATTTATTGGAATTTATAATTAGTTGGGAATTTGGATTTTAGCAAATGGATATTGAAAGTTTTTTGTCACGTGCTATTTGAGTTTATTTTTGGTTCTTCCGATTGTAGGGTACATAAACAAAAGCAGATGAATTTTGCATTGAGTTTTAATTGTATTTTGAATAAAAGTTTATCAAAAAACATGTTTGATAATTTAACGTGAGTTCGATGTAAGAAATTCAATTAAATAAATTAGGAAAGTTAGTTGGAAATGGCTATATAAC
>JAFGKZ010000218.1 GCA_016928315.1 Calditrichaceae bacterium
ATAAATATTACCAAATTAAAAATCCATGGTACATTTAGAAACCAAAAGAATAAAGAGTAAATGGCTGTGTATAAAATAATGATGGCGAATAATGATGATAAAAAGTATAAATCCGATTTTCTATGCATGAATAATTTTAATTGAAGAATAAAAATGACCATACTGGATACCAGCATCAGGGCTAATGATGCTATGGATGCCAGCCAATTAACGCCAAATAGAGCAGATAAAAATATAAGGTAAAGTATGGTTGTGATTAATTGATATTTGAAATAATAATAACCAATAAGCTGGAATAATTGGTTTGCTGATAACGGTTTGCTGTAAAAAGGATGTATTCCATTCTGCCGCGGCAGCATGTATAATAAGATGAAAGGACCGCTTAGAAATAAAGAAATAATAAAAAAATTCGTTACTAAACCGGTCAAACCAACTTGCGTCATCCAATCATACTGAAGCCAGCTTATATATTGTTGGTAGATTTTACCAATGGTAACAATATAGATTAAACCGACTAAAAGGATAATCTCGATTCTATGCAGCCAGCCCGTGGATCGCCAGCTGTTCAGCGGTTGTTTTAAAAGAAATTTCAGCATTGATTTGACTTACGGTTTCTTAATATCAAAGTTACTTTTTTATTTTCTTAACAATATCCGGTACCGCATCTTTATGAACCAAAAAAGCAAGAGCCTTCAGTTTTAAATAATCTCCATGAAAAAAATAATATCCCGGAAACCGGCCTTCCCAGGCAGTCCGCCAGGAATCTTTTACCAAAAACCAATCATTACCGCGTTTCTTTTTATAACCGACAATGTGCATCAAATGATCATCCGTGGTTGAACCGTTGTTGAAGCGAAACTCGCGGGCATCCTGATTTATATATTTGGATGGAATATCAAATTCGGGCACAAATACAATATCTTCGCTGCCCATCCGGCCCGGTTCTCCGGTATCGCTGTCAAAAGCCACCGAATATCCTTTTTTGATGGCGTCTTTGATAGATTCGTAAAAAAGATCCAGCGGGACATTATAATAGGTTTTATAATGCGCCCAATTATCAGGTACCTTCAATTCAATAAATTCATAGAAGGGGGCATAGGCGAATGAAGTGACCATGATATAATCATCCCAGGGCAGGCGGACAATTTCTTTTAAAAAGGAACGAGGAGTATAAATTTTTCCTTTGTATTCGAAAGATTGCGGAGGCACACCCAGATGCTGATATAGAATTTTGCGTATTTTCTGCAGAACCAGTTCTTCATCCCAAATGTTCATTTCTTTAACCTGGGCCATCAGATCATACAATTCCTTTTCCAGCTGTTCATGATTATATGTTTTTCCAGCCCGGGTTTGGCCGCGGTAGGCGCTTTCCGGAACGATACCGTATTCTTTGATAATTTCTATCACGCCAGTGAAAAGATCGCCGGGCGCAAATCGGGATTCGCCCTCGGTTCTGATATATTTCTTGGCCTTCTCAACATAGGCATGAAAAAAGGGATACATGACAGCCAGTTTTACCGGTTCCAGGCCCAGCCGTTTCATTTCGGATTCGATAAAAGATGTGGTTGCAAAACTCCAGCAGGCATTGGTGGTATCCTGATTGACGGGCGGGAAGTGAAAAACAGTTGAGAACCCTTCCGGATTTTCAGGTTTATGAAGTTTCTTAATATATTTAATCATATGGTAATCATTTTGCTGGGCGAGAAGAGAAGTAGATATTAAGTTGCATATGATAAGGAATGATAAAATTCTTATAATCATTTTAAGGCGGTCTCCTGATATTTGGAATTGCTTGAAATTTAATAGAGTCGGTAATAAAAACAAAACCAAATGATATTTAACCTGAGTTCAACCTAAGAAGAATACCAAATTGAAATTCCTTAAATCAGGTTTTGCTATACTGGAAATGTAGTTATTGGGTTAATATGCACTGTATGCCCCGCCTCCGGCGAAAGCCTTACCCTCCCTAATATATCAGTTGTATAGCCATTTCCAACAAACTTTCTAGATTTTCCAATTAAATTTCTTATATCGAACTCACGTTATTTAGAATAGTATTATTCCTAACATTATTAATAACCCACCCCTAGCCCCTCCAAGGAGGGGAACTGGATTACCATAGAAAAGACATTTTTGATTTTAAGGTACTTTCGAGTTGAGATAAAGAAGCGTAAATCGTATATTCAGGCATCATTCTATATTAAATTACCCGCTAAATTTCCATCAAATAAGGAGACCTGTTTTGTGCGCCTTATTTAAAAAATCGAAACGTAAAATTTCTGAACCTGCCGTAGAATTAATCAAACAGTCAGCGCCGAATACAAAGATTGCCGATGGTTTTCGAAAAGTGTTTTCTGAATTACCTGAAAATGAAGTTTGGTCTCTGCAGCCTTATGATTTAGCCGATCGCTGGGAAACGGAAGCACGGGAGACCCTGGAATCTTTTATCCTGGGGTGTTCAAACGGACTTTTTGAACTGCACTGGATTCACCAGTGTCCGCAGTGTAAAGGCATGACGGGACGGCACGAAAAGATCGCGGCGATACAATCCAAAGGTCATTGTCCGCTGTGTAATATTGATTTTATGACCAGTCTGGATGAAACGGTTGAAGTCACTTTTTCCGCCTCGCCCCAGCATTATAAATATTCCGCTGATATTGCTGATAAGTATAAAAAAGAAATGGCGGGCATTATAAAAGAAAGGGGAGCCTTTAATCCGGACGCCATTAGAGTGACCGGGAAAGACTGCATCAATGTGCCGCTGTTTCGCGATCTCTTCGGTCACGACCTGCTTGCCGCGGATCAATCCTTAAATATCAAACAACTGGCTATCCTTTTTACGGATATTAAAAGTTCAACAGAAATCTATCGAAAATACGGCGATGTCCGGGCCTATAACGCCGTGCGGCGTCATTTTGATATTCTGTTCGAATCCATTGAAAAATGCGGCGGGGTAGTTATAAAAACGATAGGCGATTCCGTGATGGCCACCTTTGTCCATGCCCAGGATGGTTTATGCGCTGCGCTGGAGTCAATGAAAAAATTCCCCTTTATGGATTCGATTGAAGAATTGACGCTGGATGTGAAATTCGGATTACACACCGGTCCCTGCATTGCGGTTAATTTAAATGACTGGATGGATGTGTTTGGCTCAACCGTGAATATGGCGGCCCGGATACAGGGAACGGCTAAGGAAGGCGAACTGGTTGTTTCTGAAGAGGTCTTCAAGTTCAGAGAATGTAAGGAAGTGATTGCCAAATACGTTAAGCAGGTTAATAAACGCACGGTGATGTTAAAAGGTATCGATGAGGGGATAACGGTTTATACGATTAAGCTGAAGCAGGCTGAATAGTATTAAAATGCCAAATAATGAAATACAAATTACAAACAAATCCCAAATTCCAATATCCAAACCCCAAAAGTTACCTTCAAAGAATTGAATGGTCTTGTTTGGAATTTGTTATTTGGTTCTTGAATTTTGCTTGTTAATAATGGTTTCAATGATTTTATTTTTTGCAAATTGACAAAGTACAACTTATAATACCATATTATTAGTGGAGATTAAAATGCTTTTTGATAGAATTACAATAAATAATGAAATATTTGGCGGTAAACCGTGTATTCGTGATCTAAGATTTCCTGTATCGAGATTACTTGGTTTGCTGGCGTCCGGAGAAACCAAAGAATCTATACTCAAATCTTATCCCTATCTTGAAGAAGGAGATATCAAAGCCGCCCTTGACTACGCTGCATGCTTAGCGGATGAACAAGTGATTGATCTTGCCTCATGAATTTTCTTCTTGACATGCCGGTCTGACCATCCTTAAGGTCGGTTTTGGAAAAATACCAGTATGATGGTGAACATGTCTCAAATCTCGGACTTGCCAAAGCCTCGGATAAAGAAATATTGGAAAAAGCCCGGGAGGAAAACGCCGTAATTATTACAGCAGATTTGGATTTCCCCCGATTGTTAGCTTTAAGTGCGGATAAGGGGCCGGGTTTAATTTTATTCCGGGGAGGAAATTATTCCGATAAAGAAATGAGTGATTTACTAACGCGAGTCTTGGAAAAAATAGAATTTAACATATTAAGCCGTTCCGTTTGTGTTGTAGATAAAAATAAAATAAGAGTGACCCATTTACCGCTAAGCAGAAAATAAAAATTTTCAGTATGAACCAGTGATGAAATGAAGTCCAGATTCATATTGATAAATTGGTTAACAGTGAAGATTTTTCAAATTCAGAGAATGTAAGGAAGTGATTGCCAAATATGTTAAACAGGTGGGTAAACGAACCGTTATGTTAAAAGGTATCGATGAGGGGATAACGGTTTATACGATTAAATTGAATGACAATAATTAACCTTGAAATTCCAAATAACATTTCCTAAACTCTTAAATTCGAATTTATAAATTAAATGTTTTTGTTTGAAATTTGTTATTTGAAGATGAAATATTGTCTGTTACTTGAAATTTGGGTTTTGATGCTTGCAATGTTTTTATACATTCCTATTCGGATTTCCATCTTTAGGTCAAGAGATTAATTACGAATGAGTTATTATGATCTACCCGTCGCGGAACGGGGAAAATTATATGAACAAATGGAAAAACATATAGCTGGTGATTTATCTTCCGGTAATGATGTACATATTCGACAATATGCTTCCGATACGGATACCTATATCAGAAAAAACTGCTATCTCATTTTAAGCAGAGTATACGCAACCAGTGATCAGAACAGCAAAAATATACTATCTGTCATAGATTCATTAACCCAATCTAAAGATGAAAAAATCAGACAGACGGCCGTTTACACGCTTGGTGAAATTGGAAAAAAGGATTTTAATGCAGTTGAAAGCAGACTGGATATATTTCTTAAGGATACGCATCATTCGGTAAAAAATGGATTAACCGGGGCTATTAAGCAGATGAGTGAGAAAAATCCTGTACCTGTAATTAAATGGGCTAAATCTAAGTTAAAAAGCTGCAATCCGGAAATGAGAATGAAAATACTGCATGGTTTGGAATTAAGAGGGCGAACCCATCCGGAAGATATACTTCCCTTGATTAAAGATTTTCTTGATGAAAAAATTGATAAGAAGACAAGGAAGATGCTTATCCATATTATTGGTCAGATCAGTTATAAGAAAGGCTGTATTGAAAAGGTGGCAATGGAATTAAAAACATGGTATGATAAAGAATTCGTTGAAGAGAGCATCAAAGAAATCATTGAGGTGCATAAAAATTATGAAAAATTCAGCGTACTAAATTCGAAAGAAGCCGAAGAATACCTATACAAGAGCATTAAAATATCAGCCTAACGGGAGAATTATTCTAAAATCACTCCCTTCATCCACCTTGCTTTTCACTTCAATCTTCCCGCCATGTTTGCGCACAATTTCCTTAACCAGGTTTAATCCCAATCCGGTGCCGAGTTTTTCCATCTCTTTGGCTTTTGGCGTGCGGTAAAATTCTATGAATATTTCCTTCTGCTCGTCTTCCGATATACCAATCCCGGTATCTTTAACAATGAATCCAAAAATCTTATTATCTGCATATGGAATCACCTCCACCGAGCCGCCTTCATTGGTATAACGCAGAGCATTACTTACCAGGTTATCGACAACCTTTTCCAGCGCGCCGGTATCGATGGCAATTTGTAC
>JAFGKZ010000219.1 GCA_016928315.1 Calditrichaceae bacterium
GATTATCTCGCCCGGCGTCCGGAACAGCTTTCGGTAAACGAATTTAAAACCCTTTCAAATTTACTAAACCAGGTTTCAAGGCAATCCAATGGTTAATATCGATTACGAAACAATCTTACCTGATATTGAAGAGTTGATTGAAAACCAAAATGCCGGCGCGTTGTTAAATATTCTGGTTGATCTGCATCCGGCTGATATTGAAGAGATCCTCAATCGCCTTAAAAAAGACGAACGACATTATGTATTTAATATCCTGCCAAACGAGTTAGCCAGCGAAGTATTGTCTGAGCTCGAAACTCCAATTATTGAACAGGTATTGGAAGGCGTTACTGAAACAAAAATTACCAATCTTGTCGATGAGATGGAATCGGATGATGCCGCCGACCTGATTGCCGAGCTGCCTGTTGAAGTCGCTGACAAAGTGATGGACCGCTTAACCGAAGAATCCGCTCAGGAAGTAAAAGAATTATTACCCTATAAAGAGGACACTGCCGGCGGTATTATGGCGGTTGAGGTTATCTCGATGCCGGAAACTGCCACGGTTAATGAAACCATAGAGCGTATCCGTGAACGGCGCGATGAATTTGAAGCCTTATATAACATTTGGGTTGTCGATAGCAATCATACATTAATTGGGTCTGTTTCACTTAAGGATTTAGTGCTGGCAAAAGGTTACACGACCCTGCGCGAAATTATGAATATTGATGTTCATTCTATTCATGTAGATATGGATCAGGAAGAAGCCGCTAACTATTTCCGGCGCTATGACTTGGTCAGCGTACCAGTTGTGAACGATAACGGACAGTTAATCGGCCGTATCACCGTTGATGATATTGTTGATGTTCTCGAGGAAGAAGGTTCCGAGGATATGGGATTTGTTGCCGGCGCACCGGATGAAGAAGTATTAGAAGAATCAGCATTTGCCGTATCCAAAGCGCGTATTCCCTGGCTGCTGGTTTCCTTTGTCGGCAATATTATTGCTGCTTTTGTATTAAAAGCATTTAATGTTACCATCGAAAGTCATATTGCTTCTGCCTTCTTTTTCCCGCTGATTATGGCAATGGGTGGATCGACCGGTCAGCAAGCCAGTGTGATTGTAGTGCGCGGTCTGGCTACTGGTGATATACATTCAGGTGATTCAATAAAACGACTGTTCAAAGAGTTTCGCGTATCATTAATAAACAGTTTTATTTTTGCCATCCTGATCTTTGGTTTTATTTATTATTGGCAGGGTATCTTATTTGCATCCATTTTATCCATATCATTGTTTATCGTTATAAACGGATCCTCACAGTTTGGCGCGTTACTTCCCTTTATGTTTAAACGTCTTAATATAGATCCGGCCCTTGCCACTGCGCCTTTTATTGCCACAACGATCGATATATTTGGACTTTTAGTCTATTTATCGATCTTGTCTTTGGGATTAGGTCTATTCGGTTAATTTTCCTTACTTAATTCCTCCGAAACAATTTCACTTTCTTTTTGAAATATTCTATACTCGCCATGCTGCAGAATCCAAAATTTGGTTGAATCCATTCCAGATTTATCAATTTCTTCTCGTAATTTTTTAGGTGGTTCATCCATCGGTTCGTCGGCCAGGTTAAAGGCGCCCCAATGGGATGGAATGAATATATCAGCTTTCAGGTCAATGTATGCCTGAATCGCATCAGCCGGATCCATATGCATGGGATGCATAAACCAGCGCGGTAGATAGGCGCCGATCGGTAAAATAGCTATATCAAACGGGCCATGCTGCTCCCCAATTTCCAGGTAACCGGGAAAATATCCCGAATCGCCGCCAAAATATATTTTAGCAGACTGGCCTTTAATCACCCAGCTTGCCCAAAGCGTTCTGTTTTTATCATATCCTCTTCTTCCGGAAAAATGCTGGGCAGGTGTACAGATAATTTCAAGTTTATTAAACATAATGGAATCGCCCCAGTCTTTTTCTTCAAAATGATCTATTTTCATACCTCTGAAAAATTCACCCACGCCAAGCGGGACCAGATAGAAGGGTTTGTTACCCAATTGCTCAATGCTGTTTTTATCCAAATGATCATAGTGATCGTGTGAGATAATTACCAGATCAATTTCCGGCAGGTCCTCCATCTTTAAACCCGGTTTGACGTGACGTTTAGGTCCCGCCCACTGCACCGGTGAACTGCGTTCGCTAAAAATCGGATCCAGTAATATATTTACGCCATCTAACTGGATAAGAAAGGTGGTATGCCCTACCCATGTAATGGTTGTTTCTGTGGTATTCTCCCTGAGATATTTGCCATCGTTTATAAATATAGGAAAATCATAATTGTCTTTTGTTTCCGGTTTATTTCCCCGTATTCGATCCCAGACGCTCCAGTGTAATACATCCAACAAACCACGATCTTCATATCCCGGCCAGGGGTTTTTAAAACCCTCTGCTGTATGATGTTTCAATTTCATATTTCTTTCCTGTGCAAAAAGAGAATTTATAGCTATAAAAGTACATACTAAAACAAAAATTAATATTAGATTAACCTTCATTCTTTGACCTTTATTTTATTTGTATATTATACCGGATTACTACGCAATATTAATAAAAATGTTTAAACAGAAATTATCAAATATTCATTCCGTAGCAGTTTAGAAACTATCATCCACTTCTTTTTCCACATAATGCTGTTGAGTCCGTTCTTTACGCTCACGATATAATTGGCCGATATGCGCTCCAAGGATAAAAACAATCGCCGAATAATAAATCCAGAAGATCACGACGATAAAAAAAACATACGCGCCATAAATCCGGTTGAAAGCCGCAAAATTTACCAGAAAATAGCCAAACAGCATTTCTGCCAACGTCCAAAGGATAGAAGCCCATAAAGCGCTGACAGCGACTACCTTTTTGCTCATCCGCTCGTAGGGAATGAGTTTATAGAATATAAAGAATAAAACAAATAATAAAACTGGCGATGAGAAAACAGAGACTGTTTGTTTTATTAAATTGATATCAATAAAAGGGATTTCTGCTATTTTGGGGATAGCATCCAGCAGAGCCTCCCAAAAAGGCAGAATCAGCGTTATTACTAAAAAGGAAAATACTAGGGTCAGTATCATGCCAAAATCGCGCAGTTTACCTATTAAAAAATTTTTATTTTTGATAACCTGAAAAGAGCGATTCAGAATGGTGCGCAAGGTAGAGAAGAAACCGCTGGCAGCAAAAAACAATCCAACTAAACCTACATAACCCGCCACATTTTTATAATTCTTTATTTCTTCAATACGGTCTGATACCAGGTTGTTTACAAAATCTGCATAGCTGGAATATGGAATTACCGTCTGGAAAAAACTGGCCAGTTGACTGCGGATGGATTCATTGGCCAGCAGATTTCCCAGTAAAGAAATAAGCAGCAGTATAAAGGGCATAATACAAATTAATAATGAAAAAGCTAATCCTGCTGAAAATAAAAACAGATGATTATCATTGGCCCGATTGTATATACCTACCGCATAATATTTAATAAACTCCCAGATGGTATCATAATTGAATGTTTCCAGTTCGTATTTTACAGATTCGTACAATCTTCGTATTTTGAATTTTAGATTTTTCATTGAAAAAATGTTTGTTATCAATTTTTTAATCTTCCAAATCAGTTCTAACTTACTTTTAAATGTACAAGTCCTGTTTTTTTATATCAACAAAAATATCATACTGATTGAGGTTTTATTATGTGTTGATAATTAATAAAAATGTTCCGTTGGAATTTTATCGATGTATTATTATGTTATGGAATTATTGA
>JAFGKZ010000220.1 GCA_016928315.1 Calditrichaceae bacterium
ATAAATGGATAACAGCAAAACAATCAAACTAATAATGACGTTGACTTATATGATGATACTTAATATATTTAATTATTTGTTATTACTATACTTGGAGGATATATGAGTCTTAAAAATAGCTTTTTAATGGTCCTCATTTTTTCATTTTCAACTTTTATATTTTTCAATTGTGCTGGAACCAAGGGGGATGAGCCGCCCGATTTTTACGGTGACGACAACCAGCAGGATGATTTGGACGACATTGAAGCCTTGCTCGGTATAACAAGTTCGGATGAGACATCCGAACCGGTTGAAACACAGAATACACGGGGCGAACAGCTAAATTTACTAGAAGGTAATGAAGTGCTTGCACAGGAACCTGAAGAAGAGGTTACGCCCGCAGAGAAACAAGCATTGGAAAATCAGATTACTCAATTAGAGGACCAATTACGGCAAAAGAATGTTGAGATCAGTAATCTAAAAGCTGATTTACAATCGAAGGACGCATTGATTGACGATCTGAGTTCCCGGCCAACCAGCTCCACATCAAGTCAGAGTTACGCATCAACTTCCACTTCGATGGGAACCAGCGATTATGAAATGCGCTACCAGGAAGGCCGTAATGCCTTTGAAGGTAAAAATTATGAAGCAGCTATTCAATATTTTGAATCATTATTATCCATGAGCACCACACACTCATTAGCGGATAATGCCCAATATTGGATTGGTGAATCTCACTACGCCCTGAAAAAATACGATGCAGCCATCATCGATTTTGAAAAGGTATTGACGTTCCCTAAATCAAATAAGAATGTAGATGCGCAATTTAAACTGGGCATGTGTTATTTAAAAAAGGGAAATTCGGCAAAAGCTGCGGAAGAATTTCAACGTCTTAACGCAGATTATCCCGGCAACCGTTTTGAACAGCGTGTCAATCAGATTCTATCGGGATTATAATATTATTTTAGCATTAAGAAAATAAGGGCTTGCTGATATGCAGTAAGCCCTTTTATTTTTATATAGGTATTCGTATTTATTAATTTTCTAATTTATATGCCATAACTCTGTTATCAAAAAATGTGGGAACTAACAATATTTCTTTAGAGATAATGTAAAATATATCTGCGGCATTCATTTTTTCCGGCGTGGAATCAAGCAGCATAATTTTTTCTTTATTTGGATTAATTAAATGAATATGTCCCTGCCAATCCGAAATGATATAATTCCCCCCGCCATCAGAGGCAAGCCCGTCGATACCGCCGGTGTTTTTTATGAAAGCAGTGACTTCTTTTGTCAATAAATCGGCCTTTAAAACCGAACCGGCAATCCCGATTAACAAATATTTCTTTTCAACAAACAGGCCATTGACGCTGTTAAATAATTCGGACTCAAGCCATAATTCTATTTGGCCCTGGCTGATGCGATAAATTTTATTTGCGCTCATATCCGATATATAAACATTGCCCAATTGATCGATGCTAATATCATTTAAAAATTGAGAGCCCTCTGCCGGATAGCGTACCGCTATCTCAGCTTTCTCGATATCAATTTCAATAACCTGATCTATATCGGTTACAAAAAGTTTATTACCAAAAACGCCCATGCCTTTAGGAGCATTTAATCCTTCTACCCATTTTTCCTTCAGTACCTCTCCTTCGGGACTTAATTTAGAGATAAATCCAAGTTCATTTTTTTCAAGAGGCTGACCATTAATATTGCTTGCATAAATAACATTCCGGGTGCTATCAAATATAACCGATTCACAGGTAAGCATTGATTTTGGCGTTTCCCAAAGCTTGGTTAATTTGGGTACTTTATTTATTTTTTGGGCATCCTGTTTCTGACAGGCTCCCATTATTAAGAAAATAATTAGCACGAACGATACAAACAGATATTTCATGTTGCCTCCCTGTTTTAAATTAATGATTAAATTACGACCTGCATAGTCTGTTAAGTTAAAATTTTACTTGTTATTTTTTTTATGCCTTCCAGGGAACCAAACGGCATTGAAATATTACCGGCGGGCACCTGATATTCCCTGGGATTAATGCGAATTAAATGGCCGCCGTATTCACGAATGATCGCTTCGGAAGTATGCCGGACTGTGGGCACGGCTGTACCTGCTCCCAATTCAATAACTACAAGTTTTTGTCGTTTTTGTTTAATCCTCTTCAGCCAATCCATAAATCTTTCTGCCTGCTGTTGTGAACGTTCTCCGATCCATAACCAATCGCCAAACATTAGTACATTAGGCCTGGCAATGCCTCCGCATTTCGGGCAAGATGGCAGCGGTTCAATAGCTTCAAACGCATTTTCATCTATATTTATTTTCTCAAAAAACACGTCCCAAATTTGCTCATTACAGGGATCAGCGCACTGGAAATGAAATATGGAACCATGGCATTCTTCAATCCTTTGCTCCGAAAAGCCGGCTTTTTGAAATTGTCCATCCACATTCGATGTAAAAATAAAATAATTATTATCTTTCAGAGCGGCCAGTTTAAGCAGTAACGAAAAACCGGCATGAGGAACTGTTTTCCGATACAAATTAAACCTATGCCCATAGAAAGCCCAAGCCAATTTTGGATTATTTTTAAACCAGGATGGATTGGCCATTTCTACAAACGAAATCCCCAGTTTAGCTATAGGAGGATAAGCTTTCCAGAATCCCTCATTGCCGCGGAAATCAGGCAATCCAGAATCGACTCCCATACCTGCGCCGGCCGTTATGACCAGCGCTTCAGCTTCAGCAAGTACATCCTGAGCTTTATGAATATTCTGTTCAATATCCATATTTGTTTACCAGCGGGAATCCGACGCTTTGTCACCCTTTACTTTTTGAGACTCCGGAACCACCCAGATATTGTTTTCGATTTCAAGCTTTACATCATCCAGGTAAACAGCTAAGCCGGCGCCGCCTTCGCGAAAATCCGTAACAATATCCACATGCTGTGCCGAACGATTGAGTTTGCCCTGTTTAAAAAATTCTTCCGTTTGCTTTTTACCTTCATCAGAGGATGGAT
>JAFGKZ010000221.1 GCA_016928315.1 Calditrichaceae bacterium
TCGGAGTTTTAGTACTCATTACATTATTATACGATGTTTTGAAGTTTTACAGTTCGGTTAGTTTTACTACTTGGAACTATATAAATGAGACAATTAATATATTAATTGTAATTTTATATTATCTTTACTTACGCACACGGCTATTTTATAATGAATCCAATGTACAAAAGAACCTAAAAAATTTTATTAAACTGCTGGCATTGCTCTATGTGATTGTATTTTCATTCAAGTTAATACTAAATCCCACATTCACGGCTGCGATTTTCCCTCAACAGCCAGAATCGATGATAGCTGTAATTTATTCCAACATCGCTACTTTAGCTGCAATACTACTCTTTACGCCGATTATCATAACATTAAAAAACCTGATTAAATACAAGCGCAAAAAGCGAACCGGTTTATATTTTACCATTACCCTGATCTTTGCCTTTGTGACTGTAATTCTAACCGTTGTATTTGTAGCGCCTCTGGATTTAAGTTTTAAGGAAAACGCGCTGTATAACAACATCACTTTTTCAGTAACAATGATTTTTCTCTTCATCATTGCCACCAGGAATAGTTGGATAACTTATTTATCCAGAAGAGAGAAAATTTATTTTTCTATTATCGGTGTGATATTGGTATGGCTTATTTTAAAACTATTTGACATTACCTTTAAAGAACCAGTTACAGCTCACAGTCTTGCTTTGGGTGCTTTGGCCAATATTGGCTGGATATTTTTATCAATTTATTCAGTCATGGCAACCCTTTTTCTGCTATTACAACTACCCACTGCCCGTGCTTTTGATCGCAAAATGCGGGAAGTAAATTCGCTATATGATTTAAGCCGTACCATTTCTGTAGAGTATGATCATGATAAGCTTGTGCATATGGTAACGGATATGAGTACAGAGGTGATCGAATCAACCTTTACCTGGTTAGAACTTTATGATGATATGATACAGTCTTTTAAAATTGGCGCCTATAAAAACCTGGACGATGACGAGATAATGATATTACGCAATATGAAACGTTCGATTATTAATAATTTGATTCTTTCTACTAAAAAAACTTATATCATTAACGATATTAGTAAAAGTGATTTTGCTAATTTATTTGATGAATTAGATAAAAAAGTTGGTTCTTTTGCCGGTGTCCCCCTTTTAAGTACTAAAGGTGATATTATAGGAATTTTATATTCTGCTAAATCCGCTATACTTGGCTTTGATCCCGATGATGTTAATCTGCTGGAAGCCTATGCCAGCCAAGCGGCCATAGCCTTAGAAAATGCGCAATTATTAAAAATTTCGTTAGAGCGGGAAAGGATGGAAAAAGAACTGCAAATAGCCAGAGAAGTTCAACGCAGACTTCTTCCGCACGATACACCGAAGATGAAGAATCTACAGGTCGATACCCTGACTATTACAGCCTATGAGGTTGGCGGGGATTATTATGATTTTTTCCATAGTAATAACGAGAATCTCGGCCTGGTTATTGGCGATGTGAGCGGTAAAGGAACCTCTGCCGCGTTTTATATGGCTGAAACCAAAGGTATTATCCAATCACTTGCTACACATTATATTTCGCCAAAAGATATTCTCATCCATACCAACAAATTGTTGTATTCTTCTATGGAAAAGAAATCATTTATAAGTCTTCTGGCTGCCAATATTGATTTACATAAAAAAAGTTTAACATTTGCAAGAGCTGGTCATTGTCCAATTATCTATTTCGATGCAAAAACGAAACAAACTTCCATGTTTAAAACAAAAGGGATTGCGGTGGGTTTGGACAGCGGACAGATTTTTGACAGTACATTAGAAGAATACAAAATAAAAGTGAATAAAAATGACATCATCGCCTTTTATACTGACGGGCTTTCTGAAGCCCGGGCTGCAAATGGTGAAGAATTCGGTGAAGAAAGATTATGCGGCTTAATTAAAGAAAATTCTGGTCTGGATGTAAGTCTTTTGAAGGATGTTATTATTGATAATATTCTTGGATTTTTAGATGGTCAGAATTTACATGATGATTTAACACTGGTATTAATAAAATTATAGTCTGTATTAAAAATGGGAGGTAATTAATGAGCGGGTTTGATATTTCTCGTTCTGATTTTGACAATATAACGGCCCTGCATTTATCCGGTTTTCTTGATGCTCACACGGTACCCGTTTTTGAGGATGCGATTCAAAGTTTATTGAAAGAGGATATTTATAATATTATCGTAAATATGCAAAAACTGGACTATATCAGCAGCGCCGGATTAGGCGTTTTCATGGGCTTTATTGAGGAAATTCGTGAAAAAGGCGGCGACATCAAATTATCTAATCTTTCATCGAAAGTTTATAAAGTGTTTGATCTTTTAGGTTTCCCTGCTCTATTCGAAATATATGAAAATGAAGATACAGCGAAATCAAAATTCAACAATTCCTAATAAGAAACTTTTCACTTTATATTTCGAATCTAAAGATTAGAGATGATTATGAAAAAAACTAGAAAACAAAAGTTCAAATTGAAAATTTCCAGCGCTACTGAGAACCTGGAAATTATCCGTGAATTCATCAATAACATCGCAACAAAAGCGGGTTTTGATGAAGAAAGTGTCGATCAAATTGAACTTGCTGTTGATGAAGCCTGTACGAATGCGATTAAACATGCCTACAAATACAGCACAAAAAGAATGCTGGATATTTCTGTCTTTCTTGATACTGAAAAAATGGAAATTGTTATTATAGATAAGGGAGGCGGATTCAATCCGGATAAATTACCCGTTCCCAATCTGGAAAAATACATGCGGGCAGCCAAGGTGGGCGGTTTAGGTATCCATTTGATGCGCACTTTGATGGATGAAGTTAATTTTTCAATAAACCCAGGTAAAAAAAACCAGGTATCCTTAGTTAAATACTTAGATCGGAAATCCGCTTAAAATGAGTCATCATTTAGAAAGTTTTAAAGAACGCAACCTTACGAAAATTCAGACAGAAGAATTGGACAGGCGCCATATTGAACTATTAGCGCTATTCGAAATTAGCCAATCTCTAAGCTCATCTTTAAACTTAAAATCTATTCTTGATACCATTCTATTAGTGCCCATGGGCCGTATGATGATTAGCCGGGGCCTCGTTTTACTTCAGGATGAAGCATATGAATACAAAATTAAAAACATAAAAGGTCTTCCCTATTCTATTTTAGAAAAACAAATTCATATTTCATCCTATCCCGACCATCCCATTTTTATCAGTAAAACAGAAAAAAGTGAAGATTGGATATCTTTTCTATCCGATTATCATATTGAATTACTTCTGCCTTTAATATCAAAGCATAATCAGCGTGGATTTATCGGGTATGGCAGCAAACTCAGCAAACAACCTTATTCAGATGAAGAAATAGAATTTCTATCTTCACTGAGTAATATTGCCGTTCAATCCATAGAAAATGCTATTGTTTTTGAAGAGTTAAATTCTGTTAACCGGGAATTAGACAAGAAAATCCAGGAACTCAATACACTTTTTGAAATTGGTAAGGAATTTAATCATATATTTGAACAGGAAGGTATTTTAAAACAGCTATCCTATTCACTAATGGGGCAAATGCTGATCAATCAATTTTTTATTGCCCTCAAGACCGATGATACCTTAAAAATTGTCTATAAAAAGGGTTCACTTTTTACAACTGAAAAATTGAACAAGTGTATGGCATTTTGCAATCAAATCGCAGATATTCTTCAGCCAGTAATCTTAAATGAAAACAATCAGTACGAGCAGCTGTATAGAATGGGTGTGCGGGCCATAATACCGATGAATATTCAAAATGAGAATGGCGGATATATTTTTCTTGGTGATAAATTAGATAAAAGTGAGATCAATAATAATAATCTGGATTTTTTAACTACCTTAGGTAATATGACCATGATATCCATAGAAAATGCCAGATTGTTTAAAGAAACTTTAGAAAAACAAACGCTGGAAGAAGAATTAAATTTAGCAAAAAATATTCAGCAGCGATTATTACCTTCAAAAATGCCTGATATAGCAAACTTTGATATACATGGTTTTAATTTAGCCAGCAAACAGGTAGGCGGTGACTATTTCGATGTTATCAGACTTAATAAGCACACCTATATCTTAACAATTGCTGATGTTTCCGGAAAAGGAATGCCGGCTTCGTTGCTCATGTCCAATTTACAGGCCGGTTTAAAGACTTTGTCTTTTGAGAATAACACGCTTGCAGAAATAACATTAAAGTTGAATAATTTAATTCATAGCAATACGTCAATTGAGAAATATATTACGTTTTTTATACTAAAAATAAATACATCCAATGGCAAGATTGAATATGTTAACGCCGGCCATAATCCTCCATTATTAATTGCCGCGGATAATTCCTGCCGTAAACTGGAAAAAGGCGGTATTATCTTAGGCATGATGAAAGATGTTTCATTTGAAACGGGGTACGATACCCTATCCAGGGGTGAATGCATCACCATGTTTACGGATGGTGTTACCGAAGCCATGGATGAGAATAATACTGAGTTTGGTGAAGAATCTGTAATAAAATATTTTCAAAATCATTTTCGGAACCAGTCTTGCGAACAATTGAATTACGGCCTGTTGGAACAATTAAAATCATTTTGCGGTGATCCCACTAAATCAGATGATGTGACGATTCTTACAATTAAATCAGTCGATGAATAAAGCGCTTCTAAAAATTCATTTTTATTTATACTAAATCGAATGCCGTCTTGATATATAAATACCTAATCAATAAATTTTTACTTTCATCAGCAGTTACTTACAATACAAAAAACAGAAACCATGATAACTAAGACACAGAAGTTTTGGGATAAACAAGCTAAAGGATATGATCATAGCGAGCGGCAATTTGAGCAGGTATTTAAAGAAATAATTTTAAAAACCAAAGCATATCTTACACCAAATGATATCGTGCTCGATTTTGGCTGTGCCACAGGTACTAAAACACTTGAACTTGCTGATTCTGTTAAACATATTTATGGACTTGACATTTCTGCTGAAATGATAAATCAGGCCAATAAAAAGATGATTGAATGTAATTTACAGAACATTAGTTTTACGCAGGTTGATATATTTGATAGTACATTTGAGAAATCAACCTTCGATAAAATAATTTCTTTTGGTGTAATTCACTTGCTGGATGAAAATGAAAAAATAATTAATAGAATACATGAATTATTAAAACCAAATGGATTATTCATTTCATCGACAGCATGTTTAAAAGGTAAAATGACATTTAAAAACAGATTAGAATTTAATGCATATCTTGTGATTAAAAAATTAGGATTTTTCCCTCTGCATTTAAATATGTTTATACCGGAAAATGTTGAGAAAATAATTACTAATCAAAGTTTTGAGATTGTAAAATCTGAAACGATATATCATGGGATTACCATTAGCTTTATAATAGCAAAAAAAATAAAAAATAATTTACATTGCGCAACACGCCTTATAAAACATTGAGGTAAATGTAGAATTTGTACAGATATTCAGAAAAATTTTTACTCATATTAATCGGACTCATTCTATACTATTTTCTGCAATTGCTGTTTGATGGTGTACTACCCCATGCTCATCTGATTATATTTAGTATTACCATGTTTATATTGCTTTTTTGTTATGATAGTGTTTTAGCCCTTTTTAAAAAGTATGTAATCAGAGACTATTTTTTAAACATTTCTGAAGCTGAAAAATCACTCGAAGTTCTGAATGATAATTTAAACAGGTCCGTGCGTTATCACGAAATCACAAAACTTATTTCAGAAACATTTGATACTGTTTTAAAAAATATTCCTTATGCTTATTACATATTGGAAAATAACCGTTTTTATTTGACGCATTATAAAAATGTAGATGCGCATAGTGAGATTTTATTGACCAATTTAAAAAGTGAAAACTTTAAATCATTTTCCAGAGAAACCTTTGTATTTAGAGATTTAACAAAACTTGATTTTGATGAAACCACATTAAATTTGTTCATCAATGGCGGTTTAGTCTCTGTTTTTCCCTTTTGGGGTCATGAACAAATATTTGCTCTGCTGTTTACAGATGAATCAAAAATCAAATTCATTAAAGATGATTCCACTCTAAAACTATTCCGGAAGATACAGAAAAAAGCCGGCCTCATTTTGGAAAATTCCGCATTGTTTATCGATCTGGAAAAGAAAAATTACGAAACGGCAAAGATTATTGAAGTCAGTCAGAAAATACTTTCTTCTCTTGACACGAAAAATATACTTGATTTTATTTTGGATTCACTGCAGAAAATAATTCAATTTGATGCGGCATCAATTTTTTTGTTGGAAGAAAATGGCAAAATACTTCTTAACACCAGCAGTATAGGTTACAAAAACGCTCTTGGAGATAAACTCTATTTAAAAGTTGGCGAAGGCGCCTGCGGTTGGGTTGTACAAACAAAGCAGGTTGATGTATTAGATGATGTACGCAATGCCGAACATTATTATGGATTGAGACCGGAAACACACTCGCAAATTTCAATTCCTCTCATTTTTGATACTAAAGTACTTGGTGTTATTTGCGTGGAAAGTAATCAGATTGCCTATTTTACAGATAATCTTGTTGAAGTTTTAAAACTCTTTGCACATCTTGCTGCAATAGCCATACATAATGCCCAGCATTTTGAAGTAATGTTGGCAAAACAGGCCCTGGAACATGAATTGGTTAATGCCAGCGCAGTGCAACAACGTTTACTGGTGCAACAGTTTCCAAAGATGCCCAATTTATCACTAACTGCCGAAAATATTGCCAGTAAAATTGTTAGCGGAGATATATATGATTTTATTAAGCTTGATGACAAAACTTTAGGTATTGCTATCGGAGATGTCTCGGGTAAAGGAGCGCCGGCTGCATTAATGATGACACTGATTATGGCTGGTTTACGCAGTCAGCATAAAATCAGCTCATCCGTTAAACATATTGTTTATCAATTAAATAATTTATTGTATGACAGTATAAGCCGAAATAAATTTGCCTCCTTTTTTTATGCACAGGTTAATATGCATTCGAATACGCTAATCTATTCAAATGCCGGGCATAATCCACCTATTCTTATCAAAGCAGACGGCACAGTAAATACGCTGGTTACAGGCGGCATTGTATTAGGCTATATTCAGAATTTTATCTATGAGCAGGATGAAATTGAGTTTAAAACTGGTGATATGCTGGCTGCCTATACAGACGGCGTCACAGAGACACTTAATAATAATGAAGAAGAGTTCGGAGAAACACGATTAATTGATTTACTGCTTGAGCATCGTGATAAAAACGTTGAAGAAATTCAGAAAAAAATAATACAATCACTCAAAGAATTTTCAAATAATATCAATCCTGTCGACGATATTACGCTTATTATTTGTAAACATGAATAAAGCTATCACAGCTGAATATTCTTTTATTTGTAAAAAACCCAGTATATAAGTTCATCATTTAAAATTCCAGGAAAACTAATATAGCGATGGATTTTATAAATAATCATACATAAATTTTTATTTACGGTCCAGACTATAATATCGCGTGTTAACGGACAGCATCCGATAAAATTTTAAATTTTTTCAGTTTGACATAATTTACCTTAAACCAGAATTCTTAATTCTATTTCCAGGTGTCGATTATGGTAAAGTTAATTTATATTTTAACGATTATTCAGAAGCTTAGTTATGCAGCCCAAATAAGATTTTTTGGATAGATGAAAGAAAAAACAAACAAAAAAATTCTATATATTGAAGATGATCCTGAAGCCAGATTACTGATGGCTGATATCTTCCGTTATAAGGGCTATATATATATCGAGGCATCCAGAGGATTAGAAGGCATACAATTAGCCAAAGAACACCTTCCCGATCTAATATTGATTGATTTGCAGCTGCCGGATATTCAGGGTTACGAAGTAACTACGCATTTAAAAAGTTTGCCGGAAATTAAAAGTACTCCTATTATTGCGCTCACCGCATCTACGGAAAGGGAAATTAAAGAACTTGTTCTTACCGCAGGCTGCGACGGTTATATATCAAAACCAATCAATATAACTGAATTTTTGTTTAATGTTGAAGAATACCTTGCTGGTAAAAAAGACATTATTAATCCGGAAAACGAAAAAGCATTTCTTCAAAAATATAATATTCAGTTAGTATCTCGCTTAAAGAAAAAAATTATTGAACTGGAAGGTTTGAATAAAAATTTAAAAAAATTAAATCGTGAGTTATATGATTCTCGCGACTACCTTTCGCAATATAATGATCGTTTATTTTATATGAATAATCTGGCTAATCACCTGCGGACACAAAATGATCCTCAAAAGATGGCCAGGGTTCTGCCTCAAAAAATGGTTGAGGGTTTTCAGGTTGACCGGTGTATTGTATTTAATCTTAATATAGATAACGGATCCCTTCAATATTTTGCTTCCGCAGGTATTCCCTCATCGGAACTTGCTGAATTTAATCTTAAATTATCAGAAGACTTTATTAAACTGCTGCATGATGAAGGCGGTATTTTATGGATTAAATCTAAAGCAGATATTTTAGATAAATCGTTATTGGAATTTTCCAATATCCTTAATGTCAATTCATTTA
This sequence comes from Calditrichaceae bacterium, assembly GCA_016928315.1. Lineage (GTDB taxonomy): Bacteria > Calditrichota > Calditrichia > Calditrichales > Calditrichaceae > JAFGKZ01. The sequence goes on from JAFGKZ010000221.1 coordinate 8,603, forward strand.
TTATATGCAATATTGCAGACTTGCATACTCAGACCAGCGATAGGATTGAGTTAGAAAATATCAGATCATCACAGTTAAATGCTTATAATGAAAATCTTATTTTCTTCATAGATAAAAGTAAAACAAAAAAACTATTTGCCACATATGAAATCCGAATATTAAAATCATTTCTTCAAACGATCAGTGTTATATATGAAAACATGATCCTTTATTCAAAATTACATCAGTTATATGAAAAGAAATCCCAGGAAGCCATCCTTGACGGATTAACCAAACTATATAATTACCGTTATTTTATACAGGAGCTGGAACGCGAGACAAATCGTGCCAAACGTTATGATCAGGTATTTTCCTTGTTTATGCTTGATATTGATAAATTCAAAAATTATAACGATACCTATGGTCATCCTGCCGGGGATGTAATATTAAAGACTATTTCTAAAGTGTTGATTGAGAACATACGCAATACAGATACGGTTGCACGTTACGGCGGTGAGGAATTTGTGGTAATATTACCAGGATTGGAACGAGACGAAGCAATCGTTCTGGCCGAAAAATTAAGAACTCTGATATCAGAACATCTATTTTACAATGAAGATACTAAGGAAAACTGCAAAATAACAATCAGTATAGGTGTGGCCTGCTTCCCGGAAGACAATGAAAATCCTTCCGATCTTATCAAATCTGCAGATAAAGCTTTATATCAAGCTAAACAAACCGGACGCAATAAAGTATGCAGCCTTCTGGACATTAAATCCAAATCACGTTAAGCTATTCTGTACCGTATATTCTATCACCGGCATCACCTAAGCCGGGCAGGATATAGCCATGGTCGTTTAATTGTCTGTCCAGTGCTGCGGTATAGATGGGTACATCCGGATGATGTTCTTCTAATAATGTAACGCCTTCTGGTGAGGCTACAAGACAGACAAATGTTAGATGTTCTCCGCCCTCTTTTTTTACAAAATCCAGCGCAGCGCTGGCGCTGCCGCCGGTTGCCAGCATAGGATCAATTACAATTATTTCGGTTTTCTCAAAATCTGGCGGAAATTTTTTATAATACTCAACAGGCTGCAATGATTCTTTATCCCGATACAATCCTAAATGTCCCACCCGGGCATTTGGTATTAAACTGAGAATACCGTCACACATTGCCAACCCGGCTCTAAGAATCGGTATAAGCGTAACTGGTTTTGCCAGTATATAAGCTGTTGTTACCTCCAATGGTGTTTGGACCTTATTGGGCTTTACAGGTAAATTTCTGGTGATTTCATAAACCATTAATCCCGAAATTTCATTGAGCATAGTGCGAAAATTAAAATTATTAGTTCTTTTATCTCTTAAATAAAATAATTTTTGTTGAATTAAGGGATGATCAAGGATAATCAGATTATTAAATGCCATGTTTTATTTCCTGTTGAATTCAGGATCGTAATTTTCGACAATAAGGTCGCGCACCTTATCAATCAGTATGTTACGATCAGCAATATGATAATTTTTTGTACTAATGGGTTCAATAAAATGAACTTTAATTTTACCTTTGCGGATATGCAGATTATTTTTTTTCATTATGTGAAAAGAACCGGATATTGCTATGGGAACGATTGGAAATTGTCCGTTAATCGCTAAAATTACTCCACCTTTTTTAAAAGGTTTGATATTACCTTCTCTGCTGCGTGTGCCTTCCGGAAAGATTATGACGGATACTCCCTTTTTCATAACGTCAATCGCTTCATTGATGGTTTCCCTGGCTTTAGCAGAATTGCCGCGATCTATTTTAATCATGCCTGCTATTTTCATACCCTGGGCAAAAAATGGGATACGAAATAATTCTTTTTTAGCAATAAATCGCGCTGCCCCAGGAATAGTGTATGTGACAGCTAAAATATCAAACAAACTGCCATGATTGGCCATATATACGACTGGTATTGCTGGATTAATATTTTCTAATCCGACCGTTTCGACTTTTATACCTGATAATTTCAAGATTATCTTTGCCCAAAAACGAATGAAATTATTAATCGGTTCAGAGTAAGTGGAAAATAATCCCATTACAATAGCAATTATACTGCCTAAAAAGGTAAACAAACAGGAAATAGTTATAATCAGTAATGATCGGATTATCTGAAAAATATAAATTGCGGTTCTCCTTCTATAGAATGTTTATTTTCAACCACTGATTCTATACTTTTATTATCGATTTACCATGCATATAAGGAATTAGCGCTTCAGGGATCACCACTGTACCTTCATCCGTTTGATAATTTTCTAACAGCGAAACCATCAAGCGCGATGTGGCTAAACCTGATCCATTTAGCGTATGAACAAATTGGGGTTTAGCGCCTTTTTCAGACCGAAATCTTATATTAGCTCTTCTTGCCTGAAAATCCATAAAATTGCTGACACTGGATGCTTCCAACCATTTATTCTCTGCCGGTGACCATGTTTCGATATCGTAACATTTAGCTGCGCTAAAGCTTAAATCACCGCTGCACAATAATAACACACGATATGGTATATGCAATGCTTCCAGAATCTCAGTTGCTTCAGTCAGCATTATTTCATGTACTTTTTCTGATTCATCTGGATGCACAAAATTAACCATTTCTACTTTATTAAATTGATGGACTCTTAAAAAGCCGCGCGTATCTTTTCCATAGGAACCGGCTTCCCTTCTGAAACAGGCGGAATACGCGACATATTTTATTGGCAATACATCACTGATTAAAATTTCATCCCGATGCAGATTGGTAACCGGCACTTCCGCAGTGGGAATCAAAAAAAGATCATCTTTTTCGCAAAAATACATATCGTCCGCTAATTTGGGCAGCTGGCCTGTGCCAAACATGCTATCACGATTTGCAACGAAGGGCGGAAATATTTCTGTGTAGTTATGATTTTTTAGATGAAAATCTATCATATAATTTATTAGGGCTCTTTCCAGAGTGGCGCCCATGCCTTTATAAACCGGAAAACCGCTGCCGGTTACCTTACCGCCGCGTGGAAAATCAAGAATATTCAGCCGTTCTCCTAATTCCACATGATTCATAATTTCAAAATCAAACTGAGGAAGTTCACCCCACACTTTTACTTCCGCATTTTCCGAGGCGTCCTTGCCGATTGGCGTAGTGATATGAGGCAAATTGGGGATGCGAATTAATTCCTCAAAAATAGACTGATCCAGTTCGGCGATCTCAGTATCAATTGTCCTTATCTTTTCTGAAATGGCTTTAGTCGATTGAATAAGTTCTTTGGCATCCTTTTTTTCTTTCACATAGACGGATACTAATTTGGAATTTTCATTACGCTTTTTTTTGAGTTCTTCCACCTTATAAATCAACGATCGTCTTTTCTCATCTTTCGATAAGATTAAATCAACATTACCTTTTTCATTCTTAGCCAGGATTCCCTCTTTAACTGTATCTGGATTCTCTCTAATAAACCGAATATCTAACATATGTCGCTTCCTTAAATAACACTGATTAATAACGTGGATTAGTCTTTGTCTGGTCGATCTTTTTGGATGTTAAATTTAGTGAAGATTATATACAGGAGCAACTCTCAATTTTAGGGATCAATTTTTCCCTTGCATCGTATAAAAGACATTATTACGTTATGATCGAATTACAAATCACTCGTTAATTTTTAGGATATAAGGAGGATTTTTCACTCAATATTGTTACAGGTTCCGGCAATAACAACTACTGAATGGAGGTGTAACATGGTGAAGAATCCTTTGAGATCTCACATTCCTGATCAAATTTTTGATTTTCTGGTTAGAAACAATTTATTGAGCGAGAAAGGCGTACGCGATTTTAAAATTAAACAGGAGTTCAAAGCCTTAAAATCTCAACATCCGACAAGGCAGGCTCTGGAAATTTTACAATCAGAATATCCTTATCTCCAGTATGAAACCATTCGAAAAATCATTTATAAAAAAATCAAACTTAATTCACCAGAATATTTTTATCTCTTTTAATTCATTAAAAAATTAATAAATACGGACAAATCCATTCATTACAACTGTCATTTTTGTCCGTATTTTATTAAATTTGCACTTCAGTGTAACTCGAATTTTGTAGATATAAATCTATCAGCTCATATCTGAATTAAAAATTAATCAGATATAAATGTCATTTGCCGATGAATTATAAAAACGGGTTTTCTGAAAAGGGCGCATCATGGCGATTTTAATAATTTAATAATATGGTTAAGAACACTATAAATTTGATTCAATGAGCGATTATATATTAGGAATTTCCGCATTTTATCACGATTCTGCCGCTGCACTTCTTAAAGATGGTGAAATTATTGCCGCCGCACAGGAAGAACGATTCACGCGAAAAAAACACGATTATAGTTTTCCGCTTCATGCTGTAAATTATTGTTTAGAAGAAGCGCAGATTACTCCAAATCAATTGAAATACATTGCTTTTTATGATAAACCATTTATCAAATTTAATCGCATTCTCGAAACCTATCTTACCTATGCGCCTAAGGGCATTTTATCTTTTGTAAAAGCTATCCCTTTATGGCTCCGTAAAAAATTATGGATTCTGGATTTGATTGGCAAAGAGACAAATTATAAAGGAACCATCCTTTTTCCGGAACATCATGAATCACATGCGGCTTCAGCTTTTTTTCCTTCTCCTTTCAAAAATGCTGCCTTTTTAACGATGGATGGCGTTGGCGAATGGGCAACCTCGTCCTTTGGTATTGGTGAGAATAATCATGTAAAAATTTTATCTGAATTGCATTTTCCCCACTCTCTGGGTCTGCTCTATTCCGCATTTACTTATTTCACTGGTTTCAGGGTGAATTCCGGCGAATATAAAGTGATGGGATTAGCGCCATACGGTCAGCCGAAATATGTGCAAAAGATTTATGATCATTTGATTGATGTTAAGGCAGACGGCTCATTTAAAATGAATATGGATTACTTTAACTATGCAGTCGGTTTAAAGATGACTAATCATCGTTTTGAGGAGTTATTTGACGGCCCGCCAAGAAAACCGGAGTCAGCACTCACCCAACGCGAAATGGATTTAGCCCGTTCTGTTCAGGAAGTAACGGAAGATATTATGCTTCGCTTGGCCGGTCATGTTAAAAAAGCAACCGATCAAAAAAATCTTTGTTTGGCAGGCGGGGTTGCCCTCAACTGTGTAGGCAATGGTAAGATATTACGGTCAGGTCTGTTTGAGAATATCTGGATTCAACCGGCTGCCGGGGACGCTGGCGGCGCATTAGGCGCAGCTTTAATTGCCCATTATCATCAGGATAATAATAAACGCTCTATCAATGGAAAACGGGATACTCAGAAAGGCAGTTACCTCGGTCCTGCCTATTCAGATGATGATATCAATTCTTTTCTTGAACAGAACAATATTCCCTATGAGCATTTCTCAACGAAAGAATTGCTGGAAAAAGTCGCAGATCACCTGCAACAGGAAAAAGTAATTGGTTGGTTTCAGGGACGTATGGAATTTGGGCCGCGCGCCCTGGGCAATCGTTCCATTATAGGTGACGCCCGGTCGGCAGATATGCAGAAAAAGATGAATCTTAAAATTAAATACCGGGAAAGTTTCCGTCCGTTTGCGCCGTCTGTTTTAGCGGACCATGTGCATGAATGGTTTGAACTGGATGTAGAAAGCCCCTACATGCTGCTTGTTGCCGATGTCTGCTCGGAAAAGTTAATTAAATTAACTGAAGAACAAAAATCATTAAAAGGACTGGATTTACTCAATCTTGTGCGTTCTAAAATACCTGCTGTTACACATATTGATAATTCAGCCCGGATTCAGACTGTCAATCGACTTGATAATCCGATTTATTATGACCTTATCAACAATTTTTATAAACAGACAGGTTGTCCGGTTATAATTAATACTTCTTTCAATGTGCGTGGTGAACCTATTGTTGAATCGCCCTCAGACGCTTATATTTGCTTTATGCGCACCGAAATGGATATTTTGGTACTTGGGCATTATATTTTAGATAAAACCAATCAGCCCGAATTTAAAGATAAATCAGACTGGATGAGAGAATATGAACTGGATTAGCGATATCAAAGAAGAATTTAAACAGCTTGACATTTCCAAAAAGAAATTAAAACAATTTGCTTATTTGGTAGGATCTATTCTTTTAGTTATTTCCGCATGGTATTTTTTTAGACATGGGAATCGCGATTGGAGCTGCATAACCGGCGGGAGCTCAATCCTTTTGATTCTTACCGGCATACTACAAGCAGATTGGCTGAAGGGACTTTATAAAATCTGGATGGGCATCGCCTTTGTATTGGGCTGGTTTGTATCACGAATACTTATTTCCATTATATTTTATCTTGCTCTGACACCCATTAGTTTTTTAGGACGCTTATTTAAAAAGAAATGGATGGATGTCGATTTTTCAACGAAGAGCGATTCATATTGGATTTCGAGGAAAGATAATAAAGCAGTTGATTATGAAAAAATGTATTGAGGAAAATTAAATTGGCTAAATTTAAAATTATCGCAGAATACTTTTCTTTTTTAGGTTCCCATAAAAAGTGGTGGCTGATACCGATTGTTGTTATTCTGTTATTGCTGGGATTATTAATTGTATTAACCCAGGGCAGCGCGTTGGCGCCATTTATCTATACAATATTCTAAAAATTATTTAACGTGTTTTCTAAATGCCTGAAGAATAATTTCTATATCAAGAAATAAACTCTGGTTTTTTAGATAATGCAGTTCATAATTATCACGGGTTTGATCATTCTGAATACGCTCTAAATTTATTTGGACTAATCCGGTAAAACCCGGTTTGTAACTAAATTGCGAACTATTCATTGGATTCGTACTGATTGGCGCACCCACAAATGATAATTTGCCGGTTAAAATATTTATCAGCATTAAAATAAAATTGAAAATTCCTTTTTTTTGCGCCATCAAAATATATTCTGATTCCCCATTATTATAAAAAATTTGTACTTTCTTAAAATTAGATAATTTGAAAGGCAAAAGGATAAAAAATATTGGACTCAGCAAAACTAAA
>JAFGKZ010000222.1 GCA_016928315.1 Calditrichaceae bacterium
AGAACCAGCCAAAACCATACCGGTTAATCAGGGTAGAGCAGTATATGTTGGCTTAAGCGCGGCATTTTAATTTACTAAAAGATTAAGGTGGCTCTCTGATGAGGGCCATCTTAATTATTAAGAGGTGCATAAAATGAATTTTTTTAAACATAAGTTTATTATTACAATTAGTTTCATTATCATATTTAGTAGTATGCTAATAGCACAAACTAAAGAGGCACCTGCGCCGATAGCTGCAGCCTTATTAGTTAAGGTCATTGGTTTCGAAAAAAATATCAGCGCAGGCGATATCACCATCTTTGTGCTTGGATCGGGTGATATCACAAATGAGCTTAAAAAGGTTATTGGTCAGGCTAAGATCAAATCGGTGCAGTCCGGAAACAGTCTGCCGTCGTCCAAACCATCGATTTTATTCGTTGCGGATAATGGCAAAGCAGACGCAGCGATGAAATACACCCAGGAAAATAAAGTACTAAGCGCGACCAATATGCCGGATTTGGTATCTAAAGGCGTTTCACTTGGATTTGGCGTTGGGGCTGATAACAAGCCTAAAATATTATTAAACGTCACATCTTCAGCTAAGGAAAGCTTAGATTGGAATCCTGCCATCATGAAAGTGGCACAGATAATTAAGTAGTGTAAATAAAGGATTATATAGAAGAGACTTGTTCTCTGTTCAGCAAGGAAATGATTATGAATTTTATTTCAATTAAGTTTAAAAGTCTTGCGGTTGTGATTGCGATAGGACTTATACTTGGTATATTGCTAGCCTTCTACAGCCCCTATGAGGCTAAAAGTTTGGCAAGAAAAACCCTGCAAAAAGATGCTGAATTCATCACGCAGCTTTTAGTAGAAAATCTGGCTCTCGGCATACAGGCTATGATACTGGATGACGGCGCATCGCTGCAGCAAAGTCTTGCGGTTCTGCAAACCGATGAGAATAATGACGCCATATCCAAGGTCCGGGTGTTTAATGAAAATATGGAATATATCACCGGATTAAACAGCAGTAAGAATGAAAAAAAGAAAATACTGTCTGAAAGTGAAATGGTGTTTGAAGAAACGGATGAGATTCTTAAATCCTGGGCGCCGATCCTGGATTCTGACGATAATAAATTAGGCTATGTTGAGATATCCTTTTCGAAAGCCAGTTTAAATGAAAGCGCCAGTAACAGCGCGATGAATTTTATTTTGGTTACTATTCTTGCCCTGGTTATAACCATTGTACCGGCTTTCTGGAATGTCCGCAGAATGACCAGTTCAATCGGTACCCTGGTGGATATTTCTAAAGAGGTATCCGAAGGTAATGTGGATGTTCAGTTAAATTACGAAGCCAAAGATGAAATTGGCGAATTATATAGAGGTTTTTCAATCCTTGTTGAAAATACTAAAGATTTAGCTTTAGCGGCTGAAGCAATCGGGCAGGGAAATTATGATATCGACCTGAAAGTCCGAAGTGAAAAAGATGTGCTGGGTAATGCCATAGATAAGATGCGTTCGAATCTGTCAGCCATGTCCACGGAAACCGAGGCGCAGAACTGGCTGAAAACAGGACAGGCCGAGTTGAATGAAAAAATGCGCGGCGAGCAGGACGTATTAGGACTATCCGATAATGTAGTTACCTACCTGGCAACGTATCTTGATGCAAAAGTGGGCGCGATATATCTTAAAGATGATTCAGATGTATTAAAACTGGCCAGCAGTTATGCCTTCACAACCCGGAAGAATTTATCCAATGAATATAAAAGCGGCATGGGTATTGTCGGACAGGCTGCTAAAGAAAAGAAACCCATTCTTATTACGGATGTGCCGGATGATTATGTAAAAATTAATTCCGGTATCGGCGAAGCCAAGCCGCTTAATATTCTTGTTCTGCCATTTTTATACGAAGGCGTGGTGAAAGGTGTTATAGAACTGGGCTCTTTTCATGAGTTTACAGATATACATTTGCAATTTCTGAACATGACAGCAGAAAATATCGCTATTGCCTTCCACACGGCCGAATCGAGAGTTGAGCTGCAAAAATTGTTAGAGCAGTCGCAGGTTCAGGCCGAAGAATTACAGGCACAACAGGAAGAACTACGCGTAACCAACGAAGAGCTGGAAGAACAGACTCAGGCCTTAAAACATTCTGAAGAAGAATTGAAGAAGCAGCAGGAAGAATTAAAAAAGGCCAACGTAGAACTGGAAGCAAGAACAGAAGATTTAACCATTCAGAAAAAAGAAATTGAAATTAAAAATACTGAACTTGAACATGCCCGAAAAGAAATTGAGGAAAAAGCGGCTGACCTGGAAATGAGCAGCAAATATAAATCTGAGTTTTTAGCAAACATGTCGCACGAGCTGCGTACGCCGTTAAATAGTATCCTGATATTATCGCGTTTATTGTATGAGAATAAAAAAGGGAACCTGGATGCCAAGCAGACAGAATCAGCAAAAACAATCCATTCATCCGGAAGCGATTTGCTTTCATTGATTAATGAAATCCTGGATCTGTCTAAAATTGAATCAGGGAAAATGATCATAAATATCGAAGAAATGTCTTTGAAACAACTGCCTGCATATCTTAAGCAAAATGTACAGCATGTTGTCGAAGAAAAGGATCTGTATTTAAAGATCAAAGTTGATGATGATGTGCCGGAAAAAATCGACACCGATCGCCAGCGGGTGGAACAAATCATTAAAAACCTGTTATCCAATGCCATAAAGTTTACCAGCAAAGGCGGCATTACGGTGCATCTTTACCGGCCGAAGTCAACAGATCATTTACAGCGTTCTGATTTAATAGCCGGGAAAATGGTGGCGATTAAAGTTATTGATACAGGCATTGGTATTCCTGCCGAAAAACAGAAATTAATCTTTGAAGCCTTTCAGCAGGTTGACGGCACCACCAGTAGAAAATATGGCGGAACCGGTCTCGGTTTATCTATCTCTCGTGAACTGGCAAAAATACTGGGCGGAGAAATACAATTAGAAAGTGAAGAAGGCAAGGGCAGCGCTTTCACTTTGTATCTTCCAGATTCCATATCGATTAATGATATCGATCCGGAAATGATAGAAAAGGAAGAAAATCCCAAAAAAGAAAAGCCATCTTCCATTGCGGCTGAAGCTGAGATAGCGCCGCAAGATAAACCGGTTGAAAAAATACAGCCCACAAAGAGCGGTATTCGTGATGACCGGCATGATTTGAATGAAAATGATAAATCGATTTTGATTATTGAAGATGACAGGGAATTTGCCAAATTATTGTTTGATTTAACCCGTGAAAAAGAATTTAAGTGCCTGATTGCGGATGATGGCGAAGCCGGTTTGCAGATGGCTATGCAGTATCAACCGAGCGCTGTTATTCTTGATATAGGTTTGCCAAGAGTGGATGGCTGGACCGTCATGGAACGGTTAAAGAATAATCCGGAGACCAGGCATATTCCCGTTTATTTTATTTCTGCAATGGATAAAAAACTGGAAGCAATGCAAATGGGCGCTATCGGGTATCTGACCAAGCCGGTTGATATCGAGCAATTGGATGATGCATTCTCAAAAATCAAATCTATTATCTCTAAAGATATTAAAAAGCTGCTTGTTGTGGAAGATGACGAAACTATGCGTAACAGCATAATGGATTTGATTGAAGATAAGGATGTCTCTATTATCGCGACCGGTAAAGGTGCAGAAGCTTTAAAAATATTGCACAAGGAAGATATCGATTGTGTCGTATTAGATCTTGGTTTGTCTGATATTTCAGGTTTTGATTTGGTGCAAAAGATCAGTACAGACGAAAAAATATCCGATATCCCGATTATTATATATACCGGTAAAGAGCTTTCCAAAACCGAAGATAGTTTGCTGAGAAAATATGCCAAAAGCGTCATCATAAAAGGAGCAAAATCTCCGGATCGATTGCTGGATGAAGTCAGCTTGTTCCTGCATCGGGTCGAATCCAGTTTGCCGGATGATAAAAAGAGCCCGATTCAGTTATATCATAATAAAGAGGATATTTTTAAAGGTAAAAAAATATTAATCGTCGATGATGATATCAGAAATATTTATGCGCTCGCCAGTATCCTTGGTGATGAAGATATGGAAATTGTTTCCGCTGAAAACGGCAGAGATGCGCTTGATACATTAAAAAAAGATAAATCCATTGATCTTGTACTTATGGATATTATGATGCCGGAAATGGATGGGTATGAGGCCATGGAAAAGATTCGGCAAAATGATAAATATAAAAATTTACCGATTATTGCGCTTACGGCAAAAGCGATGAAAGGGGATCGTCAAAAGTGTATTGATGCCGGTGCAAATGACTATCTGTCAAAACCGGTCGATATGGATAAATTATTATCTCTGTTACGCGTATGGCTTTATAAGAAATAAGGATATAGAAAATGGCTGACAAAAAAATACTTATTGTTGAAGATGATCTGCGCAATGTCTTTTCTCTTAAGGTGTATTTTGAGGAAAAAGATATTGAAATTTTAACGGCTGAAAACGGCAGAATTGCCCTGGATATGTTAGATAATGATCCTGGCATCGATTTAGTTTTGATGGATATTATGATGCCGGAAATGGATGGATATCAGGCAATGACGGAAATAAGAAAACAGGAAAGATTTAAAGAATTACCTGTTATTGCGCTCACGGCGAAGGCTATGACAGAAGATCAGCAAAGGTGCCTGGATGCGGGCGCCAATGCTTATCTGTCTAAACCCGTGAATATTGATGAATTGGAATTAAGTTTGAAACGCTGGCTCTAAATTACTTAAAAACGCAGTAGAATGCTGTTAAGGATTATGTATTTGGATGATACAATTGGGTTATATGGGACACGAAGAAATTGAAGTAAGACTTCTTCTTGAAGCGATATATTTGAAGTATGGTTATGACTTTAGAAATTATGCCAAAGCTTCTATAAAAAGAAGGATAAATCAAAGAATGGTATTATCAAAATTGGATAATATCTCTGCTATGCAGCATCATTTATTAAGCAACAGAGCTTTTTTCGAACTCCTATTGCATGATTTTTCCATTCAGGTAACCGAGATGTTTCGGGATCCTTCATTCTATCTGGCAATAAGAAAACAGGTGGTCCCGGTACTCAGAACCTATCCCTATATTAAAATCTGGCATGCGGGCTGCGCCAGCGGTGAAGAAGTATATTCCATGGCTATCCTGCTTAAAGAAGAAGGCTTGCTGGATAAGACTTTAATCTACGGGACCGATATCAATGAAGTGGTATTAAAAAAAGCTAAAGACGGTATTTATCCGGTTGATAAAATTAAAGAATTTACACAAAATTATCATAAGGCTGGCGGAACGAAATCTTTTTCTGATTATTACACCGCAAAATATAATGCGGTAATTATGAATAAAGAATTAAAAAAGAATATCATATTTGCGCAGCATAATCTGGCTACGGATAATGATTTTGGTGAAATGAATTTAATTATGTGCCGCAACGTGCTTATCTATTTCGATGATTCCCTGGAAAACCGTGTATTCGGCTTGTTTAACAATAGTCTGGTTCGTCAGGGTTTTTTATGTTTAGGTTCCAAGGAAAGTATGACGTATTCTGATTCCTATAAAAATTTTGAGGAATTTGTGCCAAAGGAAAAAATATACCGGAAAATTATAATTTGATTATAAAGATGAATAAACTTATTAAATTGCCAGATAATAATCGCTAAGTGTGAAAGTATAAAATATCATGGATAATGACTTAGTACAGAATATAATGATCGTGGATGATCATCCGGAAAACTTATTGGTTCTGGAAAATATTCTGGAAGCGCCCGGTTTAAATTTTATAAGAGCGGAATCGGGAGAAGAAACACTGCGCATCATGTTAAAACAACGCGATGTCGCTCTGATTTTACTTGACGTTCAAATGCCGGGTATGGATGGATTTGAAACAGCGTCCATCTTGAGGAGCGCTCCCAATACCAAACATATTCCTATTATTTTTGTTACCGCAATCAGCAAAGAAGATAAAAATGTTTTTAAAGGGTACGAATCCGGCGCCGTAGATTATATGTTCAAACCGGTTGATCCGGATATTCTCAAAAGTAAAGTTCAGGTATTTCTGGAATTGGACCGCCGTAAACGTGTACTGGAAGATAAAAATATTGAACTGCATGAAGCTAAAAAAAATACCGATAAAATTTTAGCAAATGTACGCAACGGATTATTTTTGTTGGACCAGAAATTAGATTTTAAGCCGCAATATTCGGCAGCTCTAGAACGGATTCTTCTCACAAAAAATCTGGCAAATACCAATTTTATAGATTTTCTGAATGATAAAATACCCGACAAGGTAAAGACATCCTGCAATGATTATTTAGAGCTCATTTTCCAGGATAATATGCCGGAAAGCACACTCGATAAACTCAATCCGTTAAGTGAAATCGAATTTTCATTCACTGAGAATGGATTTGAATCAGGAATAAAAAAAATTCTTAATTTTTCATTTAAGCGCATTTATAACAGCGATAAGAAAATAGATGAAGTTATTGCTACCGTGGCGGATGTTACAGAAAAAATTTACTTAGCTAAAAAATTAAAAGAATCGGAAGATCAGTATAAAAAACAAATGGAAATGGCCTTCAATATTCTGCATGTGGAACCCGCTCTTTTAAATGAATTTATGGAAGGTTTAGAGGCTGAACTGAGTCACATTGATAATTTATTAGAATATACAAAAAAATCATCAGAGTACGCCAAATCCTTGGAACAGATATTTAGAGCAATGCATCTGGTTAAGGGCAATGCCAGCTTGCTCGATTTAAAATTCTTTGTGAACCAGGCGCATGAATTTGAGGAAAAAATTATTGAAGTACAAAATAAAAAAAGCCTTGATGGTACTGATTTTCTGCCTCTGGTTATGAAATTAAGCGAATTAAAGAAAACAGGTTCCGAGATTAACAGTTTAATCGATAGAATAAAAAACATTCAATCCCATTTCAGACCTAAGCGTCAATATGAAAGCGAATTATTTATTAAATCGATACAAAATTTGGTTAATAATACCGCTGAAGATTTAAATAAAAAAATTACCCTTAACCATAAGGATTTTGATTTTGAACTTATCCCTTATAACCATCGATTACTTGTCAGGGAAATTCTGATTCAACTCATCCGAAATGCAATTAGTCATGGTATAGAAACACCTGACGAAAGGAAGAAATTAAAAAAGAAAGAAACCGGTACATTAACCTTATCTTCTTATGAGCAGAACGGCTGTTATGGTTTTTCGCTGAAAGATGATGGTAAGGGATTGCAAATTGAGCAGTTGAAACAGAAGGCAGTAAAATCCGGAAAATTTAAGAAGACAGAAATAGATTCCTGGTCCAACGAACAGATTATGAATCTTATATTTTTGCAGGGGATATCAACAGCAAAATATGTAGATCAGATATCCGGCCGCGGTGTAGGCATGGCAGTAATTAAAGAGAAAATTGATAAACATGACGGCCAGATTGAAGTGAATTCACAAGCAGGCAAATTTTGCGAGTTTAAAATAACGTTTAAGAAAACAAAAGAGTGATATAAAATAATGTATTTTAAAAAGGGAGACTGACGAAATGTCGAATAAAATTAAAGTAATGATTGTCGATGATTCCAAAATGATCATCAAGCTGATACAAGGTTTTTTAGAAACTTATAATATCGAAATTGTTGGATCGGCTTCAGACGGTAAGGAAGCGGTAAATGTATTCAAAAAAACCGATCCGGATATTGTAACGTTGGATATTACCATGCCCGAAATGGACGGTCTTACGGTTCTTGAAGAGATACTCAAAATTAAACCAACGGTAAAGGTTGTGGTGATTTCCGCGCTTACAGACAACGCGACTGCACTGAAAGCTTTAAAAATAGGTGCAAAAGATTTTATACCAAAACCCTTCAAAGAAGAACAGTTAAAAACAGCATTGGATCGTTTGATCCACGAAGAGAATGTTCATGCCTAGTGTGCCGCTGCTTTTATTTGAGAATTAATTCTGACTTGATCGCGCTTTTTTTATGTAGATGATTGCATAGTTAGTTGTCGAACTGATTATGCAATTTCTTTTATCCTGCCAATTTTTTTATTTTTTACTTATTTTTTTGATCTGATATAGCGGATTACATTATATTCGATCCAAAAATTGTCAGCAAATTAATGAGGATCATATAATGAAAGTCGTTACGTTTGGAGAAATAATGCTGCGCCTTTCTACGCCGGGATATGAGCGGTTCTATCAATCGAAACAGTTTGATATAAATTTTGGCGGCGGCGAGGGTAATGTGGCCGTCTCGCTGGCGAATTACGGTTTGGAAAGTTATTTTGTAACCAGATTACCCAAACATGAAATCGGTCAGAGCGCGGTTAATTTTTTGCGGCAGTATGGTGTACATACCCAATATATTGCCCGCGGCGGGGAACGGGTTGGGATATATTTTCTGGAAACGGGCGCCAGTCAGAGACCGTCAAAAGTAGTTTATGATCGATCCCATTCTGCGATTTCAGAAATTTCGTCCGGTGAAATTAACTGGGATGAAGTTTTCAGAAATGCTAAATGGTTCCACTGGACGGGCATTACGCCGGCGCTGGGTAAAAATACGCAAACCGTCTTAAAAGAGGCCTGCGTTGCTGCAAAAAAAGCCGGCGCGACCATCAGCTGTGATCTCAATTTTCGCAAAAAATTATGGACCGAAAAAGAAGCTCAATCCGTGATGCAGCCGTTGATGGAGTATGTGGATGTTTGCATCGCCAATGAGGAAGACGCCGAAAAAAGTCTGGGATTAAAAGCGGGCGCTTCCGATGTTGATAAGGGCGATCTGCAGGAAGAAGCCTATTTTAATGTAGCCCGGCAGTTGAAATCGCAGTATAAATTTAGTTCGGTAGCCATTACGCTCCGTGAAAGCTTTTCGGCTTCACGAAACGGCTGGAGCGCTTTGCTGCTGGATGATAAAGACTGCAAAGAAGGATACCGATCCAAACGATATGATGTTCAGATAATTGATCGCGTCGGCGGCGGTGATTCCTTTGCCGGTGGCTTAATTTATGGTTTACTGACCAGGCAAAATACAAAAGACGCCCTGGAATTTGCTGTGGCTGCCTCATGTTTAAAACAAACCATTCCGGGTGATTTTAATCTGGTCAGCGTGGATGAAGTGGAAAAACTGGCAAAAGGCAGCGGTTCGGGACGGGTGGAAAGATAGAATAATAGTTATTTTAATGTTTAATGAGATACATTGATATCTTTATATATAGATATTTTCAGGAATGAAGATCTTTCATGAATTATTGATTTAATTTGCGGTTAACTGCCCTACCCCTTAATTCCCTCCCTGATTATCAGGGAGGGGTGATCCCGATTTATCGGGATGGGGAGGGTAATAATATTTAGAAATTAATATATTTAGAAGTAACAAATTGTAGTTGGAATCCAGAATTTTTTAGTTAACTATAATCCTTAATCTAAATAAAGGACTTCATATAATGACTAAGTCTCATCAAATTTATGTCATATCATTTTTATTTATCATAACATCTTTACTCTTTTGTACAAATAAAAATGTAAAAGTAGATACTGCTCAGGAATTTGATTTCCAGAATCCTGATTTGCCCATGGATATCCGTGTGAATGATTTGCTGAGCCGGATGACATTGGAAGAAAAAATATCGCAGCTTTCTTTCCGGTCGCCCGCTATTGAACGACTCGGCGTTCCCGAATACAACTGGTGGAATGAAGCGCTGCATGGCGTGGCCAGAGCCGGTCACGCGACTGTTTTTCCACAGGCGATCGGACTGGCCGCCACCTGGAATCCCGGTCTCATCCATAAAATGGCCGACGCCATTGCGACGGAAGCGCGCGCCAAACATCACGAAGCTTTACGTAAAAATGATCATGGCCAGTATAAAGGACTGACTTTCTGGTCACCCAATATTAATATCTTTCGCGATCCGCGCTGGGGCAGGGGGCAGGAAACCTATGGCGAAGACCCCTTTCTTACCTCGCAAATCGGCATGGCTTTTGTGAAAGGTCTGCAGGGCAATGATCCCAAATATTTAAAAGCCGCGGCCTGCGCCAAACATTTTGCCGTACACAGCGGTCCCGAGCATTTAAGGCATGAATTTGATGTGAAGGTAAGCGATCGTGATCTGTGGGAAACCTACCTGCCCGCCTTTGAAGCGCTGGTTAAAGAGGCCCATGTGGAAGCGGTAATGTGCGCTTACAACCGCTATGACGGCGAAGCCTGCTGTGGAAGTAATTTATTGCTTAAAGATATTTTGAGAGATCAGTGGGGTTTTAACGGGCATGTCGTTTCGGACTGCTGGGCAATTGCAGATTTCTACACCACTCATAAAGTAGTGGAAAACGCCGCGGAAGCGGCGGCGCTGGCGCTGAAAAGCGGTACCGACGTCAATTGCGGCGAGACTTATCCCAAATTAAAGGATGCTCATGAACAAGGACTAATTACCGAAATTGATATTGATAACGCGCTAAGACGTTTACTGAATACACGTTTCAAATTAGGTATGTTCGATTCTCCGGAGCTGGTGTCGTACGCACATATCCCGTTTGAAAAAAATAATGCGCCGGAACATGGTGAGCTGGCACTGGAAACCGCGTGCCAGTCTATTATTTTATTGAAGAACAAGAATAATTTGCTGCCCCTGTCAAAATCGATAAAAAAGGTAGCGGTTTTGGG
Organism: Calditrichaceae bacterium; assembly: GCA_016928315.1. Classification (GTDB taxonomy): domain Bacteria; phylum Calditrichota; class Calditrichia; order Calditrichales; family Calditrichaceae; genus JAFGKZ01. The sequence goes on from JAFGKZ010000222.1 coordinate 10,693, forward strand.
ACCAAACGCGGATAACTACGAGGCATTGCTGGGTAATTATCATGGCACGCCTGTAAAATTATCCACCCCGTTAATCGGAATCAAAGATATTCTCCCGGAATCCGTAGAAGTTAACTATGCTTTGGGCGTCAATTATCTGGGGGAAAAATATAAACTGAAGCCGATTTCCAAAAAAATGTTTTATTATGAAAATCAGCCGGGTATTAAAGTTTCCTATTTTAAAAATATGGAATTACAGGATGAGCCGTTTCTGGTTGGCAGGGATAAAAAAATTGATTATGAATGGTCTTACGGCTCGCCGCTGGACAGTATGCCGGATGATAATTTTTCCATCCGCTGGGAAGGCCAAATCAAACCGGATGAATCGGGCCATTATTATCTCGGCGTAACCGCGGATGAAGGTTTCCGCCTGTATTTTGAAGGTGAATTGGTTTTAGATAAGTGGAAACGCCGCGGACTTAAAACCGATGTGTTTGAAGTTGAACTGGAAAAGGATAAACTCTATGCATTTAAACTAGAATATTATGAAGCATGGAATAATGCCCAGGCCATGTTTGGCTGGCATGAACCCAGTTATAATCTGAGAGAAGAGGCGCTGAAAATCGCCCGGGATGCCGACGCCATTATTTATGTCGGCGGGATCAGCGCCCGGCTGGAAGGCGAGGAAATGGATGATCATGTGAATTTCGATGGATTTTTCCGCGGCGATCGTACAAAAATATCATTACCTATGGCACAAACTTCTTTATTAAAAGAGCTGGCAAAATTAAACAAACCGATTGTTTTGGTAATTATGAGCGGCAGCGCTGTGACTGTTAATTGGGAAAATGAAAATATCCCGGCCATTATTCAGGCCTGGTATCCGGGACAGGCGGGCGGCAGAGCTATTGCTGATGTGATTTTTGGCGATTACAATCCGGCCGGCCGCTTGCCGGTTACGGTTTATAAGTCGGAAGATCAACTGCCCGATTATGATAATTATGATATGGCCGGACGAACCTACCGGTACTTTGAGGGCGAGGTATTGTTTCCTTTCGGATACGGTTTAAGTTATTCGGATTTCGAATACAGTAATCTGCGGATTACGCCGGATCATATTGAGGAAGGCAGGGATATATCCATTTCAGTTGATGTAAAAAATATCTCGCAAATGGATGGTGATGAAGTTGTCCAGGTTTATATCACGGATAACGAAGCGTCTGTGCCGCTGGCTGTAAAATCATTAAAAGCCTTTAAGCGGATTCATCTTGCGGCGGGTCAGCAAGAAACAATCTTGTTTATGTTACAACCGGATGATTTTGGATTGTATGATGAGCACATGCAGCGGATAGTGGAAGCCGGGGATTTCACCATTATGGTTGGCGGCAGTTCCGCCGAAGGCTTGCGAAAAACAATCCGGGCGGAAAAGAATATTATAATTAAAAAATAATTTTATGTAATTGTTGAATTGGTTTAAATAGCATAATGACTTTACCAATCGCATCTTTGAGTTATCATACAATAAAAGTAATATCAACAAATCAAATTTATATACCCATCCTTATTGACGGAAGGAAACGAAGTTGCCAAAGAAATACGATTATTCGGGCTGGTC
>JAFGKZ010000223.1 GCA_016928315.1 Calditrichaceae bacterium
GCTTTGGATTTACATACCCGGCATTATCGCTGATACATTGTATGATAGATATTTCCCCATTGAATTTTATCCAACGCTTTATTGCGGCTACAGTATTATCTATACTTACCTGATTATTAAGCATTATTCACATATCCCGTCTGAAGGATTACAATTAGCGATATCTCATGGATTTATTGAAAATTACAACATTTCTCCCCGCGAAACGGAAATCCTTGCACTTATCATTCAAGGCAAAAGCAATAAACAGATCGGCGATCAGCTTTTTATTTCGCAGAGTACTGTAAAAACGCACATCAGTAACTTATTTAATAAGTGTAAGGTAAAAAGTCGTTACGCTTTGATAACTCTCCTTTCCAAATACTCTATCGTTGTAGAATAATGTTAGATTAGATATCTAAAATTATTTTTAGATGGAAAAAATGATATAATCATACCAAAGTACGATTGATCCATCCCTTTAATCTGTTCATATTATAAACCGAGCCAATCGATGAATTGGGCGCTCAATAAATTAATCAACATTTTACAATATCGGAGAATTCAAATGAATGGTCATTTTCGCATTTTAGATTTTAAGTTTCAATTAGTTTTGTTAGGATTATTAATGATAGGTATACCGAACAGAATATTTGCGCAAAACAGTTCATTCCCTTATGAACTAAATAAAACAGATTGGTTTATAACACCCCTTGGCATATGTGCGGACTATTTTGGCGAAAGCTTAATCGATAATCAAAAAGCTGTAACCATTGAGGATATCGGCCAATTACGACACAGTGATGTTAACTGGTTTGACAGGCCGGCGACTTATAACTGGTCTCCTGCATGGGACAGCCGAAGTGATGATTATCGCAACATCCTCACAGTTTCAACCGCGTTTGTATTTGTACCGCAAATATTAAAACAGGAGTGGAAAAATCTGCTAAAAATGAGTGTAATGTATGCAGAAGCATACTATGTGGCAAGGGGTCTCACATCTTTAGCTAAAGGATTGTCTGGAAGAAAAAGGCCCTATGCTTATAATGAAGCTATGCGTGTTGAAGAGCGCTATGCAATCGCCTCTGAGGCTTGGGGCGATTTAAAGGGATCATTCTTTTCAGGACATGCTTGTGAGGCGTTTACCGAGGCTGTATTTGTATCGAAGGTTTTTAGCGATAATTATCCTGACGCCTATTGGACCAAGTTTGTATGGGGAGGCAGTTTAATTCTTGCATCATTAACTGGTTATGCACGATACGAGAGTGGAGAACATTATTTAAGCGATGTTATTGTAGGTGCGATTGTTGGCAGCGCTGTTGGATATCTTATCCCTGAAATGCATAAAAGAAATGACTTCGACAAATTTCAAATTTCTATCGCGCCATGCTCTTTAACTATAAATATGTATTTTTAGAAAATTTTATTGCACTAGTTCTATTTTCGGATTATAATCAGTGGTCAAAATTGTCTTAAAAAATAATATGGAACATCGTATCCCAAATTAAGTTCATTTCAATTAATAATTATAGAAATGTGAATTTGATTCGAGCATTGATTCTAATTAGAATTGAATATATATTTTAAGGGTCTGCATGAATTGAGGGATTATCTATGGTCAATTATAAATACTTTATGTTTATTCTAATTTTTTTTGCAGTAAGTAATGCCAGTGCACAAATCCAGGATTCAAATTTATTGGATCAACCGAAATCCGGCCTGGCTTTTGATCATATGGAATATGATTTTGGCATAGTTAAATCTGATACGATTGTAACACATGTATATACTTTTAAAAATGTCTCATTGGACACCATAAGGATAAATCAGGTCGGCACCTCGTGAGGCTGCACCGGATCACTTCTGAGTTCAGAAGAAATCGTGCCTGGCAATACCGGAGAACTGAAAGTTTCCTTTAGAACAAGAGGCAGACACGGCAAACAAAATAAACGGATTACCGTTTATACAAATGATATGATCCATGCAGTATATCGTTTGTACCTAAAGGGAGAAATCAAAAGAGAAAATGAGTCAGAATAAAAATTTTAAAAATTATTTTGACTTTTTTATCGACGATAAGTAAAATTGATGCAGTTTTTGTGCGGCGCTGGATTTTTAACCAGGGGAACTTCCGGCGTGATGATGGACGCCCTGTAGAAAGGAGGTGATCCTATTACTAGTCGAAGTATGATAGGAGCCTCCGGAATGACAAGATAGCGCCTTGTCATCCAGGCTCTAATAAGTTGATAAGCCCCCGGAATTAACCGGGGGCTTTTTTATTATTGATTCATTTTATCCGGAAACAGGAAGAAAATTGAATTCAGCAATTCAAAAATTATATACACAAATTCCGTCAACCTATGAGTTAGTTAATCATCTGCTCACATTTGGCATGGATATATGGTGGCGCAGAAGCGCGATCAAAAAAATTGAAAATCAATATGGGGTTCGCTGGCTGGATGTGTGCACCGGTACCGGTGAGACAGCCGCTAATCTTTCCAAACAGGCCAATAATGGTAACCAGGTTTTTGCAACAGATTTTTCGTTGCCCATGATTAGCTTGGCTAAAAAGAAGCCGGAAGGAAACCGGATTAAATTCAGCATATCTGAAATTAAAAACCTGCCTTTTCCGGATAATACTTTTGATTTAATTACCATATCATTTGCCACGCGTAATATTGATATCAACAGACAAATATTAATCCAGAGTTTTACTGAGATAAGGCGGGTACTGAAATCAGGCGGGCAGTTCATAAACTTAGAAACCAGTCAGCCCAAAAGTTTATTTATCAGGTATTTTTTCCATTTGTATGTTAAAATTTTTATTCGTCCCATCGGTAAAGCCGTATCCGGTTCTAAATCAGCTTACACCTATTTGGCATCCACAATCCCAAAATTTTATCATGCGGAAGAATTAAAACAGATAATCATTGAATCCGGATTTCAAACTGTAGAGTACCAGCATTTGCTGTTTGGCGCTGCTGCTATACATTCATCAATAAAATAATGCGGATAAATTAATTGTTATTGATAAATTTATTACCTAATTTAAAGTCAATCTCCTAAACCATAATCAGCCAACTAATTTATGTAAAACTTTGTAAAGGATTTTGCTATGAAGCAATGTATTATTTTGACCATTATTTTTATTGCAACTCTGGCAGCGTTTTCAAGTGCTCAGGCACAGGATATTGTAGGACGCTGGAAAACAATCGATGATGAAACCGGGAAAGCCAAATCGATTGTCAATATTTATATGCAAGATGGCAAATACTTTGGTAAAATTGATACCCTATTCCGTGAACCAGACGAAGATCCTGATCCGGTCTGCGATAAATGTCCGGAAGATGATCCCCGCTATAATAAAAAACTTATTGGTATGGTTATTCTTGAAAATCTGCAAAAAGATGGTGATGAATGGGATGACGGATCAATACTCGATCCTGGTAAAGGTAAAGTATATGACTGTAAAATGTGGCTGGAAGAGGGAAATTTAAAGGTGCGTGGTTATCTTTATTTCTTGTACCGCACGCAAACCTGGTATCGTGTAGATTAATCATAAAGAATATTAATAATATGGTTCCTGTTGGGGTTAGCAGGAACCATTTTTAATTTATATATGAGTTGAACATGGCTGTTGAGATAGAACGCAAATTTTTGATTAATGGTATAGATTGGAAAAAAGATGTCCGACCATCTTTTTACCGCCAGGGTTATATCTTTGCAGAAAAAAAAGGCGTGGTACGTGTGAGAACAATCGATCAAAAAGGTTACCTGACGATTAAAAGCGCTCCCGTTGGATTGAAGCGTCAGGAATATGAATTCGAGATTCCCCTTGCTGATGCCAATGCCATGCTGGATAATTTGTGTGAAAATTATATTGTCGAAAAGAAACGCTATAAAATAAAATTTGCTGATCACACCTGGGATATAGATGAATTTACAGGTCATAATGAAGGATTATATCTGGCTGAGATTGAACTGTCTGATGAAAATGAAACGTTCGAGAAACCTTCCTGGATTGGCGATGAAGTATCACAGAATCCCAAATACCACAATTCAAATTTAAGCAAAAAACCTTTTACTAAATGGTGATTATAATTTTGAAATAATCAAAATATGGTAGAAGTCCATTTTACCAAAATGATTCAACTGATCCGGTTTGCAGAAGTTTTCGAAAATTTTTAATTGCAGTACGTTTTCATTTTTTCCAATTAATTCTTTGAACACCTCAATATTATTTATTTCTTCAGCTTGGTCCAGGATTTTAATAGAAGGATTAGTCAGTATTAGGCATGCCTTCCCATCCTTTTTTAACAGGCGGCTGCATTCGGTTAAAAAAGAATAGCCGTCAATCCATAGTTTTAAAAAGAGCCCGGCTTCCGTCTGCCGGTTGTTTGAATGCAGGCGGATCAGAATATTTTGTCCATAAGTTCCAAGAAGATTAAAGGAACTGCCGCTGTTTATAATTTCATTATTCCAGTGTTCAATATCTTCTTTACTTCGTGTCTTTAATCCAATTTTATGTTTTTCAACAGAAGGTAAATTCGAATGTATGTTCAGTATATCGATAACAGTCTGGTCATCTTTAAATCCCTTTTTATTAATAGTGGATGGGAAAAAACAGCAGATGGAATCGATACCGGCATCTTCAATGGATGTTGCATCCAAAGCATTTTGCAGGCATAAATGATTGATCTTGCCCGGATTCTGATTTAATTCTTTAATTTTATGAAAAATATAGATATCAAGATATAATCGCCGAAGTTCTTTTTGATAAGCGCTGATGATATCCATAATATTTTTTTTACGCAGAAGCCCTGCCGTTAAATTGATTAATCCATTCATCAAAAAAGCATTGATATTCTCCGCTTTCGAAATAATCGATGAGTCAATTAAAAAGCGGATTGCCGAGATAGCCTTAATACTGTTATCAGAAAGATGATTATTGTTTAGTGATTTGATTCGTTCCTTTTCTGTCTGCCAGAATTTTTCAAACTGTTTCTCAGTGGAATTAACAAATAAATCGACCTGCATCTGGGGCTGACTCACGGTGAGCGCTTTAATTTGCCCAATGATATCAGAAATCGCCTGACTCAACCGGATTAAATTATATTCATAGGTAAAGCTGCTGCCTGATAAATAACGATAACGAATCGGATTGATTTCCGATACAATACTATTTTTTCCGCCAAAAACAGCTTCAAAAAAGATATCCCCCTTCCCCGCAAAAGGAATGTAAAGCATTTTATCTTTAGATGAATTCATCGAATTTAGAATGGCTCGAATCCAGCGCAAATTTCTGGATTTTGCGTATGCCCGTTTATCATGACTTATATAGTTTATTGTTGGATGAAAATGATTTGGTTCATTAGTCTCAAAAACAGGCACATCTTCAACATCTTCAATTCGTTTCTGCTTTTCCCAAAGGGATTCAAAGGCCCAGTCAATTTCTACTTCTGATTCACTGGTCATTTGTATTTTTGATGATTTATCAAAATAATACTGGAAACTGCGCAAATGAAATACATGCCAGTTATAAATATCAAACTGTCGTTTCATTTGAAAAATGGGATTTGACTTTAACTCAGGCAGCGGATCGGCAGTTTTTTGAAAGGCGATACATTCCTCAATCAGACCACAATTCGATAGCAGTTTACTAATATCCGGGAAGTGTTCACCACTCCATAAATACCCATGGCGAAAACCGTGCTTGGGCAGGGATTTGGTTAAAAGATTTTGTAATTGCCTGCTTTTATTTATTAATAATTTTAATTCGGTATTTTGATAGAGTTGAAATACATTTTGTATCGTTTCATAATCATCCAGGTAGGCAGCAATTTCATACTGAGATAATTTTTCACTCTCGATCGTATCATTTAAATCACGAAAGAGTTTAAAGTATATGTATTTTCTACTCATAATTATAAACGCGATACAGCTTAAGGCGATTAAAAAACTTCTACAACCTGATGGAAGATTAAATTCCTTTTATTTATCAGGGATACATAGTTAAAATATTATCCTAAATAATGGTATTATCCGGAATAACCGTACTCTTTGGTATAATTATGATTCCATCTTTAATAGAATATAAATCTGTATCTATTTCTGTCTGATTGTCTTTATTAATTAGTTGAACATTATTGCCGATAAAACAATCCAAATCGATAATGGCATTTCGAATAATACAGTTATTCCCAATACCCAGATTAGGTTTGCCCAGCTCTCTATTGCGGTTGCGGTTCGCTATAGTTTCATAATATTGATTCCCCATAAGAATAGACCGCTGGATCAATGTACCTTCATCAATGAAGGAACGGATTCCGACCACCGAATGTTCTATAATTGATCCCAACAAAATACAGCCTTCCGAAACCAAGGAATGATTAATCTGGCAGTTATTAATTTTTGAAGCCGGTAAATAACGAGGCCGGGTGTAAAACGGGTAATTTTCATCATAAAAATTGAACTCAGGAACGGGGTGCGTCATACGCATATGCGCCTCAAAAAATGAGCGCATGGTACCGATATCTTCCCAGTATCCGTCAAAAAAGTAGGCTGATACTTTATGCTTTTTTAATGCTGACGGCACTATTTCTTTACCAAAATCCTGGAGGTCACTATTTTCAAGCAGCTTAAAAAGAACGTCTTTTTTAAATATATATATACCCATTGATGCGATATGCAACCGGTTTTGGGATTCTATTTTAAAATGATCGAATAATTCCTGATCAATTTTAAACTTGGAAAGTATTTCCGGTTCTTTTGGTTTTTCATAAAAATCCGTGATGATGCCTTTTTTATCGGTTTTTAAAACGCCAACTTCTGTGGCTTCGTATTCAAATATGGGCTTTACTGCAATGGAAATATCTGCCTTGACTTTAAGATGATGTTCAAAAAAATTCTGATAATTCATTCTGTAAAGGTGATCGCCCGCCAGAATAATAATATGATCATCAGCCGATTTCAGGAACATCAGATTTTTTCTAACCGCATCGGCATTGCCCTGGTACCAATCCTGATTGTCGCTGGTTTGCTGAGCAGCCAGCAATCTTAAATCACCTTTACTAAAAGTATCAAAACGATAGGTATTATAAATATGGCGATGTAATGATTCTGTGTTGAATTGGGTTAGAATAAAAACTTTACGAATGCCTGAATGCAAACAATTACTGATCGGCACATCAATCAGCCGAAATTTACCTCCGATTGGCACGGCTGGCTTTGCACGGAGCCGGGTTAATGGATCGAGCCGGGTGCCTCTTCCACCGCCTAAAATAACTGCCGTTAGTTCACTCATATTTTCTCCAGCATAGTATCAATTACAAAATTCTATAATGGTTTGCTCATCGGAGTCAATTAAATATCGATCATTATTTTCAAACAGCGGTCGTTTAATCATGCCTTGTTCTTTGAGTAACCATTGCATCAGTTGGGTATCATTTAAATTCATTTGGTTTAGACCTAACTTTTTATACGTTAAGCCTTGTTTATTTAACACCTTCTTTATTCCCAATTGTTCGATAATCTCGTTTAATTGATTCTCCGGAATGGGATTCTTTTTAACGTTAATAAACTGATATTCAATCTTATTCGATTCCAAAATAACTTTAGCATCACGGATTTTATTGCAAGAAGATACCCCATACAGTTTTATCATTAATATGCTTTCCTGATTTGTATTTTATAAACCATCAATTATGAAATTAGTGTTATCTGTATCAGAAATAATCTGCACTAACATTTTTAATTCTAATCTGATTAAGTAAGTATGTACAGTTGTAATAAACAGAATATAAATAATTTTTACCGGAATAAAAACATTAAGAGTAGAAAATTCTGTGAGTATTTGATTAAAGTAGTCTTAAAATTTTACAATGATGTGATCTGCTCATTAAACCTAAAGCCCGCCTCTTCCAGTTCTTTCAACACGGGTTGATAAATAACCGGATTAGTAGGAATATGACATCCTTTTAAAGGCAGTTTATTTTGCAGTAATAACTTTGCCACAATTGCCGCTGGTAAACCAACCGATTTGGCCATTGATGAGAAACCAGCCTTCTCACCATAGCTGATCATGGTTGAGATTATTTGCTCTTTTTTTGTATTGTTATATTCAGCCACTAACTTATGCTGCAGAACAACCATATCGCAGGCATCGTCATTTAGCGCTAATTTTTTTTCGATTAATTGCGTTAACACTTCCGCCGATGTTTCAACTTTTTCTCCAATCTTTTCATCAGAAAATAATCCCAGCCACTGTAGTTTTTCGATAATTGTTCCTGTAGGATTAATATTTAAATAGTTGGCCACTTGATGTTTGAGATCGCCGCCGCCTATCTCAGGCGGCAGAAACATCTCTGTAAGTTCGGCATAGGTTCTTTCTGATAAATTTGGAATAATTAAATTTTCGTTAGGCAGACCAAGCCGAATGATATGATACCAAGTTTCGCTCCAACCAGGGTACCTGAGTGTTCCTCGGATAACGGTATCTGCATCTTCAAAACCATATTGCTGCTGATAATAAAGTGAATCACGATTGGGATAGGCTTCCATCATTCCCAAACCCGGGACTTCCACCGACCAGGTATGTCGAAAGACATTATGAAACGGGATCAAAACAATGTTGCCGTTTTCTAAATACTGGGCGCCCTTTTCACCGGCCATAACGACATTCCGGGGATTCCAGCTGATTACATATTTAAAGGGATTGTCAATCGAGTCCGGTGCAGGAAGACCACCGCCATACGATTGAAATACTTTAATAATGCCCCCCTTACTGCGGATGTTATCAACCAATAATGCCGCTGACATATGATCAATCCCGGGATCCAAGCCGATTTCGGTTAAAATGAGTATGCCCTTTTTACGGGCATCCCTGTCCAATTCACGGATACGTTTATCCTGATAGGATACAGATATCATGTGTTTACCATAATGGACACAGGCTAAGGCGATCATATGCTGAAAACGCGGAGCCAGGATGTTGATAACCATATCAGAATCTTTGATATGCTGGGTGCGTAATTCAGTATTGTTTACATCAAAAAAAATGGCTTTTGCATTGGGATTATTACTAATTCGACTTTGCGCTAAATCTTTATCCAAATCACCAACGGTAACAAACCAATTGTTTTCTTCTGCACGATTTATCAAATATGAAATTAAATAGGGACTGGATTTACCTGCACCGAGGATTAGAATTTTTTTCATAACGCTCCCGTTCCGTGTGTACGATTATTTTAAACCAAAGAATTTAACCTGCCGAAATATTGAAAACAACTAATTTTATATCTTGCTTCAGTATCTTATATAGATCGATAGTTCCGTTAATATTCTATATAACTTTTGTCCAACGCTGAACAAATTTATAAAGTATGCCAATAAATGCCGAAAATCAGAAAAGCGATTTAGATCCTGCTAATGGGGTATTTATAATAGATTTAATATTGAGGTGGGTTTGAAAAGAATTTTAAATAAAATTTCTGATTACAAAAAATCAATGAGTAATGTAAAACAATCCTCCGAGCATTCGGTTTTTCAGGAATATGAACATATCCCAATGGAAATTGCGATTTACAATGCGCAGGGTGAGTACTTGTATATGAATTATCAGTATCTGCCTGATCCTGATGAAAAAGCCCTGCTCATTGGTAAATCCGATCGGGATTACTGCCAGTTAAAAGGTATTGGTATCGAATCTGCCCTGGAACGGAAGCTATTTTTTTATGAAGCGATTGAAAAGAAAAAAACTGTTCAGTTCACAGAAAAATTAAATTATACTGAAAAAGGTAAAATTTTATACTTTAAGCGTATATTTAAGCCTGTGCTTTCAAAAGACGGTAAAGAAGTGCTTTATGTTATTTTATTCGGTAGTAATTTAACGGCTATTATTCTTGCACAAAAAGAGCTCAAATATCTGGCCTATTTTGATAAAGTTACCGGATTAAAAAACAGAGATGCGTTCTATCAGGAACTGGATCGAATTATTCTTGAATCCGCGCGCACTGATCCTCAGCGTATGGTTGCCGTTCTATTTTGCGGTCTTGATAATTTTAAAATGGTAAATGATTCACTGGGTCACGCCGTTGGCGACCTTGTATTAAAGGAAGTTGCTGAACGTATGAACCGGATGCTGAGAGCAACCGATTATATGTTTCGATTAGGCGGGGATGAGTTTACCGTAATTATACAAAATATAAAAAATGAATATGACGCCGGCCAGGTTGCAGAAAAATTGATCCAGGAATTTGATCAACCTTTTGTCATTGGCGCCCACGAAATTAATTATCTATCGCTGAGCGTGGGTGTGGTTATTTTTCCCAGAGACGGAAAATCCAGTGAAGAACTGGTGCGTAATGCCGACGCTGCTATGTATAACGTTAAAAACCGCGAGAAAAATGACTTTCAATTTTTCTCTGAAGAGATGACCCAGCTGACCAATGACCGTCTGAAGATTGTTCGTAACCTGAAATCTGTTATCAGTAAAAAAGACTATGAAAATCAGTTTAAGTTGTTTTATCAGCCGATTATCGAAAAAGAAAAGGAAGGCAATTACCGGATAGCCGGATCGGAAGCCTTGATCCGCTGGACCAATCCCGAATTGGGTCAGGTTTCCCCTGCTCACTTTATCCCAATTGCAGAAGAAAGTAATTTGATCAATCAGTTTGGATCATGGATTCTTGAAAAATCAATTAATGACTTTATACATATGACAGAAAAACATAAACAAAATCTCTATGTATCTGTTAATCTATCCGCCAAACAATTGCGTTCTTCGCAAACGGTTAAAACCATTGCTCAACTGATAAAACACACAGGAATAAATCCGCAGCATCTGCAGCTGGAAATTACAGAGACAAGTTATATGGAGGATGAGAGTAATACTATTGATAATATGAATGCACTCACAGACCTTGGCTGTAATTTTGCTATTGATGATTTTGGCGTCGGTTTTGCCTCACTGGTTTATCTGCAAAAGATTCCGGCAAAATCCATAAAAATTGACCGATCTTTCATCAACTGTATGGGCGCTGATACAAAGAATAAAGAATTGGTTAAATCAATAATTCAAATTGGACAAAATTTAAATAAAGATGTCATTGCAGAAGGCGTAGAAGATTTGACTCATTTAGATTTTCTTGAAGATAATTGCTGCAGAAAGTTTCAGGGATATTTATTCAGCAAACCGGTGGCGCTGGATCAGTTTGAAACATATTTAGCCGACCATCAAATGATAATGCCGGTAAACAGGCCTGTAATCGACTATCCGAAAAACTAATCTGATTAATTCATAGTTTTTTTCCGTAAAGCCGTTAATCTGCATAAAAATAATTTGACATGAATCGTACATGGATTTATATTTCCTCAAAAAAGTGAATAAATATTTATGATATCAAGTCTAATTACAAAGCATCATAACCATCATCATCTTAAAGAACACAACATAGCCGTGGATTAGGGTAATTAGAAAATTATTTCAATTTAAATACATAAAACTTAAATTAACCCGCCAAACGGCGGGTTTTTTTTTGAACAAAATATCGAAAGGATTTTCCGGTGTTAACAATAGCAGTACAAAAAAGCGGCCGGTTAAGTGAAAAGACACTTCACCTTTTAAAAGAATGCGGCGTTAAATTTGAAAATGGCGGTAAAGATAAACTGAAAACGCATGCCAGTAATTTCCCCCTGACTATACTTTTTTTGCGTGACGATGATATTCCGGAATGTGTGGATGATAAAATAGCTGACGTCGGCATTGTTGGGGAAAATGTTATGATGGAAAAGGGCAAAGCCTTAATAATTGCAGAACGATTGGGATTTGCCAAATGCCGTTTGAGTATCGCTGTTCCCAAAGCTGTGGCCTATAAAAACGCACAGGACTTAAATGGATTGAAGATTGCCACATCCTACCCCGTGATACTACGATCATTTTTGGATAAAAATAAAATCAAAGCTGAAATTCACGAGATTAACGGGTCGGTGGAAATTGCTCCGGGTATCGGTCTGGCGGACGTCATATTTGATATTGTCAGCACCGGCAGTACGCTTTTAAGCAACGGATTAAAAGAAGTTGAAAGCGTAATGAAATCGGAAGCCGTTATGATTACACAACCGGATTTAGCAATCGATAAAAAGAAAATACTGGATCAACTGTTATTTCGGATTCGGTCTGTGCAAAAAGCCGCCGCATATAAGTATATTCTTTTAAATGCACCGAATGATAAAATCGATGAAATTTGCGCCGTCCTGCCCGGTATGAAAAGTCCGACCATCATGCCTTTGGCTATGGAAAACTGGAGTTCTGTTCACTCCGTTATTCGTGAAGATGATTTTTGGGAAAATATTGAGAACTTGAAAAATAAAGGGGCACAGGGTATACTTGTAATCCCGATTGAAAAGATGATTCTTTAAAAGGATAGAGTATTATGCAGATTATTGAACACCCTGCAAAAGAACAATGGCCGGCATTGCTGCGTCGGCCGGTTATGGATATGCATAACATATATAATATCGTCCGGCCCATTCTGAAAGACGTTAAGAACAATGGGGATCGTGCCGTTTTACATTATACCGAAAAATTTGACGGCGGCATTAAAGGATCCATTCTGGTTGATAAACGTGAAATTATCGATTCCCAACACCAGCTAAGCGATTCATTAAAAAGTGCTATCCATCTGGCTGCCAGTAATATCAAAAAATTTCACCAGGCCCAGCGCAGAAATACAAAAAAAATTGAAACCTGGCCGGGTGTGACCTGCTGGCGAAAGCAATTGCCGATAGAAAAAGTGGGTCTTTACATTCCCGGCGGTACTGCCCCTTTATTTTCTACACTTTTAATGCTGGGCATACCGGCACAGATTGCCGGCTGCAAAGAAATTATTCTCTGCACACCGGCAAACCGTGAGGGACAAATTCATGCGGCCATCCTATATGCCGCCGAAGTTGTTGGCCTGGAAAAAATATATAAAGTCGGCGGTGCACAGGCCATCGCAGCTATGGCCTATGGAACGGAAACTATACCCAAAGTCTATAAAATATTTGGTCCGGGTAATCAGTATGTCACCGCTGCTAAGCAACTTGTCAACCTGGAAGGAGTGGCAATCGATATGCCCGCAGGACCTTCGGAAGTCGCTGTTCTGGCAGATGATACCGCTGATCCGGATTTTGTAGCATCGGATTTGCTTTCACAGGCGGAGCATGGCGCAGACAGCCAGGTGATACTGGTCAGTAATTCAATGGAATTAATCGAAAATGTACAACAATCAATTGAGAAGCAATTGAAATCATTACCTCGCAAAGAAATGGCCATAAAATCACTGGAAAATTCCAAAGCCTTTTTAATTTACGATCTTGAAGATGCGATGGAGTTGATTAATACTTACGCCCCCGAGCATTTAATTTTAAATGTTCAAAGTGTTGATCCGGCGATTAAAAAAGTTAAAAATGCCGGATCGGTTTTTATCGGTCCGTATACACCAG
This sequence comes from Calditrichaceae bacterium, assembly GCA_016928315.1. GTDB lineage: Bacteria > Calditrichota > Calditrichia > Calditrichales > Calditrichaceae > JAFGKZ01. Next base: position 13,465 of record JAFGKZ010000223.1, read on the forward strand.
AATCGGCCGGTGATTATGCCTCAGGTACCAATCATACTCTGCCAACCAATGGTTACGCTTTAAACTACAGCGGCGTATCTCTGGATAGTTTTATGAAACAGGTAACCTTTCAGCAAATCGATGCAAACGGACTCAAAGAAATAGGCTGGGCGATTGAGGAAATGGCACAGGCGGAAACATTGACCGCCCATAAAAATGCGGTATCTATTCGCTTAGATAGAATTGCAAAGGAAAATTCGGATGATTAATCTTGAGTCTTTGGTGCGTGAAAATATCCGTAACCTGAAGCCATACTCATCCGCCCGTGATGAGTTTAAGGGTAAGGCTGATATTTTTCTGGATGCCAATGAAAATTCTTTGGGTTCACCAATTCAAAGTCAATGGAACCGCTATCCTGATCCAAGACAGACTGAACTAAAGAAAGCCATCGGCAAATTAAAAGACGTAACTTTGGATAAAATATTTCTCGGTAATGGCAGCGATGAGGCTATCGATTTACTGATCCGGGCATTCTGTGAACCGGGCCGTGATCAGATTATGATTATGCCCCCTACCTATGGCATGTACCAGGTTTGCGCGGATATTAATAATGTCGGCGTTATCAGCCGCCCCTTGGCTCCCAATTTTAACCTTGATGTTATTGGAATTACCAAAGTGTTAACAGATTCAGTAAAAATGCTGTTTATCTGTTCGCCAAATAATCCCACGGCTAACGCTATGCGACAATCGGATATTGAACAGATTCTTCAGAACACTAATGCAATCGTTGTGGTGGATGAGGCTTATATTGATTTTTCCGGCAAGCCAAGCCTGGTCCCTCTCTTGGATAAGTATCCAAATCTGGTCATTCTTCAAACCTTTTCCAAAGCCTGGGGATTGGCTTCTTTGAGACTTGGAATGGCCTTTGCCGATCCATATATAATTCACATTTTAACCAATATCAAACCACCGTATAATATCAGCGGATTGACACAACAGATGGCGATGGAAGCCATCAAAAATTTGGAATTGAAAAACAAAATGGTAGCTGCTTTACTCGATCAGAGAAAAAATATAATGGATAATCTTAAGCAATTGACGATGGTTGATCAGGTGTTCTCTTCCGACACAAATTTCATATTGGTTCGATTTAAGAATTCGAAACTGGTATTCGAGCAATTGATACAATCCGGAATTATTGTCCGCGATCGCAGCAAAGCATTGCATTGTGAAAACTGTTTGCGATTTACTGTGGGGACAGAATTGGAAAATAAAAGATTGATAGAAAAATTAAAAAGTCTGGATACATAATAATGAAAAAAGTATTATTTATCGATCGTGACGGCACCATCTTGCAGGAACCGGAAGATGAGCAGGTGGATTCATTTGAAAAAATGGAATTTCTTCCTGGCGTTATTAGTAACCTGAAGAAAATTGCCAGTGAATTGGATTATGACCTGGTCATGGTAACCAATCAGGATGGATTGGGTACCAACTCTTTTCCGGAAAATACCTTCTGGCCGGTGCAGAATAAAATGCTGAGTATCTTATCTGGCGAAGGTATCAAATTTACGGATATATTAATCGACCGTTCCTTTCCTGAAGATAATCTGCCGACCCGTAAACCGGGTACAGGTATGCTCAAGAAATATATGAACGGCAAATACGACTTAGCTAATTCCTATGTCATTGGTGATAGAAAAACTGATGTCCAGCTTGCCCAAAACTTACAATGCAAGGCTATATTAATCAGTAATAAAAAAAATAAAGAGGCTGATTTTACAACGGACAGCTGGGATGAAATTTATAATTACCTGAAATATCCACCACGCATACAAACCGTTGAGCGGACAACCAAAGAGACTTCCATACGGATGGAAATCAATCTGGATGGTCAGGGAAAATCGAAGGTCAAATCAGGCATCGGATTCTTTGACCACATGCTGGAATTATTTGCCAAGCATTCCGGATGCGATCTGGCAGTTAACATCACAGGCGATCTGCATGTAGATGAGCATCATATGGTTGAAGATACGGCCATCGTTCTGGGTGAAGCCATTAATAAAGCTTTGGGCGATAAACGCGGCATTGAACGGTATGGTTTTGTATTGCCCATGGATGAATCATTGGCATTAGTAGCCCTTGATTTTTCCGGGCGTGGCGAGTTTGTCTGGAAAGCCAAGTTTAAAAGGGAAAAAGTAGGCGAGATGCCTACAGAGTTGTTTTACCATTTCTTTAAATCCTTTTCCGACAACGCACGCTGCAATCTGCATATCAGAGTTAAAGGAAAGAATGAGCATCATAAAATTGAGGCTATTTTTAAAGCATTTGCCCGTGCCATTAAAATGGCGGTTCGGCGTGATCCGAAAAGTGACCAGATTCCCAGCTCAAAAGACGTGATATGAAAATTGCTATCATCAAATACAATGCCGGTAATATCCATTCCGTAAGACTGGCGTTGCAGCGGGAAGGTATTGAGCCACTAGTCACTGATGATCCTGATCAAATCCAGAATGCTGATAAAGTTATTTTCCCGGGCGTTGGTGAAGCTAGTACAGCCATGGATTATTTAAAGCAAAATGGACTGGATCAAATTATTACCAATTTGACTCAGCCTTTTCTGGGTATTTGTTTGGGGTTGCAACTCATGTGTGCCCATTCCGAAGAGAATGATACGGAATGTCTGGGCATTTTTGACAATCAGATCAAAAAATTTCCCCCGAAAGATAAAGTCCCCCACATGGGCTGGAATACCATCAGCAATTTGAGCAACGGATTGTTCAAAGGCATTAAGAATGGATCTTATGTTTATTTTGTACATAGTTTTTATGCGGAGTTAAGCGAAACTATGATTGCACAGACTGAATACATTTTGCCATATGCTTCGGCCTTACAAAAAGATAATTATTATGCCGTTCAGTTTCACCCGGAAAAAAGCGGAAAAGTCGGCGCGCAAATATTAAGGAATTTTTTAGACTTATGATTACAATTATCCCGGCGATCGATGTCATCGATGGAAAGTGTGTCCGATTAACCAAAGGCAATTACGATACAAAAAAAATCTACAATGATGATCCGTTGGAAGTGGCCAGGGAGTTTGAGAAAGCTGGAATAAAGCGTCTGCACCTGGTTGATCTGGATGGAGCCAAACAGCAACATATTGTCAACAGCGCGACACTGGATCGGGTTGCCCGGGGAACTAATCTGCAAATCGATTTCGGCGGCGGCTTAAAATCCGATGAGGATTTACAGATCGCCTTCAGCTGCGGCGCGCAGCAGATTACCGCCGGCAGTATTGCCGTCAAGAATAAGAGTATGGTAATTCAGTGGCTGGATAAGTATGGCGGCGATAAAATTATTCTGGGCGCCGATGTTAATAATGAAAAGATTGCCGTATCCGGCTGGCAGGAAAAGACTGAAATAGATTTGTTTGAATTTTTAAAAGAATACATTAGATACGGAATTAGAACAATTATTTGTACCGATATTGCCAAAGACGGTATGTTGACCGGTCCATCATTTGATCTGTATAAAAAGATTAAGGATCAGTTCCCTGAACTGGAGATCATTGCCAGCGGCGGTATCAGCCAAATTGATGATGTTAATAAATTAAATGAAATGGAAATAGACGGAGTCATCATCGGTAAAGCCATTTATGAAAATAAGATCAGTCTTGAGGAGATAAAACCGTTTTTATGCTAACAAAAAGAATAATCCCCTGTTTAGATATACGTGATGGTGAAACGGTAAAAGGCGTTAATTTTGTAAATATCCGCAGCGCCGGAGATCCGGTTGCTCTGGGAAAGGCTTATGCCGAACAAGGCGCGGATGAACTGGTTTTTCTCGATATCACTGCAACTGTGGAAGAACGCTCGACATTTGTGGAATTGGTTAAAGATATTGCCCTGAATGTGAATATTCCCTTTACGGTCGGCGGTGGTGTCAGCACAGAAAAACATGTCAGCAGTCTGCTGGATGCGGGAGCGGATAAGATTACCATTAATTCTGCTGCGGTTAAGGAACCGGGATTAATTGATCGCCTTGCAAAAAATTTCGGCAGTCAATGCGTTGTTCTGGCCATTGATACAAAATATGCTGACTTTGAATGGACGGTTTATGTGCATGGCGGACGTAAACCAACGGGTATCAATACGATGAAATGGGCAAAGGAGGCCGTTGATCGCGGCGCCGGGGAAATTCTGCTGACATCTATGAATCATGATGGTACAAAAAACGGATTTGCCCTGGATATTACCAGTACGTTATCAGAAGCACTGCCCATTCCGGTGATCGCCTCGGGTGGCGCTGGCACGTGTGACCATTTTGTCGATGTTTTCACCAAAGGCAAAGCAGATGCAGCGCTCGCTGCCAGTATTTTTCATTTTGGCGAGATACCAATTCCAACTTTAAAACAATATTTACATGAACATAATATTACGGTACGATTATGAAAATCAATTTTAATAAAATGAACGGACTGGTTCCGGCCATCGTACAGGATGCAGCGACTAATAAAGTATTGATGCTTGGTTTTATGAATGAGGAAGCCTATCAGAAAACGCTGGAAATCAAAAAGGTCACTTTTTTCAGCCGCAGCCGTAACACCCTCTGGACTAAAGGAGAAACTTCCGGTAATTTTTTAAACCTGGTAGCAATATCTGCTGATTGTGATTCAGACACTTTATTAATTAAAGTCAATCCAACCGGACCGGTTTGCCATACTGGTAAAGACACCTGCTTTGATGAGATTAATAAAAACGGCCTGGCATTTTTGGGACAGTTGGATAATCTGATTGCTGAACGGAAACAAAAGATGCCCGAAAATTCTTATACAACAAAACTTTTCAAAGATGGTATTAAAAAAATCAGCCAGAAAGTTGGGGAGGAAGCGACCGAGGTGGTTATTGATGCCATGGCCAAAGATAAACCGCGATTGTTAGAAGAATCGGCCGATTTGATATATCATTTATTGGTGATGTTAAATTATTTTGATTTGAAATTTGAAGATGTTGTAGGTGTGTTGGAATTAAGGCATAAATAAAAATCATATTTTGCGACTGTAGGGGCATATAATTATATGCCCCTACAGTCGCAAAA
>JAFGKZ010000224.1 GCA_016928315.1 Calditrichaceae bacterium
AGTCACTTTAGCTCATTTTAGTGCACTTTAATTTACTTTAGTCACTTTAGCTCATTTTAGTGCACTTTAATTTACTTTAGTCACTTTTTAAATCAATGCCATCTATAATTGCTGTAATAACCGCCTGCACCGGAATGTTATTATTATCAAACACAATACGCGCCGAGCCGCCTTCGCGCATTACCAAAACACGATCCCCGACGCCAGCCTGAACGGAATCAAGGGCGAGAAAGGCGTCGCCTTCGGCCTTATCTTCCAGATCCAGCGGCTGAACAATCATAATTTTTTTGCCGGTGAATTCTTTGTTTTTTATCGTTGAAACAACATCACCAATAACACGACAAATAATCATTTTGTTTTCTCACACTAAGGTACAAAGAACACAAAGTGTCAACCAATTTTTCCATTAATGATTCTTGAAATTCCATCTTTCATCAACGCTTCACCGAAATTTAAAAGAAATCCGAGTTTATAACCAGTCAATTTCAGATACGTCAGTACTTGTTTTTTATGAGCATTGTTGACTTTTTCAATGGATTTCAATTCAATGATTACCTTGTCTTCAACAATTATATCGGCACGAAATCCTTCATCAAATTTAAGTCCCTGATATTCAATAGGAATTGCGACCTGGCGTTTAATAGACAAACCGGAATCCTTGAGTGTGGCTGCTAAAATTACTTCATAAACCGTTTCAAGTAATCCCGGGCCTAGTTCCTTATGTAATTTTACAGCGCTGTCAACAATGAACTGTCCAATTTCATTTTCATTCATCTTTGTGACTTAGTGCCTTCGTGCGACAATCACATTAGAGATTTAATTTCATCCATAAATTTTTGGCCGAGCTGCTCTGCTTCTTTAACGGTCGGCGCTTCGGAAATTATACGCACAATCGGTTCGGTGTTGGATTTACGCAAATGCACCCAGCTGTTTTTGATATCGATTTTCACACCATCCAATAAATTGACTTCATGGTCTTTATATTTTTCGGCTATCGCTTCCAGTACCTTATCCGGATTCATGCCTTCAATATTTACTTTTTGTTTAACCATAGCATACTGTGGCAGGGAAGCATGCAATTCCTGCATCGTACCGCCAAATTCCATCAGATATTGTAAGGTCAGCGCAACCGCAGCCGGCGCATCACGACCTAAATGCAGTTCCGGTAAAATAACGCCGCCGTTGCCCTCCCCTCCGATAATGGCGTCAATTTCCAGCATTTTTTCAGCGACATTAATTTCGCCGACTTTACTGCGGACAAACATACAATTATAATATTTGGCAATATCTTCCGACGCCCGCGAGGTGGACATATTCATCGCCATGCGTCCCATTTTTTTGCTGAATACCAGTTGAGCGGCTATGGCCAGTGTGTATTCTTCGCCAATCGGTTTGCCGGCATTGTCTACAATAGCGCAGCGGTCCACATCGGGATCCACGGCAAATCCGACATCGGCTTTTACTTCCCGGACTTTTTCTGAAAGCTGTGTTAAATTTTCCGGCAGGGGTTCCGGCGTGTGTGCAAATTTTCCATTAGCTTCGGCGTTAATTGTAATTACCTCGCATCCCAGAGCTTCGCACAATTGAGGTATAATGAGTCCGCCTGCGCCATTGACCGTATCAATCACAACTTTATATTTTTTTGTCCGTATCGCCTCTGCGTCAATTAAAGATAATTTTAGGACTGAATCAATATGCCGTTGATTGGCCTGCTCATCCATTTTTTCACTGCCTATGTCTTCCCAGGTTTTGAGTGAAATCTCATTATTGTCAGCCATTTCATAGACTTTACCTGCTTTTTCCGGATTTAAAAATCGCCCGTCACCGCCCATAAATTTTAAACCGTTCCACTGAATCGGGTTATGGCTGGCCGTAATAGCAATTCCACCTGCCGCTTTATGATGTTCAATAGCAAGCTGGACCGTTGGCGTTGGAACAATCCCGATATCAATGACTTTGCAGCCTGAAGCAACCAGGCAGCCTTTAACCATATTTGCGACGAACGGGCCCGAGACACGTGAATCCCGTCCAACAATCACCGTACCGCCGCTCAGATAGGCAGCAAAGGCCAGCGTATATTTGGAAATGACCTGCGGCGTTAATGATTCGCCAACCACGCCGCGAATCCCCGAAATAGAAACCATTAATGTTGACAATACAACCTCCGGCTAATAAAAATATAATCAAAAATGAAGAAAAAATATATCACTAATTACTAATCAATACAAGGGATTTATGGCAATTTACATCACTATGTCTTCGGGATTAATCGAACCGATTCATATACTCAAATACTATTTAAGAATTGTTCAACAGAGCCACGCCGTCTTCTACGGACTCATGGATTTCAAACAGTTTATTCAATTGGGCCATGACGAATACACTGCGGACTTTATCGGTTAAATTGGCAAGATGAAGCTGACCATCCACTTTTTGGATGATGGAAAGCGCATGCATAATAGAGCCTACGCCGAGACTGTTAATCCATTTGACATGTTTGAGATCAAGTATGATTCTAAAGACGCCGTCTTCGGTTAAATTGCGTACCCGCTCATATAGGTCAACCGTATCCGGCGGGCCCATCAAATTGCCATGAATGGCTAGGACAGCCACTTTTTTATTAATCGATTCTTTTATTTTCATATGTAAATTCCGTTAAACAGTGAAGAAGCACAAATATAAAAAACAAAGCCATCAATATTCAAATCGAAATTTTATACCCTCATTGTTCAGCCAGTTTAATCATCAGAGCCTTATGTATTGTGTTGATTGTGCCCGTGCTGCCGTGATAATTATTTGCGATAAAAGAAAAAGCGATCAAACGCCCGGCTCGATCGCTGACATAACCGGAATGACTACGAATGTTTGAGATAAATCCGGATTTGATCCTGGCATTATTTTCTATGACAGTTCCGTTACCAAAACCGTTGAAATTGCCTTCATCATCCTCATCGCCGGCAACGGAGAGCGAATTATAGTATGATTGAAAAGAAGACTGCCTGGCCATAAATTTAAGCAGCTCAACTATTGTTTGGGTCGTTATCAGATTAGAGCGGGACAAACCTGATCCGTCAAATAATTCTAAACCATCAATAGAAATGGATTTTTCCTCTAAGAAGTCTTTTATAATTTTTAGTCCGTCTTTAAGACTACCTGTATCATTTTGGGATAATGCTATTAATTTAACTATTTGCTCGGCATACAGGTTAAAGCTTTTTTTATTGATAATAAAAATGATTTCTTTCAGCGGCGGGGATAGGATGGTGTGAATCAATTTTGCCGAATTATAATTATAAGGATTTTTCAATTTTGCCGGATAATCTGTAATTATAAAGCCGGCATTTATTAATTCCTGATGTAATCGCTGGGCGGCAAATAACGCCGGATCGGGGATTGCGCCTTTTATTTTAAATACTTTTTGGCCGGCGGGCACTGTACCGTCCAGTAATGCCTTAAATTGTCCGGGAGCGGCGTAGATGTAGCCATTGTCGCCGGAGAATCTGGGGCCTGTTTGCATATGATTAATAAAGGTGAGTCCGGGGATTTCCGGTTCTGTTCCCAGGACTTTGGCCGGCTGGCCGGCATATTTACCGGGTTCAAAAAGCAGGTAGTACAAATTATCATGAATCGACAAAGCACAGGGTCCGGCGCCGTAATAATTACCGATATCGATCCAGCTCCAGTAATCGGGGGCGCGTTTATGATCAAACAACAGATCATCAGCAAAGATGGAACCCTCAATTTTTTTAATGCCGGATTTTTTGATTGCATTTACCCAGGTTATCATCAAACTATCCAGGGGGAGAGAACCCTCAATACGGTCAGAACCAAGCACAGGGTCGCCGCCGCCGCGGATATAAATATTACCTTTGAGAGTACCATCTGAGGATAATGAACCATCATAATAAAGCCGGGTTTCACATTTGTAATCTTCGCCTAAAATTTCCAGCGCTGTTGCCGTAGTAACCAGTTTTAGTCCCGAAGCGGGCGTCAGGGCAAAATGATTTTGATACTCGATAATCTTTTTTCCGTTATCAACATATTCAGCATGTAGACTCCATGTTGCATTTTTCAGATTTTCTGTAGATTGGTAGGATTTAATCAGCTTATCAATGGCGGTATTCTGGGCGAGGATTAAATTTGCAATGACTAAAATATTTAAAAGTAAGTATCTCATAATATTTAATAGTTAATAATTTTAGTTCCCCTCTCAATAGGGGAATTAGTTTTATTGCATTTATTTTGCTTAATCCATTTTGTCAAAAAATATTTTACGCTTTTCCAGTTCTTTCATGAATTTTCCACTTGGCACACTAAGTTCCTGCCGTAAAACGCCTTTATCCGTTATATCATTTCGAATAAGCATTTGCAGAATAATAGCCGCCGGAAAAGCGGTGGTACGCATCATAGCCGTCAATCCGGTTTTGTGATCCTGGTAATCGATACACTGGTATTGAATAATCTTGTGACTGCCCTCTTTATGTCCGGTTGCGGTAACGCGGATCAGGACCACGTCATCGCTTTTATAACTTAACGGCTGGATAATCATTTTTTCAAATATTTCACGATTGCTACAGGCGCTGTTTTTATATTTGAATTCTGTTTCATCCGCAAATCCAAGATCGAGCATGGCTTTAAAGATATGGCAATGGCCGGGATACCGGATGGTTTTATAATCCAGGTGACTGATTTTGTTTTTATAGGTTTGCGGCAGGGTAGAGGTTCCGCCGGAGGTATAAAATGCTTCCAATAAGCCGAATGGGGCGGCGAATTCCAGTTCTTCGCATTCCGTCATCGAAGGCCGGGTGGTTATTTTGCCGTCTTCCAGAATCACCGCCGGTTCTATGTACTCATTAATCAAGCCGTGCGGGGAAAAAACCAGCATATAATTTAACGGCGGTCTGGGATTTACCGGTAATCCACCGACACGAATTTTTAAACTATCCGTACGCGCCAGTTCATTAACGGCATGAGCGGCGATTACGGAAACCATGCCGGGAGCCAGGCCGCAATCCGGAACAATTCCTATACCTTTCGCCTTAGCCTGTTCATCCAGGGCAAATTGTTTATCGACCACCGTGTTATTGCCGCCGAGATCAACGAAATGGGTTTTTGTTTGTATGGCCAGCTTGGTCAAATCCAGATTGAAATCATAGGGAACTGCGCTAATTGCGCCATCGGTCTTTAGAAAGAATGACTTTAACTTTTCCATATCACCGGCGTTGCAAAGACCGGTTGAAAGTTTTGCGCTTTTAAACTTGGCATTAAGAGTTTTTAATGCATCCGGTGAATTATCAACAACCTGCAGCGATTTGAGATCCGGCTGCTGCAGAAAATCATGAACCAGTCCGTGCGCCATGCGTCCTGCTCCAATTATAAGTACGTTCATTTAAAATCCTTAATACATACTGTTTTTATGTTAAAAATAAAATATCTCCAGTAAAATTATCGCAGCCGCCATAACCAGTACCTGCAGGGGAAATCCGATCTTAAAAAAATCCTTAAATGTATAGCCGCCGGGGCCGTAAACCATTAAATTGGTTTGATAACTGATCGGCGTGGCAAAACTGGCTGAGGCGGCGATTGCCAGTGCGAGTATGAACGGGCGGGGATCTGCATGTATCTGTTGAGCGGCTGCGAAGGTAATAGGAAAAACCATAGCGGCGGTGGCATTATTGGTCATAAAATTGGTCAGAATACTGGTAATAATAAAAATGCCTGCGATTACGCCAATCGAACCGAATGATTCTCCGGCAAGAACAACAGCCTGGGCAATAAATTCAGCCACGCCGGATGCGCGTAGTCCCTCGGCGATGCCAAAGGCCGAGGCAATTATAACCAGCACCCTAAAGTCGATCGATTGCCGAGCCTCGTAAGGCGAAATTGCCCTTGTAACCAGAACCAGCACAACAGCCAGGCCGGCCGCGGCAACCAGCGGCAGTATTTTAAATATCATCAGAGCCAATAACAATGCCAATGAGGCCATTGATACCAAAACCTGCCATTTTGGTTTTGACGGCACAGCTTCGGATTGGGATATCAGATAGAAATCGTTGGAAGCGTACCATTGGTGGTAGAAATCTTTTTCCGCTAACAGCAAAAGCGTATCGCCGCTCTGCAAAATAATATCGCCGATTTTTTTCTTGATGCGCGTGCCGTTGCGGTGAATAGCGATAATAACCGCATTATAATGCTCACGGAATTTGCTGTTTCGCACGTTTTTTCCGATCAGAGGCGAACTGGCGGAAATAACCGCTTCGTAAGGCCGCACCATCGATGCGTCGTACTGCTTTAAATCAAAAGTAGAATCCCTGAGAAGTTCCAATCCCGGTGTTTTTTGAAGTTCGAGAATCGTTTTTGGCAGGCCGGTAAAGAACAAACGGTCTCCCTGTTTCAATTTTTGTGTCGGTTTGGCCGGAGCAATAATCTGATTATCCCGGTAAATCTGGAATAAGAATAATCCCTGCAAATGCCGCAAACCAGCTTCTTCAATGGTTTTTCCAATATGCGGATAGGATTCGGTAATTTTTAACTGAATCACAAATTCTCTTGTCTTCTCTTCAATCATCGTAAAAGATTCTTTGTGCTCAGGCAGGCTGCGATGACCGATAAAAATAATATATATCAGACCCAGAACAGCAATCGGAATACCTATTACAGATATTTCAAACAATCCCATGCCTTCCATGCCGAAATCGATCATCAAACCGTAAATGATTAAATTGGTGCTGGTGCCAATTAAAGTGCACATACCACCCAGTATAGCCGCATAGGATACGGGAATCAGGAATTTGGAAGCGGAAAAATGGCTGCGCTCCGCCCAGGATCGGATAGCCGGAATTAAAATGGCTACCACCGGCGTGTTATTCATAAAAGCGGACACCGCAGCCACCGGAAAAAGGAGGTGTATTAATTTACCTGTGACGCCGGTTTTATTTTTGCCGAAAATAAATTTATTTAACTGAGCAATAGCGCCTGAATGGTAAAGGGCCCCGGCAATAACAAACATCATACCGATAGTCAGCATGCCCACGTTGGAAAAGCCGACAAACGCCTGCTTAATAGTGATCACTTTGCCGGCCAAAAGAAAAATAACGGCAGAAAACATCACGATCTCTGTTTCTACAATATCCCGGATAATAAATATTGTCATCAGGATAAATATGATCAGCGTATACCAGAACTCAAAGGGCATTTGAAATCCAAATTGTATTTATTTATGCAAATTTGATGAATGGTTTATTGGAAGTTTAAAAAATATGTACGATTGGAATCAATTAAATTTTCAAAAATTTCTTCATTATGGGAAATAATTAAAAAAGCCTTTCCAGCTCTCTGCTTTTCCTGTAACCAGTCCAGTGTTTTTTGAATGCTTATAAAATCAAGACCGTTTAACGGTTCATCAAGAATAATCAGATCCACATCCAGAGCCAGCGTACGTACCAGGTTAAGCCTTTGCTTTTGCCCTCCGCTCAGATATTTTACTTTTTTTGATAGAAATTCATCGTCAATTTTATCTTCAAATAATTCTTCTAATTTTGATTTTAAAAATTCGCCGCGCAGCTTTTTGTTCTTTAATCCATCCAGACTTTCCTTCACAGTGGTTTCAAGATTCAGCGCTTCATCGGCGTGCTGGAATACCATGCCCATTTTTTTGCCCCAAATAGATTTCTTCCATACTCCGGGTCCGGATTGTTCGGAAATCTTAATGCCGGCTATTTCGAATTCAACTTGTTCCGCCGGCTGCAGGCCCATAAGTATTTTGGCCATAGTTGTTTTTCCGACGCCGCTTCCCGCTTTTAGATAGACCATTTCTCCCCGATGAATAATTAAGTCAGTTGAATGATTGCAGCCGGCATCTGAATAAATGCTGTATTCGCGATTATAAATGCGGAAATGTTTATGGATCCTTAAAACTTCTGATTTTGGCGATTCAATCCCGTCAGTGCGTCCGGGTATTTTCTGAATGCGCTTAAGCCAGGACAGATACTGTTCCGGCGAAAAAAAGTTCAGAGTAACTTTGCCGGAATCAGACCGGGCTAATTCTTTAAAATCGATAGCGTCAATCATGTTTTGATGATGATTCATAATCCGGCTGATAATGGAGTAATCGTGCGTAATGAAAAGGGAAGTAAACTGTTTGCGGCTGAATTTATCAAATAATAATTGCAGGAACAGATTCCTGAAATGATTATCCAGACTGCCGGTCGGCTCATCAAACACAAACAAACTAAATGAGGAAGAACCGGATGGCTGCAGCATTAAATTTATTTTCTTGAAAGCCATAGCCAGTAAAATACGCTGCTTTTCTCCGCCGCTGGGACGATAGGGCCTGGGATAGATGCCTATAATTTTTTTTATGGTATCATCATCGGTTGTATCCCATAAAGTTTGTAGAATGGTTTTCTCATCCAGATGCTGATCAATGGCGCCTTCATTTAACTGATCTTCAATTTTTAGCAGTGTATTCAAATGTGAGGACGGCTCCTGAAATACAAAAAATCCATTTTGTTTTATTTGCCGGGTAACCGGAAGATCCAGATAGTTTTGGTAATCCTTGTCATTAATTTTGATCTGTAATTCATTGGGATCAAGTAATCCGTAAACCGCTTTGCTGATCATCGATTTGCCAATACCGGATTCACCAAAAAGAAAAGTAATTTTATTCATAGTGAAGGAGAAATTATCAATATGCGCCAGTGTCCGGAGACCATCGTTAATGTGTATGCTTAGTCCTGTATTGTTCATAGCCGGTTTCTCTCAGCAAAACCATTGGAAATTTTATAAACTGCGAGCAGGGTAAACACAATCAAAAAAGCCACTGTAACGCCCTGTAAATGTTCAAAGAAAATATGTGAAAAATAGGATGGATTCATCAATGTATTTCCAATGGCCAGAATATCCTGTTTGCTGTCAATTTTTGCCAGCAGGCTGCCCAGCGTGGTCGGTAGACTGACAGAGCTGACCTGGGTGGAAAGTCCTACGGAAATTATAAAATCGATGGTGCACTGCAAAAATATGGCGCTGCCGAAGATGGCAATCAGTTTATTTAAAATATGAATCCGGCTGTTCTTCCAGAGGATATCGAAGTTAATAATCCTGTTTTCAGATATGCCGCATACTTTCATAGCGTTATAAAAATCCAGTTTTCTAAAATGATTAACGCGTTCGCGGATCAGATCAATCACTTCATTAAAAATAAACAGGCTGATAATCAACGCCATCGTTGTCATTATCAGCCAGTGATTGTGAAGAATGTTAGCGGTTATTAAATAGGTTATTCCCATATAACCTAATAAAATGCCTATAATTTGCGGGATTGATCGAATGATATTTAATATAAAGGTTAATACAAAATATAAAATTTGAAATCGGGATGTTTCAAACCTCGCCACAAACAACCCGATTATCCAACCCAGTATGAATGAAAGAATTACTACGAGGGCGGAAATGTACAGTGTATTTAAAAATCCTTCGATCACTAAATCTAACGCCGGCTTATTTAGAAATAGTATATTCCAGATGAGAGTCAAGCTTAAAATGCCAAACCAGACGATAAGCCAGAATTTATCTTTTTGTGAATAAATAGATGCTGAACGGCGCTCAATTTTTTTAAATAGGTTATTCATTTAGCGCAGACCGGTTCAATATTTTCATACTTAAGTGATTTTTTATGCGTGAGCCAATCCGTAAAAATTTCCGTTAGTTTTACCATATAAAATATTCCCAGAATAATAACAATCACGATATCATAATTTTTATATAATAATTGTTTCAGCAGTTCGTAACTAAAATGTCCCTGAATATTGAGCGCCATTTCGATAATAATGAGCCCGCTGATTAAAAATGATGCCTGTTCTTTTATGGTCTGCAAATACTGGTACCGGGCATTCAAAAAAATATGCTGAAAGACATGCATCGGAAAATGTTTTCGAAAAGAAAAAACAGATGCGTATGATATTCCGGATTTATCAGTTTGTTTATAGGAAGTATTCAGATTTTTCACAATAGCGGTTTGCACATATCCCTTGCGGCTTTCTGCGACAAGAAATGTGTAAAATTTATTTGTGTAAGTTATGAGCAGTCCGTTAGAAATAACCGCCAGGGTGATCATGAAAAAGATAGTATCCGTGTTCAGTTGTGTTTTAAGCGAATAGGCGATAACATAAGCCGGCGCAAAAAGCACAAAATAAGATGATGCAATAATGACGGCTTTAATCAGGTGCAGAATCGCCTGCAGATAATACTTTAAATAATCCTTAATCCGGCTGAATTTAGGTGCGGAGAATAACTGTTGTAAAAAACATAGCAGATGCGATTTCTGATTTTGCTGTCTGCGCACAAAGCGCAGTATGCCAAAGGTTTGAACGCCGTAATAGGTTAAGAGCATTACAAACATATATATTAAAATGAATTTGGCATACATCAAAGAGAGCTGCTGCCATTTTTTTGAAGACAGCGGTTCCTTTCGATAGGCTTCTTCCATGCCGGCAATCAGGCTGGATTTCCTGTACTGCTCAATCGTGCGGATCAATGTTTCGTGTTCTGATGTCTGATCGGGTTCATAGGCATTCAGAACATCAAGAAGTAAGGCGCGATCAAAAGGATTTTCGAAATCAATAAAAGACAGGCCTAAATATGATTCTATTTTTTCATTGGATTGTATTTTCTCAATATTCTTTTTTTCAATCGTAAAATAAAGTAATGTTCCTAATAATGATGTTATCAGAAATGCGCTTAACAGATGCTCAAGTATTTTCTTTTTAAAAGTCATTTATCTGCGTTTATTTCCCGGTTTAATATAGAATGTACTGTCTGAATAGACAAACATGAATTCCGATCCCAGAAAGATGTTATCGATATCCTGCATCAGATAACGATTACTGTATTTTAGATTATCAGCCAAGGTTGGGTCATTTAATATTCCCTTAATCTCATAATCAGAAATTTCCATATGCCAGTATGGTATATTAAAATTCACATTATATTTCTTTTTAAAATAGCTAAAGAAATTTTCATAATCCTGATTGGCGGCATCAATCCGGATTTTTAATCGTGATATTAAATGATCCGGGATTACTTCCAAATTTGCAAGAGTCTCATGACTGACTTCCCAACCGGTTTGTGGTAATTGAGTCCAGCCATAAACGACGCTATCACCGGGTACCTTCAGATAATACAGATTTTTATATCTGAACATTCGTAAACAATACCGATTTTCCTCAAGATATCTATGCCTTTTTTTATTGACAAGATATTCAGGTTTTGAAAATATAGATACCCTGTTATTCCTGAAAATGTTTATCGTATCTCCAAACAGTTCACAATTTTTAAATATTTTGGAATACTCAGTTTCATCAGAAACGAAATTACCTTCTTCATCCTTTAAAATAAAGTATGTATTGCCATTCAGGATAACTCGAGATGCGTGAGAAATCTGATCACTTAGCATTTCGTTCTCTTCAATTATTTGGAAGGGGGTAAATGGGGAAAGCTGATTTTGAACTTGGCTTGAGATAGACTGCTGGTATTTGTTATAAATGGTCAGCGCGGCTGGATTTTCCACGATGAGAAAATCAGCAGTTTGAGCATAAATTAAACTGAATAGTAAGGTGAAGAGAAAGACAAAATTTTTCATAGTGCTTAGTTTAAATGATTTTCTATCTGTACTCTGTATTGTACTTAAGTAAAATAATATTATGGGCTAAAGCCCATAATAATTTATGCACTGTTAACCCCGGACTAAAGTCAGGGGCTAATTCAAATTTTATTTTTAGAAACCTAGATGATGAAGGAATTATGCTAATAATGATAAACACACCATTTCCCCCCTTACCAAGGGGGGGATTGTGGGGGGTGTTTATGACATAATTAATTAATACTTCCTTTACCAAACTCGTTGATCATAAAAAAACCTCTTAAGTAAAGAGGTTTTTTCAAATATCGCTAAAGATAAATTTAATTCAAAATTATTTTTCCACCTTCTCCCGCCATTTTTCGATTGTGGACAGTTGGGAAGCGACGCCGTATAGGTCGACGCTTTTATCGTCGAACTGTGTGCTGAAATATGCCAGGGAAGGCAGTGAAAACATCCAGCTGCCCAGGGCCATTTGCTGATCCAGTTCATCCAGAAATTGGGCATAAGCCTGTTTATCGCCGACCTCGCGGGTGGACATAAACCCGTAAATATAATCCAGCAGTTTAACAAAATTATCGCGTTCGGGATGATCGGAAGCCAGATCAATTCTAAAGAAGTTTTTATTGCCTTCGAACGAACGTTCATTAACCATACGCATTCCGCGGCCATCCGAATCGGTGATTAAATTTATATTGTGCAAGCTGAAGTCTGGCTCACGCAGAAAAATTTCGTAAAGATCATACAGAAAATTACTGCGATAACCGGAATAAGCGATCAGAACCGCGTCGTAATTGCCGCGTTTGATTTCATCATTCTGAACGGCTGTTACTTTTATTTTACCGCCGAACAGAGCAGGATCGTTCATAATCTGTACCAGTTCGGAAAGCTCTTCACGGAATCCGTAATTTAGACAGGTTTGAATACGAACGGTATCCGGAAGCACAGACAGGTCCGGACTGTTGCGTTCACGCATGGGAATAACCACTTTGTTATCAACATAATAAGAAGAAGTGGGGAATATGCTGTAATTCAGATAATCATTATAATTGTCCTTATTGCCCTTATAATCTTCAATATGTTTTTGTTGCTCGGTATTAACCTTATAAAACCGATCCAGTACTTTTTTATTATCGATCAGGTTTCTTAATTCCCGCCGTTGGGTCACACTGAGACGTTCTACATTGAACAGAACAGCAAACAGGGTTGTGCTTATGTTGGATTTGATAAAATAATCCTGCGAGTCACTTAAAATCGGCGAAAGACTGCCAAACGGCGTACTCAGCAGACAATTGATATTTCCATTTTTCAGTTCCGTTGTATAGGTGCTGTTATCAATAAAAGGTTGTAATTTTAATTGCTGAATTTCAGCCATCCCTGAGGGATTAACCTGGTAATTTAAAACATTTTCTTCAGTAGCATGAGTGTACAAATACGGTCCGGTGCCGTTCAAATATTCGGCCTGATTGATATCGGAATTATGCGGCAGAATTTTAAACGACAATACTTCTTTTATATCTGCCTCAGTCCAGATTCGGTCATCAAAAAATTTAAAACGGATTTCATTATTATCATCCGGCCCGCTGAAGGTCATTCCCTCGACGGCCTGTGATACCAGAATATAATCCGGGGATAAGCTGCCCAGTCTCTGGATGCGTTTTAATGTAAAATTTAAATCTTGCGCCGTAAAATAAACAGCTTCTTTTTCCGATACATTTACTTCATCATCTTCTATGGCAGCACTATAGCTTTCATGCCATTTTTTGCGTGGTTTCAGCCGGACAACGACATTGTTATTGGCGTCAAGTTCGACCAGTTCACCAAGACCATCTTCATAAGTAATACCGCTTGGATTGGCAGAAACGTTGAATAAGCCGTCAAAAACAACCTCATCCATTTTATCGGCAATCGGCACAGCGCTTGGTAAATGCGGGTCAATCCGCGGCTTTTGATGAGCGATATACGGAATTACAATTTTTCCATCCAGGTTTGGCCCCCAGAAAAGATAAAATAATACAGCCGCAACAACAATGACAATTGCACCGATGATTAAACCTTTTTTCATATCGGACTCCTAAATCGGTTTTTATCTTAGTTTAATTATTAATTTCATCTTTTGACCCTCCCCAGCTCCTCCCTGTTATCAGGGAGGAGATAAAGGGGTGGGTTATGATAGTATCACTTCGTAATTTGTTTTAATTCTTCTTTATAATAGGCTTCTGTGCCATTATACTGACTTCATATACTTTAAATTTCGGATTATTGAAGCGTATTTCCAGAATATTGTCTTCATCCTTACGCATCCGTACCGGTGTAATCTGGCATTCATAATTGTTAGACGCCGAAGGTGCCGTAATCGCATAATAACCTTCATTTTTGATAGGATCATTATTCAGGGTAATGCTTCTATACCATTGCTCGCTGGCGGCGTCTTTAGCCACTTCTTTTGGTAATTTGACGTTAATATCATACGTCGGAAATTTGGCATCCGACGGAATGCGAATATTCAGCCGGAAGACATATTCATTACTGGCGCTTTGCGAAGCATTGACCGGCAAAGCATATAATTTTCTATAATCTTTGGCTTTAGTAATCCATTTGGATGCCCATGGATTACATTCGGCAGCCCAGGTTTTAACCTGTTTATCTTCACCTTTATATTGATCGCCGTGCGCGGCAATCGCCCGGGCTTTTAATACACCGTCGTTATCCGGATTCTTAACGAAGTCAGCATATAATTTTTTTATCGCTGTTGACGGAAAATACTGTTCTTTTAAATACGACAGCTCATTATTAAGCACCAGTTGTTCGCGTTCTAAATCAGCCTGACCAATAGAAGAAAAAGTTCTGTTATAAACAGGAGTAAATGCCGTGTTGCTGTATAATGCTTCCACATTGGACAAGGTATTGATGTTATCAGCTACAAATTTTTGGGCACGCTGTTTGGAAATGCGGGCTACCCGGCTGCTTAAAGTATCATCCAGAACTTTAACGGTCTGAGCTTTTTGTGATCCGATTACGGCCGGTCGAAGAAAATTTTGATCCAGATGCAAAGATTTAAGCTCGGTTTCCGCCCCAGCCCAGTTGGCATTATTCATGGCAGTGCGTACCTCCAATGCCTGTTTATCTATAGATAATTTATCCAGACTTTTATAGGTATCCGTCAGGAATTCGACGCCCGGAGTCTGTTTTAACAGTCGAATCATACTGCTGTACTGTTTATTTGTTTTATACTCGTTCAACTGCGGTACAATCCGGTCAGCGCTGCGATAGCCATCCAAACTGCGGTTAAATTTATAATTTAAGGTTTGAATATCAGAGGATAATTTCTGTGAACAGGCATAATTGGCATATTTGCCAAAACTGCTGTTACCCTTTGGCATATTGTATTTAAGTCGGCCGACTTTGGTAATAATGCCGCTGAAATATGTATTGGATGGCATTTCCGATTGATTCCGTACGGATTCATTGATGGCATCCAATTCAGCCTCGGTATTTTTTAAATTTTGCAATTGTGTATTGAAGTTATTAACAAATTTATTCAGTTCAGCCACATTACCCGGCACTGTTTCACCGGCTGCCTGATACGCTTTTTCCAGTTCATCCGTATTCAGGTTGATCGGAGAAGTATCGCGCTTATCGGCGATTTTCTTTTCATAATAGGGAACTAATTCCGGTAAACGATCTAAGATTGTCTTCTTGGTTTCTGCAAACACATTGGTGTCGTAAGCATCTTTATTTTGAAAAAGAGTGAGAATATCCGGAACCGCTTCGTCCAGAGCGGCGGTATTTCTTCGGCTGACTTTTTCCTTATCCATTACATTTACAAAGGCCTGGTAATTTTTCTGGAAGGTCAGTTCATCTTCAACCTGCTTTTTTATATTTCTGTAATTCTGATAAGCCTCATCGTTGGTATTTAAAACAGATGCGGGGAATATACTTTCAATTTCATTTAACTCAGCCTGAACTTTTTCAAGATTTGCAGTCATCTCTTTGGTTTTAGTTACTTCATTCCCAAAATCAAAATCAGCCAGCTTAGTAGTTGTACCCAGTCCATTATAAGGAACCCTGTCCACGGTATTATTTAACAGTGTTTCCTGTAACCGGGCATATTTCGTTTCAAATTTATAGCGCCATTGAGGTACATAACGATAATCCATGTTTAAGATAATATCGTACTGCACGGATTCAATCACCCAGTAAAAATTTTGCACACTATTATCAACAGGATAGTAACATGTTTTCAATGGATCGGCGCTTTCGTCTTCAATTTTAATAATCTGACCTTTGCCGTCATCAAAATAGGGCGTCAGATAAGTCTTCATCAAATCTTTATTATCGACATTGATAACGAGATAAAAATTTTTATCCGATGGCGCCGGAAATTTCATAAAATATTTCTTATCCTTATCCAATTCAAAATTATCACCACCATCTTTAATTTCGATATAGCCGTTCTCAATGGATGAGACTTCCGGTTCCGGCTTAAGTTCTTTGTAAGCGGCGCATCCTGCCAGGTAGATAGATGTTAATAATATTAGAATTTTAACCTTCATTGCTGTTCCTTTCTAAAAAAAATTTGTTGAAGTTAGCCAATATAAACATCAAATACAACGACTTAGTTAAGCCAATGTTTCCCTATTCTATTTGTTAATTTATTTTATGAGCAAGGTTTATCAGAGAATTTTATCGTTCTCAATTTCTGTAATTTGGCAAATCACATGCCAATCAGAAAATAACACATATTTTCCTGATACAAAATTTTTTCTTAAATTCTTCCATTGCGGAATTAACATTACACGCGGATAGTTACAAACTCAGAAGATACGTTATCGATCTATTAAATACAGGAGCCCATTAATGGCGGCAGACAATTCCAAACTGGATAAGAAAATTAATGCTTTATTAAACGAGGCAGATCGCATGACACTGGCTACCTCATCGGATGGCAATACCTCAGCTTCGTCCGTATTCTTTGCCAGGGATGGACAGGATATTATTTTTTTTACTTTTCATCCGACCCGCAAAGCTGAGCAGATTAATGTCAATCCAAAAGTACAGGCGGTTATCTGGCCAAAGGGACAGGAAGGTATCCGTGGATTACAAATTGATGGATTGTGCTACAAAATTAAAGATGAAGAGGAAAGTGAAAAGGCCCATGATCTAATTCTTCAAACAACTACGGCTTTTCAGCAATTTATGGATGATCCATTTCTTCAGAAAAACAAAGTGGTCGGTTATTACCGTATTAAACCGACAACGATTAAATATGTCGATTTTCATGCGGAAGAAAAATTTGAATGGCGTGAATATCCCGAAAATCAATTATCGGTGATTAAAGATTTTTTTACGGCCTTTAAAAACAGGCTGGGTGTCTGGATCCGGGCTGTGCGCGCGCCGTTTTTTACCGGAACGATTATCCCTGTATTGCTGGGATCTGTGATCGCCTATTATGATTTAACCCAAGCTGGCGCCATTGATCTATGGAGCTGGCCGATGTTCTGGATGGCCATGATCGGCGCTATTTTAGCTCATGCCGGTACTAATATGGGCAATGATTATTTTGATCACACCAGCCGTAACGACGAGTACAATAAATTATTCAGTCCGTTTAACGGCGGCAGCCGTATGATCCAGGCGGGTATCATGGCGCCATGGAAAGTATTGTTTGCCACCATCTTATGTTTTTCGGGCACTATTTATTTTGGTCTTGAACTGAATCGCATGATCAGCGGCTCGTATTTTGGCAACAGCCCCTTAATATGGCTTGGATTTTTCGGTGTGGGCCTGGGAACGCTGTATACCTGGAATCCCATTCGACTCGGTTATCGCGGCTGGGGTGAACTATCCATCGCGCTTGGATTCGGACCGGTGATGGTGCTTGGAACTCATTATGTTCTTACGGCCAATTATATTAATCGTGATATAGCCCTGTGGGATTGGCAAATGCCGCTGCTGGCCTCTATTCCCATTGCGATTCTAATTATGCTGATTGTTTGGATCAATCAATTCCAGGATTTGCCTGCGGATAAGAAAGTCGGAAAAAATAACTGGGTGGTTCGTCTGGCTGATTATAAAGGCGGATATATTAATTACGAAAAACCATTTCAGTATTATAAATATTTTAATTATCTCAGTTTTGCTTTCATATTTGCATTAGGTTTTGTCGGATTTGTAAAACCGGAATTTGCCACGCCGTTTGTTTTAATTTCACTGTTACCCCTCGTGCTCTTACGCTATGCCATCAAATGGGGTAAAGAGTGGCTGGAACGCTGGAATGAACCGGGCGCCGATCATCAAAAACTGCCCTATGAACTGCTGAAGGTTAATGCCTCCACCATCGGCATTCATTTTCTCACCGGAGTTTTATTGGTGGTAGGCTACTGGCTGCAGATTGTATTTTAAATTTTTTGGGATAGCGGTTGAAGCGTTATCCCTTTTTATCCTAATCCTGTTTTCTATTTTTTTGCACACTTAAAAATCCAATATATACTAATATTTCTAATCTGAATTATTCTTTTCTCGCCAAGACGTGAAGATGTAAAATTATGTTATTTGCAAGGTTATGAAAAAAATGGAATTTAAATTTTTATTAATTCTAAAAGAAACTTCTAAATAAATATTTCTTTGTGACTTAGCGGCTTTGCGAGATAAATTTATACTATTACCCAATAAAAATTTGTTTTTTTAGCAAGTTTTCATTTGAAATTTTTTAAAC
>JAFGKZ010000225.1 GCA_016928315.1 Calditrichaceae bacterium
CATTAACTGGGCAACCGACCTGTATTTTCTCCAGGTTGAAATTGCCGATCCTTTGGAAGGAGTTTATCAGATTTTAGGACGGTCGAAACTGCAATCCGTGCCATACGCTTTGTATGCCGAAAAGGCAGGCACAGTTGATAATGTTGACGATGCCGATGCCGACCCTGGAAACGAATTGCAGGATTTAAGCAATAGTATTTCCGGTACGGATGTTACCTTAAATATAACAGACGGGATTGGAACAACATTTAGCATTGATGATGGTGATTCGGACAATACGAACGAATTACAGGTTTTATCTATTTCGAATGATACAATTTACCTGTCTAATGGAGGAAGTGTTAAACTACATGAAAGCTCAGGAGTAGATAATGACAATGATCCGGAAAATGAAATTCAAATAATTTCTATTTCTAACGATACTATTTATTTGTCAGACGGAGGGAATATAAAACTTCCCCCTGAAACAGATCCAACATTCGATACCTCGGCAGCAAAAACAATTACTGCTACGGCCACTGCCAACTGGAATACTGCTTATAGTTGGGGAAACCATGCCAATGAAGGTTACCTGACAAGCGAAACCGATCCTACTTTCGACACCTCGGTTGCCAAAACAATTACTGCCACTGCCACTGCCAACTGGAATACTGCCTTTAGCTGGGGAAACCATGCTGATGAAGGTTACCTCACCGAAGAACAGGACAGCAGCATAACCAATGAATTACAGGATTTAAGCAGCTCGAAAACAGGAAACGAAGTTACTGTTAGAATATCTGATGGAGACAGTACAACATTTAGCATTAATGACGATGATGCCGATCCTCAGAATGAATGGCAAACAATAAGGAGGGAAGGAAACAGGATAATCATATCAGGAAACGAAGATTATGCTGAATTGCCTGAATATACTGTTGATACGAATATACAGGAACTTAGATGGGATCCACAAGACAGGATATTAGGAATAACAGGTACTGATACAACAGTGGATTTAACTAATCTTATTGATTCAATAACATCTGCTGGTTGGGACAAAGATACTTCAGATGATTTTAGCGGCAATTATAACGAGCTATCGAATTTACCGGCATGGAGCGACACCATAGATGCCCATGTACCTGACTTGTCAGGTTATGTGGAAACAGCTAATACAAGCGGATGGGACAAAAATGTTTTAGATGATTTTAGCGGGGATTATAATGACTTATCCGATGCTCCTGACTTAAGCGACAGTGTAAATTGGAATACAGCTTATAATTGGGGCAATCATGCAGATGAAGGTTATCTAACCGAATACAGCGAAACCGATCCAATCTTTAATGCCCATTTAGCAAGTGACATTACAGCCACTGACACATCCAACTGGAATGAAGCACACAGTTGGGGAGATCATTCAGCAGAAGGATATTTAACTGCATATAATGAAACCGATCCTGTTTTTGATGCTCACTTAACCAGTGATATTACTGCAACAGACACAACCAACTGGAACGAAGCATATGGATGGGGTGATCATGCAGATGAAGGATATTTAACTTCATATAATGAAACCGATCCAATTTTCACTTCGCATTTAAGCTATGGAATAATGGCCTCCGATACTGCCAACTGGAATGATGCTTTTAACTGGGGAGATCATTCCAGTGCAGGATATTTAACCTCTGAAGTTGACGGTTCCATTAACAACGAACTACAAACAATTAACTTCTCAAACGACACCTTATATTTAAGCAATGGAGGAAATGTTTATTTAGGAGATTATGCTGAAACAACCGGAGATACGGTTGATTTGGATGATCAAATACTCAAAATTTCTAAGATTCTACCTGGTGGAACAGTTGATTCATTTGATTTTGACTCAGGATTGATTGCATACTATCCTTTTAACAAAAATGCCAATGATGAAAGTGGAAATGCAAATCATGGTGTTGTTTATGGTGCTGCTTTAACAACAGATAGATTTGGAAATGACAGTAGTGCATATATCTTTGATGGAAGCAATGATTATATTGAAATCCCTAATACTTCAGGCTGGAACTTTGTAGGTCAGGATTTTACCATATGCGTTTGGGCGATGTGTAATTCAACAACACTTGCTCAGGGTATAATAGCTAAACATACAAATTGGTATCCTAATGGATATGTAATAGTTATAGATAATGGATATTATGCAGGCAGTCCAAGCCTGGAATATTACCCTCATTCTGATATTGAAGCCAATGATTCTAAATGGCGTTTTATAACTGGTACTTTTTCTGGTTCTACTTTTAATTTATATGTAGATGGGAAATTAAAAGGAACAGCGAATTTTGGGACATTAATTGCAAATTCTGAAAATTTAAGGTTTGGTATATTTGGTAGTCAGGATTATTTTTCAGGAAAAATTGATGATATCAGGTTTTATGATAGGGCATTTGATTTATCAGAAATATATGCAGCTTATTACGAAGGTATTTCAACACAACAATTAGCGTTTTATGATGAAATAAACGGGGAAGTAACCCTCTCCGATTTAAAAGATGATTTTTCCAATGGTGGCGAAGCTGGTGGTGAGCCAAGATATTTAGGAAATACAGATAATTATGGTTTGGGTTTTCTCACAAATAATAATACAAGATTATTTATTGATAAAACGGGAAATTTAGGAGTTGGAACTAAAACTCCTGGAGCAAAATTGAACCTGATCATGGATGGTTTAGACAATGTTTGTGCCTTTTCAATAGGTGAGGGTCAGTGGTATAGTGAAAGATATGGCCTTTATGGATATTTTGCTGGTGCTGGTAATGAGAATAAAGTTGTTCTTAAAACCGGGGGTAATTCGAATGTAATGACCTGGTTGCATGATGGGAAAATTGGTATAGGTACAATGGAACCTAAAAATATACTTGACATAGAAGGCGGGATAGTAATAGGAACTTCCTATTCCGGTACAAACACAGCACCAACCAATGGTTTGCTGGTTGAGGGGAATGTGGGGATTGGAAATAATAATCCTTCTTACAAATTAGATTTGGCAGGACATATGCGAATACAAGGGCCAGACGGATTTGATGCCTGGGACGAAAAAGCTATATTATATCTTGGCGATAATGCTAGTTACATTGACCATACCTATGGATACAGGGTGGTTCACAGGGGTTATAACGGATTTGATTTTCTTACCGATGCCGCAGATACAGTTGTTACTATAATAAGCAATGGCAATGTAGGTATCGGCACAACCTCCCCCAGTGGCCTTTTAGGTTTAAGCGATGAAAATACCTACCTGGATGTAGACGGCAGCAACAACCTTACTTTTACCGATGCGGTAACTGGCACTAAAACTTTAGCTGAATTAGCTGCAGACGAAACCGGATATTGGAATAGTGCAACAGGTGGAATTTCTTATAGTTCAGGTAATGTTGCTATTGGAGGGAACCCGGTTGAAACTGTTCATAACAATTTAAATATCTATGACCCTGACACTTATCATTTAGGATTATTATATCTTGATGGACATAATGGTGGATTAATTAATGCTACTTCAAGAAGATCAAATGATACCTTTACTTTTGGTACAGGATGGGATGATGCTCTTAGCAATTCAACATTTATTGTAAATCATAGTGTAAATGGTGGTTTATTTGTAATTACTGATGATGGAAAGGTTGGTATTGGTGAAAATATTCTTAATAATAAATTAGAAGTAAAAGGTAATATGGTTATTGGTGCCTCTTATACAGGAACGAACACAGCACCAACCAATGGTTTACTGGTTGAGGGTAATGTAGGGATTGGAGTAACGAGCCCGGAGAAAAAGCTTCATGTAAATGGAGATATTATGGTAAATGCTTTAGAAAAATTTATTGCAAAATTTGATAACTCAGGTAATGAATTTAGGGGGAATTTTGGTTTTGATGGAATTCAATTTGGAAATAATGATTGGAATTATATTATTGCAGGAAACACATATGGTGGACAACTAAAATTTGTAGTAAATAATACAACTGATTTGGTAGATTATAATAGATATTCATATCATAATGGAATAGAAGCTATGGGGATTACTGTTTCAGGAGGTATAGTTATTGGTCCTTCATATATGGGAAATAATCCGGGAACAGGTAATATGATAATAACCGGTAATATTGGAATTGGAACCACATCCCCCTCTGGCAAACTTCACGTGCAAGGCGGCACAACCGGCTCAGCTGATAGCGCTTTTGTGGTTACTAGTGATGCGAGGGTGGGGATTGGGATAACAAGTCCTGCCGCCACTCTGGATGTAAACGGTACTATTGGCGTTAACGCTTCTCCCACTAATCAAACAGCGAGCGGTATAATTACAACTGCCACCGTTGATGTAAATAGTACTGGCATTGGTGCCCTCTTATACCTGGCAAGCGATGGAAATTACGAAGAAGCCGATGCCGATGCAGCATCTACCATGCCTGGAATTGCCCTTGCATTGGAAACTGGTACAGGAAGTAAAAAAATACTGCACCAGGGCTATGTACGCAACGATAGCTGGAGTTTAACAGTTGGTCAAATGGTTTATGCATCTACTACAAGCGGTGCAATAACCCAAACCCAACCCTCAGACAGTGGAGACCATGTGCAGATAATTGGTATGGCTACTGCAACTAATACAATATTTTTTAATCCAAATTATATGCTGATTGAGATAAAATAAAAAATTTTAAAACTAAAAACAATGATTAATAAAACATACCTCAGCATAGTAATTACCATAATTTTTACTATTTTATCCGTTGCCCAGGAAGCAAATAAAATAGGGGGCGTTGATCCAACCAATATAAATAAAGTGGGAAATACATCCGGTGAAAATATAAATAAAATAGCGGGGATTACCTTTCTTTCTGTTCCCCCTTCTGTCATTTCAACATCACCGGTTAAAAATGCCCTTTCCGTGCCCCGCTCCACGCGTACCATATCGGTTACATTCAACACCGATATGAACGCCGGTACCATTACCACAAGCTCATTCCTAGTATACGGCCATTCTTCAGGCAAATATACCGGCACGGTAAGCTACAACAGTGGTACAAAAACAGCAACATTCACCCTTGCAGCAGGTGATACACTTTTTTGGGGCGAATCAGTACATGTAACACTTAAAAATACAATTCAAAACAGCGCAGGCAGCCCGCTTACAAACGGTTATCATTTCCAATTTATTGTAAATTCAAAAACCTCCACCGGTACATTTGAAACCCCTGCACCAACTTACGCCGTGACAGATTATCCCCAGATCGTCTTTTCTGCTGATTTGGATAACGACGGAGATATGGATATAATTGCTGGAAATACTAACACCAATAATATCTCTGTGCTAAAAAATAACGGTAATGGCACTTTCCAGTCACAGGTAACCTATTCAGTGGGGGATGAGGCCCGTTCAATCTTTTCCGCTGATTTAGACGGCGATGGCGATATGGACTTATGCGTTGGAAATTATAACTCCAGCTCCGGGGCCGACAATGTCTCAGTGCTCTTGAATAACGGGGACGGCACATTCGCAACGCATGTAACATACCCTTGCGGAGATGGCCCCATCTTTGTCTTTTCCGCTGATATAGATGGGGATGGTGACATGGATATTTGCACCGCAAACTATTACTTCACCAGCACTATTTCTATTTTAAAGAATAACGGGAATGGCACATTTGCTGCGCCTGTAACTTATACCGTAGGATATCAGCCAGATTGCATCATTGCCTCTGATATAGATAGCGACGGAGATATGGATTTATGCACTTCAAACGAACAGGCTAATACGATCTCCGTATTAAAAAATAACGGGGATGGCACGTTCGCGACACATGTGCCATACGCCGCAGGAACGAATCCCCATTCCATATTTTCTGCTGATTTAGATAGTGATGGCGATTTGGATTTATGCACCCCAAACTCAGCCTCAAACAATATCTCTGTGTTTAAGAATAACGGCGATGGCACTTTTCAAACACACACAACTTATGCCGTTGGGGATGGCCCTGTTGATATCTTTTCCTCGGACTTGGATGGCGATGGCGATATGGATTTATGTGTTACAAACATTTACGATAATAATATCTCTGTTTTAAAGAATCAAGGCAATGGAACTTTCCAGGCACATATAACTTACGCCGTGGGAACAAATCCCTTTTCTATTTTTTCTACTGATTTAGACGGTGATGGCGATATGGATTTATGCACCGCAAACGGAGCCTCAATCAATATTTCTATGCTTTTTAATATCCCCAACTGGGCTACCAAAGCCAATATGCCTACTGCAAGAATGAGCTTAGCTGCCGGAATTATTAATAATAAACTGTATGCTGTGGGTGGAGATAATGGTGCCCCAACCAATGGTGGACTGAATATATTAGAAGAATATGATCCTTCAACAAATACCTGGGCAACCAAAGCCAATATGCCAACAGCAAGAGGTAATTTAGCCGCTGCTGTAATAAACGATAAACTCTATGCAATTGGAGGCTATAATGTTCCGGGTGGTTCCAGTACTTATTATAGTACTGTAGAAGAATATGATCCTTCAACTAATACCTGGACTACCAAGACTAATGTGCCTCAACCATTTCTTGCACCTGCAGTTGCTTCTTTAAACGGTAAAATATATCTTGCTGGTGGATGGACTGGATATGGCGGATGGGTTAATAAATTGTACGAGTATGATCCTTCAACAAATACCTGGACAGACAAGAATGCTCCTATGCCTGAACCAAGAGTTGTTGCTGCATCGGTTGCTTTAAATGGTAAAATGTATGTTATAGGAGGGCAGGATGCTTCTAGTACTATAAATACTCTATATGAATATGATCTCTCATCAAATATATGGGCCATTAAGACTGGTATGCCGGATTCATTATGCTATTTATCTGCTGGTGTTATCAATAATAATATTTATGTTGCGGGAGGAAATGATGGAACCAACTCGGTGAATTCAGTATATAAATATGATCCTTCAACAGATACATGGACTACAAAAGCTAGTATGCCTATTACAAGGCAAGCCTCGGCTGCTGGGATTATCAACAATAAAATGTATGTTGTGGGCGGATATAATTCTGCTACCAGTAGCCTTTTGGATGTATTGGAAGAATTTACACCATGATATTGTTATTCATAATATTAGTTTATAAAACGGATTTGTAATTGTATTATTAATATTTTTATTAAAAATTGAAGAATTGCAGCAGCAGATTAAGGAGATGGAAGGGGAGTAAAAAATATACAGACATAGGATATCTTCTTAGGTATTTATTTTGAAAATCCTGCCTTTATTGGCAACTGCCTTGAAGAAATGGAAGAGGATATGCAAAAAACACATCTGTTGGTTGGCTTGCTTGGCCAGCTAGATTTTAACGAAGACCAGGTTGAGATTTCAGGCCGTATTGTAAAAACAAAGGATGGCAAAAAAATAGGCGTATTGTTGAGTAACGGGAAGGTGTTTATAAGATAAGGATGCTATCCCGCCATTTGACGGGATGGCATCCTTTGTTTGTTGAGAATTGCAGCAGCGGGTAGCGGAGCTGGAGGGGAAGTAAAAAAACATTACAGACATCGGATTTCTTCAAGAAATCCGATGTCTTTTATCTTTATTTTTATTAATCTTTGCATTTCTGGCATAGTTTTTTCATAAACAATAATAAAATTTAAGGTAGCAAATTTATGCAATCAATATTATATTAAGTATTTTTGTTATGTTAATGAATGACTAAATGGCTGATTTTAAAAAAATTATATTTAGCAACCATGCAATTAAGCAGATGTTCACAAGAAAAATTTCTGTTGAGGATGTTAAAATAGCATTGGCAAATGAAAATACAATTATCGAATATCCTGAAGACAAACCATTTCCGAGTAAATTGGTGTTAGGATTTGTAAATAATCGTCCAGTTCATGTTATTTATTCAATTGACAAAGAAAACGATGCATTTATTATTATAACAGTATATGAACCTTTAAATGATATTTGGGAACAAGACTATTTAACTAGAAAAAAATAAATATTATGAAATGTGTGATTTGTAAAACCGGAAAAACAACCGACAATTATGTGACTGTAACCTTGGATCGAGGAAAAACAGTTGTTGTTTTTAAAGGGGTACCAGCCCAGGTTTGTGCCAATTGTGGTGATTATTACCTTTCAGAAGAAGTTTCCTCAAAGCTTCTTGTCCTTGCGGAAAAAGCGATTTCTATGGGTGTTGAAATTGAAATTATTAATTTCAAGGAAGCTGCATAATGTAACAACAGATGGAAAAAAAATTGGAGTATTGTTGAGCAACGGAAAGGTGTTTATAAGGTAAGGATGCTATCGCGCCATTTGGCGGGATAGCATCCTTTGTTTATTAAGAATTGCAGCAGCAGGTAGCGGAGTTGGAAGGGAAGAAAAAAATATACAGACATAGGATATCTTCTTAGTACCTTATCAATAAGATCTTGACGACTTTTGGCAAAATATTTGAAATTTGATTTAAGAACAAAGATTAACGATTTTTGATTTATGATTTTCACGCTAATTGTCTTTAATTTTTTTTTTGTGCAGTTTCAACAATTTCAATTATCAATACAGCAAAGTTTATTAATCGTTCTTCAAGGTCATGCTTGTTCATTTTTTTTTCGAAAATCTTAAATCGTTAATCCTTGTTCATTATTCAAAAAAACCTGTTTGGTTGTGGCTTGTCCACGTTGGG
>JAFGKZ010000226.1 GCA_016928315.1 Calditrichaceae bacterium
TATTTGATTTAGGATAATTGTATAATCCAACTGATCAAGCGTAGATCTGATTTCAACACTATAGGCATCTTCTAAAAATAGTTTCACATCGCGGGCAAAATCTTCGTCCGGATCAATTACTAATATATTTAATTTTTTTTGATAATTATTATTCATAATGGCAGTTTTGCAAAATAAGTGCCACTTATTATATATAATCGATGTTAAGAAACTAAAAATATACCAGTATTTCTAACTATAAAAATAACTGCAGGTTAATATAGTCTTTATATCGAAGAATGATGATATTTGCAATACGTAAAAAATAAATTTAAAGAAAGTTTAATTCATTAACTTCTCAGTTTTAAAATAATAAAAAAAATGATTCTTAGAATTAGGAAATCAGGATCGTACTTTAATAAAAAAATCCGGCAGTGCCGGATTATATTTTATTCCTGAAGAGATATGACAATATCGATACGCCGATTCTTTGCCCGGCCATCTACTGTTTTGTTTGAGGCAATTGGTCTTTGATCACCTAAACCATAATGGGTAATTTGTCTATCCTCTAAGTTCATATTGGCTAATAGATATTCTTTAACAGCTGCCGCCCTCTTTTCCGATAATATTCGGTTCGTTTCCGGACTGCCAAGTGCATCCGTATGACCTTCAATTAAAATATATTTATCAGGAAATTCCAAAATGGCTTTCTGAACCTTTGACAATAAGGAAAAATATTCCGGTTGGATAATAGCTTGTCCAGAGGGAAAATTGAGGCCATATAAACGAATAATCAGATTATTGCTTTCATGTACAATTTTAGCTTCCTGCGTCGTAAATAAAGATCTGATATTAGAAATTTTCTGATCGAGAATTTTTTGTTTTTCCAACAGCGCGGTTTTATCAGCATCAATTTCCTTTATTTTATCTAACTCAGCATGCAATGTTTCATTTTCTTGGTGCGCTTGTTTTTCAGACTCTATTAATTCATTTAATTTGCCAACAATATCCTTAACACTTTTATCAAAACCTTCATCAAACTCCGCACTAGCATTTAATGGCTTGGCGATTTCAGTCAA
Organism: Calditrichaceae bacterium; assembly: GCA_016928315.1. Lineage (GTDB taxonomy): Bacteria > Calditrichota > Calditrichia > Calditrichales > Calditrichaceae > JAFGKZ01. The sequence goes on from JAFGKZ010000226.1 coordinate 1,059, forward strand.
TATATCCTCAATTTTTAGAATAAGTGTTTCCCAGTTGGTGTCTTTTTGAGAAAGTTTTTTGATTGTGTTTGCCAGATATTTTGCATGCCGGCCCTGATAGGCGGCTTTCTTAGATTTAGCCAAGGCATCTGCTCTATCGTAAGGGTTAGATTCAATCAGCTTTTCTGCTTCTATAAGCTGGTTTTTGGCATCCATAATGGTATGATAAGCATAGTCCATTGCATCGGCTTTTTCTGCTAATTCAATCTCTTTCCTTGCTTCACCAAGAATCCCATTTTTAATGGCAGCAAGTTCAGCTTTACGGTATAAATCTGTGGCTTTATTTCCGGCTTCACGGGCATCGTTAATATCATCATCTTCAAGATTAATACCGGCATCATGAATGATTTTTTCGGCTTCATTCCAGAGCGACAAGGCATAAAGGGGTGCGTTGGCTGCTAAAGCGTCTTCTCTAGCCTCGATACTGGTTTTTAAATACAGATTTGCTAATTCAACCACTTCTAAAGCTTTTTCGGCAAATTGTTTGGATTCATCTAACTTGCGACGAATATCCTTTAATCCGCCATTTTTATTTTTATCATAATCACTGTCTGCCTCATTATACTTTTCCTGAGCTTTTCTAAAAAATTCTGGAGATAAAACATCTGCATTTTTCTGTTTAGCGTTTTCAATAATATCGAGATAATCTTTAAATAAATTATTCTTTAAAGAATTTTGCGCTAATGATGCATCTGTATAAAAAAAACAGATTACAGTAATTATTATAAACATGCTAATCATTTTATCTAACATTTGTATCCCCTTATAATGTTGCCTGATGGGCGTAACTTACCATGATTTTATTAAAAATTCAATAAATACGTTATCGGTATTTATTTGCGCTCTTTGAGTTTTTTTGCAATTCTATGCACCGCCGCAGAACCAAGTCCTTTTACTGATATTGCTGCGGAACTAGTAAGGTTTTTATCAATTATAGATAGAATTTCATCTACATTTTTTGCATGATAAATGTGTTTCATATCAGAGTGTATAAAACTTGCACCTTTTCCGATAAACTGAGCATATTCTCCAACAGTTATCAAACAATCGATAGGAAGCGCCGATAAAAAATAACCCATATTCAGGTGCTGCTCTTCAGTATTAACACCGCCGCCGACCATATCACCTACAATAAGTGATAGTTTATCAACATAAGGTTTAAATCCTATCAAAGTCCGTGCCGCCTTACTTAAAGAACGCGGGGTTGATATATAGCTTTCATCCAAAATATAATTCTTATTAATTTTAATTACCCGACCGCGTCCCTTTGATAATTCAAATTTATCTTCAAGAATATCAACTATTTCCTGAATATTAAAATCCAGATTTACCGCACAGGCTATTGCGGCCAGAGTATTATATACATCCTGGATGCTGTAGATGGGTAAATTGACTTTTATTTTGCCATTCAATATGAATGACATGCCCTTTGGTCCTTTGAACTTTATATCCGCGGCATGGAAATCTGATCCATTACTTAATCCGTACTTTACAATATTGGTTGTAGCAATATAGTCCGACAGAGCCGAACTCAATTCATCGTCTTTATTTAATATAGCTAAGCCATTTTGGGCCAAATACTTAACAACTGCGGATTTCTCAACAGCATTTTTAATCATGTTGCCTAGATAGGATAAATGGGCATCGCCAATATTTGTAATAATACCGATATTAGGTTTAATAAGTCTTAATAATTCTGCAAAATTATTACCACGGTAGTAAGCAAATTCAAAAAAAGCATAATCGTAATTAGTATTGAGTTGTTCAAGATTATGAATATTATTTTGCCAGTTGCCTGTTCCAGTGTTACCGCTTAATATATTACCCCGTGTTGATAGAATGGTTGATAACATATGGATTACAGAAGTCTTGCCCAGCATCCCCATAATCCCAATGACGGGTTTATTAAATCCGCGCCGCAAAGCAATATATTTTTTTCTTATAGCGTTATCTAATCTACGTTCTATTGTCAATTTGACTCCAGATATAAGATTCGAATATAACGATACGCACAATACCAGGCAAACTCTTATATTGTTTTATACTTATTCGGTATAATTTATATAATATTTGTAAGTATGTTTGAATATTTGTAAGAATACTACAAAAACAATCTAGCAAAACATTCCATTGTGAATAAAATCCAAATATTAAATATCCGGTATCAGGGGCGATTAAAAATGAATGGGAATTCTATTAAGGATATTTTAACAGATTTTTAAAAATTAAAAAATGCTACAGCGCTTTTCAATTGTTCAACAAAGTAATCAACTTCTTCAAATGTGTTATAAAAATAAAAGCTGGCTCGCGTAGTAGCGGCGATATTGAGTTTCCGCATAACCGTTTGCGCACAATGATGCCCTGCTCTTACGGCAATACCCTGCTGATCAAGATAGTGCGCTAAATCATGCGGATGAATATTGCCAAGATTAAATGATATGGCTCCACCGCGTTCCGGGGCAGAACCGTATATAATCATGCCATCAATTTCCATCATTTTATCGAGTGCATAGGTAGTAATTGCCTGTTCATACAAGGTAATTTTCTGCATTCCTATGTTATCCAGATAATCCATGGCAGCTTTAAATCCAAACGCGCCTGCGATATTTGGAGTGCCTGCTTCAAATTTATGGGGAATCTCATTCCATGTGGCATTTTCGAGCCATACACTACTGATCATTTCCCCGCCCCCCTGATACGGATCCATATTTTCCAGTAATCGTACTTTTGCATATAAAGCGCCGATACCAGTCGGGCCAAGCATTTTATGTCCAGAAAATGCCAGGAAATCACAATCCAGATTCTGAACATCAATGGGCAGATGTGGCACACTCTGCGCAGCATCCAATAGTACCGGAACGCCACGATCATGGGCCATACGTATGATGCGTTTGATTGGATTGATTGTTCCAAAAACATTAGACATATGGATTACTGCGACTAATTTTGTTTTATTTGACAGGATTTGTTCGAATACCGGGAAATCAAGTGTACCGTCTGCTTTGAAAGGAATAAATCTAAGTTTAGCGCCCATCTGATGAGTCAGCAACTGCCATGGAATCAGATTGCTGTGGTGTTCCATTTCGGTTAAGATAATTTCATCACCCGGTTCCAGGAATTTCCGTCCCCAGCTATTAGCAACGAGATTTATAGATTCCGTGGTACCCCGGGTAAATACGATTTGACGCTCACTTTCTGCATTAATAAATCTTGCCGCTCGAACGCGCGCCTCCTCGTAGCCATTTGTTGCGCGTTCTCCAAGTAAATGGATAGCCCGGTGAACATTGGCATTGGAAATTCTATAATATTGGTTTATACTTTCAATCACTTGTATCGGTTTTTGAGTTGTAGCGGCATTATCAAAATAAACTAAGGTATTATCATGAACCTTCTGCGATAATATCGGAAAATCAGGACGATATTTATAGGGATCCAATGTTGTTTTTATATTAATTTTTTCCGACTGCAGCGCTTCCATTTAAAATTTCCCCAATATTTTATTTCTCATGCAATTAATTAAAGAAAACCCAATTCCAGTTTCGCTGCTTCAGACATCATATCCGGATTCCAGGGCGGTTCCCAAAGAATTTCTACTTTGACATGTTCAACGCCTTCCAGTGTATTTATTTTATTCCGCACCTCGATAGGTAATGATTCTGCCACCGGACAGTTGGGCGAGGTAAGGGTCATCCCGATATCCACATAACTTTGATCATCAATACGGATAGTATAAATCAGTCCCAGATCATAAATATTTACCGGAATTTCAGGATCATAAATTGTCTTTAACACATCGATAATCTTTGCTTCGTCTATCATAAAATATTCTCGGTTTAATTTATTCTGTACTTACTTTGTCCGCTTTATTCTCAAGCGCATTATGCATGGTATGCCAGGCCAATGAGGCGCATTTGACACGAACTGGAAATTCTGATACCCCGCTGAATGCCGCAATTTTGCCTGCCTTTTCGAAATATGCATCGGCATCCGCTTCGCCTGTAACCAATTTGTGAAAAATCTCGAAATATTCATTGGCTTCTGCTAAGGATTTTCCTTTGATGGTTGTACTCATTACGGATGCAGAAGCTTTAGATATAGCACAGCCGGATCCTTCAAAACTGACATCTTCTATTATATCGTCTTTTACTTTCAGATATATTATATAATGGTCGCCGCACAAAGGATTTCGTCCTTCCAATACATGGGTACAATCATCCATTTTCCGATAATTTCTCGGTGACCGGTTATGCTCTAAGATTATTTCCTGGTATAATTCACGGAATTCATCTTTCATTAAATTGAATACCTTTTCTTTTAATAATTTTAATCAAAACCCGCTAAAACAATCATTTGATAAAATTCATATCTTCTTTTAAACGGCTCAGGATAATATCATTCACATAGTCACGTACGGAATCAATACCGATACCTTCAACAACCTGTTCAGCAAATGCATAAGTTAAAATGTTTTTTGCACGCTGCCAGGTTATACCACGCGATCTTAAATAAAATATAGCATCCTGGTTTAACTGACCAACGGTTGCACCATGCGTACAACGTACATCATCCGCGTATATTTCCAATTGTGGTTTACTGTTTATCCTGGCTTCATTAGATAACAACAGACAATTATTGGATTGTTTCGCATCGGTTTTCTGTGCATCCGGCCGTACCATTATTTTACCGCTGAATACGCCTTTGGCGTTGTCAGTTAAAATGCCCTGATACAATTCATGGCTTTCACAATGCGGTTTGGCATGATTGATGAACGTATGATTATCGATCAACTGATCGTCATGCCCCATATAGAGCCCATTCAAAATGGTTTCTATACCCTCCCCATCCAAGTTTGTATAGATATTATTTCGTGCGATCTTTCCGCCAAACATGAGCGATGTGGAAAAGTAATGAGAATTTTGTTTTTGATCAACAAAAATACTGCCAATATGAAATGCCTCACTACTCTCATCCTGAATTCGTATATGATTACACCTGGCATTTTCAGCAATCCGAATTTCCGTAACCGGATTGTTGAAGTATTGTCCATCAGTAAGATTTACATGACTTTCGATAATTACGGCCTGACTGTTATCCGATAAATATATTAAATTCCGCGGATTTATCAATTGTGGTTTTTCCTGCTTTGTTGATATATAAAGAAGATGAATCGGTTTATCGGCAATTACATTTTTTTCCAGTTTAATAATTGAGCCATCTTTGATGAATGCGGTATTAAGAGCAGAAAATACATTTTCATTGTATGTTTTAAATTCCGTAAAGGTATCCAGCAGAGACTTTTGATCTTTTTTCAACAGGGATAACATTGTATCAATTGTTAAACCAGCTTGTGCCGTATTTATATCAGATAAATGTTCTGCATAGTTTCCATTTATAAATACAAGCAACGGTCCAGCCCAATCTTTGAACATTAATTGAATAATGTCTGATTGCTTAAATTCCTTAATATTATTTTCTTCAGCTAAGATAAAGCTCTCTTGTATAATTGGACTGATATCCGTGAATCGCCATTCTTCTTCACGTTTTGTCGGAAAACCTTTTTCAAGTAAATGATTGAAGGCTGTCTTTCTTAGATCATGAATGGGATCATTACTCTGTTTTTTCAAACCCCTCTCTAAAAATTGAAAATTATTAATATATGATTGAAGAATTGTCTTATCCGTTTGCATGTTTATCTTTCTGATTTATTTTAACCAATCGTATCCTTTTTTCTCTAAATCCAGCGCCAGCTCTTTTCCACCGGATTTTACGATTTTACCTTTATACAACACATGAACAAAATCTGGAATGATATACGCCAGCAGCCTCTGATAATGGGTAACAACAATGTATGCATTATCTTTAGAACGCAATTTATTAACACCATTGGCTACAATTTTAAGCGCATCGATATCCAATCCAGAATCGGTTTCATCCAGTATGGCCAGCTTCGGTTCCAACACGGCCATTTGAAATATTTCATTCCTTTTCTTTTCGCCTCCGGAAAATCCCTCATTTACCGGCCTGTTCATCAATGCCTGATCCATTTCAATCAGCTTCATCTTTTCTTTCATCAGCATTAAAAAATCAGCCGCATCAATCTCCTCCATACCCTGATATTTTCTTTTTTCGTTGTATGCAGTTTTAAGAAAATAACTATTGCTTACGCCGGGAATCTCTACCGGATACTGGAAAGCCAGAAAAAGACCCTCGCGGGCACGGTCTTCCGGATTCAATTCCAATAAATCGTTATCCTTAAAACGAACGCTGCCTCCGGTAATTTCATATTCTTCCCTGCCGGCTAATACATTGGCAAGCGTACTTTTCCCCGATCCATTTGGCCCCATAATGGCATGAATTTCGCCAGCATTTATCTTTAGATTGATACCTTTAAGTATTTCATTACCTTCGATAGCCGCATGTAAATTTTTTATCTCTAACATGTATTTGCTTCTCCACATTATTCTTTATTTAATTAACCGACACTACCTTCCAGACTCAAGCTCAACAGATTTTGCGCTTCAACTGCAAATTCCATAGGCAATTCTCTGAACACTTCCTTGCAATAACCATTCACGATCATCGATACGGCATCTTCCGTAGAAATGCCCCGCTGGTTCAGATAAAAAATCTGATCATCCCCAATTTTCGAGGTAGTTGCTTCGTGCTCAATCTGAGCTGAAGTATTATGCACATCAATATAAGGAAATGTGTGCGCACCGCATTTATCGCCAATCAACAAGGAATCACACTGCGAAAAATTACGGGCATTCTCAGCATGTTTGGAAATTTTAACAAGCCCGCGGTAGGAATTATTGCTTCTTCCGGCAGAGATACCCTTTGATACAATATTACTTTTTGTATTATTACCAAGATGAATCATTTTAGTACCTGTATCTGCCTGCTGAAAATTATTGGTCATTGCTACTGAATAAAACTCTCCGATCGAATTATCGCCTTTTAAAATAACGCTTGGATATTTCCAGGTAATTGCCGATCCGGTTTCAACCTGTGTCCATGATATTTTAGCATTTTCTTCTTTACAGATGCCGCGTTTTGTAACAAAATTATAAATACCTCCCTTACCGTCGGCGTCACCCGGATACCAGTTCTGCACCGTGGAATATTTAATTTCAGCATCTTTGTGAGCTATTAATTCCACCACCGCCGCATGCAGCTGGTTCTCATCACGCATGGGAGCCGTACAGCCCTCTAAATAGCTTACATAACTTCCTTCATCTGCTATAATCAGCGTTCGCTCAAACTGCCCCGTATCGGCGGCATTAATTCTAAAATAGGTTGAGAGTTCCATTGGACAGCGCACTCCCTTTGGAACATATACAAAGGAGCCGTCACTAAAAACAGCTGAATTCAAAGCTGCGAAAAAATTATCAGTTGGTGGCACTACGGAACCAAGATATTTTTTAACCAAATCCGGATGGTTGTGCACCGCCTCAGAAAACGAACAAAAAATTATGCCTAACTCTGATAGTTTATCTTTAAAGGTTGTAGCAACGGATACGCTGTCAAAAACAGCATCAACAGCCACACCGGCTAGTTTTTCCTGTTCGGCAAGAGGAATACCCAATTTTTCATAGGTACGTAATAATTCCGGATCAACTTCATCCAGACTTTTTAACTGCTTTTTCTTCTTGGGTGCAGAATAGTAACGTATTTTCTGGTAATCAATCTTCGGATAGTCTACCTTAGCCCAATTGGGTTCTTCCATCTGCTGCCAGCGTTTAAAGGCTTTCAGACGCCAGTTTAACATAAATTCCGGTTCATGCTTCTTTGCTGATAATGCTTTTATAATATCATCATTTAAACCAAGAGGCAATGAATCACTTTCTATATCGGTAATCCAGCCGTATTTATATTCTTTTTTTGTTAAGGATTCAATTTTTTCTAACTCTGTACTCATAATACCTCTATAACTTTATTTATACCCGATTGAACAGTTGTGCATGTGTTCTCAGATTTCTATTTCTTAACTCTTCCAATGATATACTTTCAAAAAATTGCTCAAGTTCATATTGTATCATTGCCATGGGTGTACGTATATTGCAATTCGTATGCTGATTGCACAAACAAATATTTTCATTATGGCAAGCAGTCAAAGAGATGGGACCCTCTATAGCTTCAACAACCTGCAAAATACTTACATCACGTAATGAATGATTTAAAACATATCCGCCTTTTACGCCTTGGATCGAAGTCACCAAGCCATTTTTTGCTAAAGTTTGTAATACTTTACCTAATAATTCTAAAGGGATTTCATAACGCATAGCAATAGACTTAGCCGATACTGGCAACTGACCATTCCGATCTGCTATCTCGAAGATAGATATGAGTGCATAATCCAATTTTTTACTAAACCTGAGCATAAAAGTTTTCTAATTTTTTAAATACGACTATTTTTGTCGTGTTTTGAAACGAATATATATTCTCGATTTATTCCTGTCAAATATTTATTGTTAGTTTTATTGGCACACATATTGATATTGAAAGCTATAAACCTGTCATTACATGCAGAATCGACTTAATAGGAAAAATAGTAATAGAAAAATGTAGAGAAGTTATACAAACTTTCTAAAAGACTGCTGTTGCAGCATTCAAAAAA
>JAFGKZ010000227.1 GCA_016928315.1 Calditrichaceae bacterium
TAAAGAAATGGTCTCGTAATTCACCGTTGGTAGGCTGTTGTTTACCGAAAATTATATAACTTTTTAAGTAAAAATATGTATATAGAACATAAAAATGAGCTGATACTGAAAAGAAAGGATAAGCTATGGAAAACCGCTGTAAAAGTATATTCGACGCTAAAATAATTTTTGGTCTGGCTATTATTATTGCTGGTCTTGTATTGTTTTTGGAAAATATCGGATTGATAGGATATGTGGATATTTGGGACTGGTGGCCTGTCATTCTTATTTTATTAGGAATTGGTCAGCTTGCACAGCCAAAAGAGTGCCGTCAATCATGGACTGGCTTTATTTTGATTGGAGTTGGTCTGTTATTTTTAGGCAATAATCTGGATGTTTTCTATTTTAGATTTCGTGATTTATGGCCTATTATTTTAATCCTGATCGGATTTTCAATTTTGCGGCACACGACCTGGAAAAGGAAAAATGTAACTCAGAGCAGTAATTTTATCAATCTTTCCTACATTCTTGGCGGCGGCGATCGCGCTTATACCACGCAGAATTTGGAAGGCGGTAAAATTAGCGCTATTATGGGCGGCGGGAATATTGATTTGCGGGATGCTTCATTTCAGGGTGAATCCATTAATCTGGAAGTATTTGCCTTCTGGGGAGGTTTTGAAGTTATGGTTCCAAGAAATTGGAATGTAAATATACAAGTTACACCGATAATGGGCGGCGTTGATAATAAAATACGACAAGCGGTAGATACCGCAAGTAATAAAACTCTAATTATACACGGTACGGTTATCATGGGTGGCGTAGAGGTTAAAAATTAAATGCACCCTTTACTCAATCAGCCTAAAAAAATATTATTTATTATCCTGATTTGGCTGCCAATTATTGTTAGTTTTATCAGCGTGGAAAGTACAATAAGCGGAACTCCATGGCCGCATTCCGCATTGCTGTTTGGCCCAATGTTATTCCTTGAATTATTCATTTTACTTTCTACCTGGTACGTCTGCCGGACTATTCCCCTTGAAGCGGGAAAAATATTTAATTTTATTTTTAAGCATGGCGGTACAGCTTTGGTAATGAATGCTATCTGGCTGCAAATTACCATGATGTACAGTGAAACGCTTGTTTTAATGAATACATCCGAAGCCTGGCGGGAATACTTTAACCGGGCATTCCCTTTGCTTCTTGCAACAGGGGTTTTGTTGTATTTTCTTGCCTGCCTGTTTCATTATCTGCTTATTACACTGGAAAACAGTCGCCGAGCTGAGCAGGATGCCATCGAAAGCCATTTGCTGGCCAGCCGGGCGGAATTGGAATCACTAAAATCGACCATTCATCCCCACTTTCTATTTAACAGTCTGACTGCGCTGAGTACGCTGACCATGACCGCAGGAGAAAAAGCCAACAAAATGTGTATGCAACTCTCTGATTTTCTGCGATATAGTCTGCAATACGGTAATAATGAATTTGTTACAGTAAAGGATGAACTTAATCATATTAAAAACTATCTTGGCGTGGAGCAGGTTCGTCTCGGAAACCGGCTTCAATTAAAATTTAATATAGCTGATGATGTTTTAAAAATAAAAATTTTACCATTTGCCTTATTACCACTTATTGAAAATGCAGTTAAGCATGGTATTCAGGAACAAATTTTAGGCGGCACAATATATATTGAGATTCAGTTAGAACATAATCGTCTGAGGGTTACGGTCCGAAATCCATTTGAACAAAAATCAAAGTCATCAAAAAATGAAGGACATGGATTAAAAACTTTACAGCAAAGACTGGATGCTGTTTACAAAGGAAAAGCAACTATCCTTAAAAATGCGCAGAATGGTAAATTCAGTATAACCATGAATCTGCCCGTAGAATGAATGACTATAATTTATACATAACTAAAGTGAACTAAAGTTGGATGTTAGTTATTGAGTTATTATGTTATTTGTTATTGTCCATGTTTTTAACTTTGGTTCATTTTAGGCATTTTACATTTATAAACTACTCCTTCAATAACTTAACAATCAATAACTTTAGCGCACTTTAGGCAGTGGCAACTTATAAAATACTCTTTTAATGACTCATTAACCTAATACCTGCAAGGCAATCTAAATTCAGAAATATTTCGATCTATCCGAATCGTTGTATAGAGTCAAAAAAGTCAAGACAGACTTTGATTAATAGATACAATTATAGTATATTTAAGCCTTTTTAAATTATTAATTATAATCTTTACAAGGAGCCTCTATGCTTAAAAATCACCCAAAAGGATTGATGGTTCTGTTTTTTACGGAAATGTGGGAGCGGTTTGGATTTTACACCATGCTGGCTGTCTTTACGCTTTATATGGATGAGACTCTTGGTTGGACAGATGTCTTTAAAGGCCAGGTTTATGGCTGGTTTTTGGGATTAGTATATTTTACGCCAATTGCCGGAGGCTGGGTCGCCGATCGTTTTTTAGGTTACAGAAAAACGATTATTCTCGGCGCCGTTATTCTTAGCATTGGCTATGCTCTGCTGGCATTATCCGGTCCGGATTTTATTTCCATATTTTATGTTGCTTTGTTTGTCATGGTTATTGGTAATGGCTTATTTAAGGCAAATATATCTGTATTGGTTGGCAATCTGTACAAAACAGGAAGTCCATATAAAGATGCAGGCTATAACATTTTTTATATGGGTATTAATTTAGGCGCTTTTATCGCTCCTTTAGCGGCAACCTGGCTGCATGATTATTTTGGTAACTACAATTCAGCCTTTGCTGCGGCTTCTTTTGGGATGATAATGTCTTTAATTGTTTTTGAAATTTGGAAGAAAAATTATAGCCATGGAGATCAGATAAATAATAAAGATGTTAATGCAGGAAAAACGGTTACGGATGAAAAATTAAGTCCGGAGATAGAAAGAGCAAGAATAGGCGCACTGTTAACTATTTTTGCGATTGTGATCTTCTTCTGGATGTCATTTCATCAAAACGGCTTTGCCTTAACATTATTTGCTCAAAGATCAACCGTTATTCTCGATTGGTTAAAACCTGAAACCTATCAGACTTTTAATCCGCTTTTTATCCTTTTACTAACACCGCTTGTGGTTGCTTTTTGGAATTGGTTACGAAAACGCGATAAAGAGCCGTCCACACCGGCAAAAATTGGCTTAGGTATGTTCATTTCCGGATTAGCCCTGGTCATCATGGTAGTGGCATCATGGGTTGGAGGAAATGCAGACGCCAATAATATGAGTCCGGCCTGGTTAATATCGACCTATTTTGTCATTACATTCGGAGAACTCTGCCTTAGTCCAATGGGGCTCTCGTTTGTATCAAAAGTGGCGCCTGCAAGGATGCGTGGTATAATGATGGGCGGCTGGTTTGGCGCAACAGCCATAGGTAATTATTTATCCGGATTCTTTGGCGGTTTTTATAACACATTGCCGCATCATTTGTTTTTTGGATTTTTGGTTCTGCTTTTATTCCTTTCAGCGTTTATCTTAAGAGTATTTCTTAAAAGACTAAAAATGGCTACCGCTGGCACATAGGAAATCTTGTTAATTTGCTATAAAAAAATACCGGCTGTCTTAGGCAAAGGCAGCCTTTTTTTATTTTTGATTTAATTATTTCTTTTTACTTCCGAATATTTATTAGTAATTCACGCATAAATAAGAGTTTATACAAAATAATAAGTATCCTTTAATTCACAAAGGAGGAATCATTATGAAGCGGAATTTATTAATTGCTGGTTTCATGATCTTTATTTTTTCTGTAACACTATTTGCCCAGGATGATTTAAGGCAAACCTTGGAAGGATTATCGGAAGATGCTGCCCGCAGCTATTTGTCGCCAATATCTTCCGCATTTGGCACTGACCTAAATGCAGGCTGGTTTCATCGCGCACCTAAACCCAAAATGGTTGGATTTACCTTTGAAGTAGGATTTGTGGGTATGGGCGCCTTTTTCCCGGATGACAGCAAGTCATTCACAGAAACAGGGCAGTTCAGATTCAGCGAGCAAGAAGCCATCATACTACTTAGAAATGATCCGAATACCACTGATACCTGGGCTGATCTAAATGCAATAGAGCGAGAAGTCGTAAGTAAAATAACAGGAGAAAAATTTGAAGTAGAAATATCCGGGGCAACAATCATCGGTGATTCTAAAGATTATGTAAAAATAAAATTTCCATATCAGGAGTTTACTGATATAGGCGCTCCCGGAAATCATCCTGAAATTCAAGAACAGACTATTGAGCTTCCGGTTGCTGGATTTAAGGAGCTGGCGGATATATCCTACATGCCTTTGATGTCTACACAGTTTAAAATAGGTACGGTGCTTGGCACAGATGCCACATTCCGTTGGCTGCCAAAAGTTAAATTGAAGGATGATCTGGGTACTTTTGATTTCTTCGGTTTTGGATTACAGCATAATCCGGCCGTGTATTTGCCTGATGTGATTCCTTTTGATTACTCGCTTGCATTTTATACACAAACGATGAATATCGGCAGCTTGTTCAAAACAAAAACCACGTCCTTTGGGATTAACGCCAGCAAACAATTCGGTATTCGCGTTTTCAATGTAACCCCGTATGCCGGATTCATGTATGAAACGGCCAAGATGGAGGTTTCTTATGATTATATCGTGCAGTTACCGGGAGGCGTTGAACCGGAAGTGATTCCAATTAATTTTGAGCTGAAAGGAGAAAATCAGACACGCTTAATTCTTGGCGTTAACTTTATGTTGCTTATTTTTAACCTGAATGCCGATTATAATATCGGTCAGTATAATTCATTCAGCGTGGGTGTCCATTTCGCAATTTAACGTTTCATCAAAATAGCAGGGGATTGTGAAACATACGCGCAATCCCCTTTTTTTCTTTCTCATTATCATCATCTGACTTACAATTATTCCTTCTTATTTAAATAATTGAATCATTATTTTATTAACTTTAAATTAATCATTATTCATATGATAAATATGTACAAATGAATTCCTCTCAAAAACACATAATTATTATCGGCGGCAATGCGGCTGGCATGTCTGCGGCCAGCAAGATTCGGCGCAATGATCCAAAAGTAAAAATCACAGTTTTTGAAAAATCGAACTATGTTTCTTATGCCGCTTGTGGGTTGCCTTATTTTATATCAGGTGATATCGATCGGGCAGATAATCTCATTGCTGTTAAAATGGATGATTTCATCGAGAAGAGAAATATTCAGGTTAAATTAAGGCATGAAGGCCAATCGTTTGATTCCCGCTCCAAAACAGTGAACGTAAAAAATCTGGACGATGATCGTATCATAAAATTGGAATATGATAAACTGATAATTGCCACTGGTGCAAGCCCGATCATGCCCTCGCTTGCGGGAAGTCATCTGCAAAATATTTTTGTCCTTCGCACCATGGATCAGGGAATAATCCTTAAAGAACATATTGAAAGGGCAAATCCTAAAAATGCTTTAATTATCGGCGGGGGATATATTGGTTTGGAAATGGCTGAGGCATTGGTTAAAAAGAATCTTAAGGCAACACTGGTTGAAATGCGTAATCAGTTAATGAATACGGTTGATAAAGAAATATCAGATCAAATAGAAAATTATCTAAAAGAAAAGGGATGTGAAGTTTTAAAATCCGATAAGGTTACCGCCTTTATTGGTGATAATAAAGTTGAAGCAGTTCGTTTCCAGCGCAGCGATGAGCTACCGATTGATTTGGTTATAGCGTCTTCAGGTGTTCAACCCAATGTTGAATTTGCTGTCAGCGGCGGCGTAGAGCTGGGTAAAAGCGGCGCTATTGCAGTGAATACCAAGATGCAAACAAACAAAATCCATGTATATGCCGCCGGGGATTGTGCCGAAGCTAAAAACTTGCTGACAGGAAAAAGTGATTATGTTCCACTGGGAACTACAGCCAACAAACAAGGGCGTGTTGCCGGGGATAATGCCAGTGGAAAAGTCAGTCATTTTAACGGGATGGTGGCAACGGCTACTGTTAAAGTATTCGATCTGGAAATAGCACGGACAGGGCTTACCGAACAGCAAGCGACGGATTTACACATTCCATATAAAAAAGTAGTTATTAAGGATAAAACCAAAGCTTCATATTATCCCGGCTCTAAGCCGATGACAGTTTTATTAATTTTTAATGCCATCAATAGTAGACTACTTGGCGCTCAGATCGCCGGATACCAGGGCGCTGCCAAGCGAATAGATATTTTAGCTACGGCGCTTCATAAAGCTATGACGGTTCAGGAAATTGCAGAATTGGATTTGAGTTATGCTCCGCCATTTGCTCCTGTTTGGGATCCGGTTTTGATTGCAGCAAACCAGGCAGTGAAAAACAGCAGGCAGTAGAAGAAACCTTTAGCGATATGCAGGATGTAATTTGCAGTCACGATACGTATATTTGTTTCCATGCGAAGAGATCAGGATTAATCGCCCGGATTTATTATTCTGTAAAATAAACAATGAACAAGTAACTCAGAACGAGAGAGAATAATCCCAATTAAATAAGTAAATAATAAATAATAATTTATAACTACATACAATTTAGGCGGTTATCCGATTTATTAACGATCTAATTGGAATTATCTTTCAATATTCTTTTTCAATCCATTTAAATTTTCAACTAACATACGATTAAGGGCAGGCTTTACAGCGAAGATATTTAATATTTTACTCAACATAGGCTTTAAGGTATAACTCATTTCCCAACTTACCTCTGTTGTGCCATCCGAGTTTTCTTTAAGATGAATTGCATTGGTGATATTTTGGATATAACCACGTGCTTTATTATTATGCTCTGTAAATAGGATAATATTTTCAGATAAAATAACCTGTACTTTTTCATGTATACTAACAGGACGTTTGTCCATTACATATAATGATTCCCGAAATTGTGTTTCCGGATTATATTCTGATTTTAAAATATTAGGGCACCATTTATAGTAATTATTAAAATCAATCAGTTCTTTTAGTACAACAACCTGGGGTGCTTCAATTGTAGTAGATGCGACAACATCGTATTCTGATCCTGAAACTACGCCAAGAATCAGAAGCGATGTAAAGAATAAGAGAAATGCGGATGCCAGGAAAGTAAAAGATTTCATTTTTAAAGTATATCTTTTTCTACTAATTATTCTTCAGTAATTACTCTAAATCAATTAACAAATCAATCGGCAAATTGTCACTGTTAACTTTATTTCAATTTATCAACAATTAAAAGAGTAATTGATTATAAATTTAATCTACCCTGAGTGTCATATTTATTCAAATTTATTTTGTGACTGGTTTTACTTTGTTATGTTGAATAAATCCATAGATAACTGAAGTCAACCAATCCGATGGACTATTTTATTTTTTCCGCCATTTTTTGCTTTATACATCAGCTTATCAACATTCTGGATTGCAGCGTCAGCTGAAAGAGGTGGCTCAATAAACGTACAAGCACCCATACTTAATGTAACCGGCCATTTTTTCCGTTTGAACATGGCAGTGGTAATTCTCTGTAATTTTGTTAATACAGTGTTGGCAGATTCAAAATTTGATTCCGGCAAAATCAAAACAAATTCATCACCTCCCCATCGGCCCACAATATCTACGTTACGAAGATTTAATGTTATTGTCTCGGCAAGTGTTCTAAGTAAAATGTCACCAGTTTTATGCCCATGATTATCATTTACTGATTTAAAATTGTCGCAATCAAGATAAACCAGAGTGATGGGGTGATTATACCGTATGCTGCGCTGAATTTCATTTAATAGAATTTCATAGAATGCTTTACGATTATAAACCTTTGTGAGGGGATCATAGCGGTGAATCTCACGTTCCTCTTCCAATATATTTTTTAATGATGTAACTACATATACAAAAACTGTAAAAAAGATTAACCACACAAAAGCATTCCAGTAAGGAGCAAAGGGATTTTCGTAGATATGACCCAATAGATGATCAGCTAAAAATCCTTCTATAGAACAAATACCCGAAAGAACCCATGCTGTAACTCTGTCGATATACCAAGCAACATACATAATAGGCAATAAATATAATATTGCCACACTTATCTCAATCCCGTTTAAATAATCAATCAGGCCTATTAACATTACCATTAATACGGAAAAGAAAGTTAACAACCATTTAGGAAGCTGATATTTTTTATCTAAATTAACCATAAAAAAGTATATTGTTGGTTTACCAAATCTTAGTATAGATAAAAATAAAAATCAATATGGAAGACAAGATGATGAAATTATTTTTTAAAAAAAGCCGGTGTTCCCGTACCGGCTTTTTTTTGAAAGTGACCAAACACGTTATGCGCTGCCTCCGCTTGGTCATAAGGCATATTCAAAGAAATGCTTTTAATTTCTTACGCAAGCATACCTTAAAAGTTGCACGCTGTATGTGATTCATCGCACGAATTTTGCGAGGATTTACTTTTTGAATTTTTAATAATATTAAACATTTATCGATAAAACATGTAACGCTTATTTAATGATCTTTAGCGATACTTTGAATGTTTTAAAAATGAGTTGTTTATATTTTTAAACGTTTTACATGCTATTTGGAATTTTACTAGCGAGTTCCTTCTTTCCGGATCAACTGCACCATTCTCCGATGTAGCGAAAAATATACGCCCAAAAGAAGTATAATAGACCCCGCCCATAAAATATTCATAAATGGTTTTTTACTTATTTCAACAAGCAATTGCTCTGGTTTTGCTCCGGAAGGATGATTATGTCCGGGTAAGCCGCTTATCATCAGTTGAACGGTTTTACTATCGGCATTAACACCTGTCAGCGCCACGGTTGGGCTTGAATGCAAATCTTCGGAAAGACCAATATGTATTGCTTGATATTCTCGGTTTTTCCCTGTTATTATCATTACAGGAATAATCGTTGTTTGTTGTCCACCTTTGGCAATTGCCAATTCTGCTCCAATAGAAAATGCGCCGGGATTATCTGAATGACTGGCCATTTTAAAATCGACAAATGTAATAGCATAATCATCTAGAAGTTTTGTTTCACCCTTCATTATGATCAATGAATGTCCTGGTGCTGTCTCTTCGAAAGTTCGTCGTTCCAATGGAGAAACATAAAGATCAACCAGGATGCCGGATTTTACATCCGGTTCGCGCATCATGCCTTGTGTTTTATCATTATAAAACAATCGCGGTTTGGCATGGAAGACTTCATTACCATTACTAACCTCAATTGTAACGACATCTTTACCATCCGGTTTCTGCACAAGGCCTTTATATAGCAAATTATAGCCTAACGCGCTTTCGGGTTTGTCCTTTTCCAGTACTATTCGTTCCGATTCATCGAACAAGCCAGAGACAACGATCGCCATCAGTATCATACCGACACCGATATGAGCAATAGGAGCGCCAACCTGCTGCCACCCCTTTTTCCGATTGGATATGGCAACTAATATATTTGTCCAGAAAGCAAAGGCAGCCATACCAGCAAAAATAATCATTGAAACGGTTGTAATGCCTAAATAAATAGAAAGAATTATTGATATCACTGTCAATGTTAGTGAAACCGCCAGTTTTTTTATAATCTCTTTGGTGTTATGTTCTATCCAGGTTAAGAAGGGAATAACACCCAATAGTAAGGCCATCAAAATGGCCGGCCATAAATTCATTTTATTATAAAAAGAAATATCCACTTGAGACGGATCACCGAAAAAACCGGATAAAATAGGTGATGATGTGCCGACAAAAGTCAATAGAGCCATGGCGGAAAATACAATCACACTTATACCCAGTCCGTTTTCTTTGTTTAGTACCGAAGTATCCATCGACACAAGGGGTATAGACTTAAGACGATTAAAAAATATCCCGATTCCGAAGGCAGTTAATACGACCATGAATATTATCAGGAATGAGTTAATTCCAAGATCGGCAAATGAATGCACAGAAAAATCAGAAAGGACGCCGCTTCGTGTTAAAAAGGTTGCGTAAATAACTAAAATAAAGGTAATTATTGATAAAAAATAGTTAGTTTTTTTTAATGAACCTTTCATATTTTGCACCAGCAAACTATGTAACAGTGCCAGTACAGTCAGCCAGGGAATGAGTGAGGAATTTTCTACCGGATCCCAACCCCAGTAACCGCCCCAACCTAATGTTTCATAAGCCCAAAAAGCGCCCAGAATAATACCGGCGCCTAAAGTAAGCGAAGTAAATACCGTCCATGGCAGCGCATATTTTATCCAACTGTCAAATTCCTTTTTTATGAGTGAAGCAATTGCCAGAATAAAAGGAAATGCAGCGGCCGCATATCCGACAAAAAGTATTGGAGGATGGATAACCATCCAGAAATTCTGTAATAAAGGATTTAACCCGGAACCATCCGGCGGTGTTTGATTATAGGTTGAAAAAGGACTTGCTTTTATCAAAATGGTCAGGAAAAACAACTGGATGATAGAGAAGAAAAACATCCCGGTCGCTTCATAATTTTTAGATGTTTTAATGAAAATAATTCCCAGCAAAGCATTCATCAGAGTCCAGAACAAGAAGGATCCTTCCTGTCCGGCCCAGAATGATGAAATTAAAAATCCAAGCGGAAGGTCTCTGGAAGAATAGCCATATACATATTTATATTGAAATTGATAAGTAATAAACAAATAGAATAAAAATGCAGAAGCCGCTATAATAAGGCCAACACCGATATAATAGCTTATTCTTCCATTTTTCATATCTATTTCTTGGGATTGATTTTTCTTGGTTTTTTTATTTACTGCAACTTTTAGTTCCGATCGCATTATGTGGAAATAATAATAGCTGGAAAACAGGGTTGCGATAAATGACAGAACAATACTAACCGAACCTATATTCATTTAATTCTCCATATTAATATCATGAATCAATGTACATCAATTTAAAAAACGCTAATTTACTCAATTTTATTCGTTTTAAAAAGAAAATTGAAGCTAATGAGCCATTTAACTTTTGTTATCAATAATCTAAAATAAAGAAGGCGTTGAGAACAAAAAAAATAATTGGCGAACAGGATAATGAGTTGGAAATGATAGCTATATTAATTTTACTAATTCAATTTTATTCGGATCATTTGTTCCTAAACGGTGCTGATTATCTGTTGCAGTAGCAATATATGTTGGCTCCCGTCCGACATCCGTGAGTGATTTCAATCCCATTTCTATTCGTTTAGCATCTATAATTTGCCAGCCGTAATAATCCAAAGCAACCGGATCGGCGCTGAACAACAAACTGTTCATCGGCCAGCGCCAGTGGGGCATAAATGATGGGCCGCCTTCATATTGCGCTTCAATAGCGTCACAGATATGCAGTCGTATTTTTTTACGGATTGAGGGGAGCATATTAACGTCAGCGATGTAGGGATCGCCAGTGTTTAAATGATATTTATTGGGATTGTGAATAGCGCCAAACATGTTTTTAAGTGACATCGTTAATCCGGCAATACTGTGATCTTTAAGCAGGGGCAAATTGATGATGCAATCGCATTCACGGACAATAGTATTACATACTAAACTGGCTACAGAGCCGAAAACCTGTAAATCCCGGTGAAATCCCAGCACTTCATTTCCAATATATCTTACATTGTTTTTTTGATCCTGTATCTTAAATCCCCCATCTTCCAGATCTGTGCTTAAACGATCCCAAATGATTATATTATGTTTTCGGATACCGGCTTCATTTAATCGCTCAATGATTGCCTCAATCAATATGGGGTGCGTTGAACCATAGCCGGAAAGACAATTAACTTTGAGTCCGATCACCTCACCCGGATTCACTACTTTTTGCCAGGCTTCTACAGGATTAGCACAGTCAAACAAGCTGCACATACCTTTATCCAGCATTGTCAGAACATGATCGGTTATATTTGGTTCTGATAAATTTGTTACGCACACCACCCTTGATTTTACATTAGATTGAAAGGGTTTGCATAACGAGATTCGCGGATATAAAATACCCGACCCGGCAGCTAAAGCAGTTTTTTTTATAAATGCTCTTCTGTCCATTCAAACATCCGAAGCTTATTGGATCATCGTAGAGTATAACAAACTAATATAAGATCCTCATTAGTAAATGATCTGCTCATTCTGTCATTTAATAATCGACAGCTGCCATATAATAATATTTTATATTCGCTGGCTGATTATTTATAGTTCGTATCATATGACCATAGGAATTATATTATTCACAAAAATAGTATGGAGGATATTCCTATGGTTCA